>JADGOL010000181.1 GCA_017882995.1 Acidimicrobiales bacterium | reverse complement strand
CTTGGCTCTACATCCTGTTCGGCGCCATCGCCATCACCGCCGGCGTTCTCGGCGTCACTCACGCACCCAGTGGCATACCGCAGATCTTCTGGGGCGCCGTAACCGGCATCGGCATCGCCGCTCTGGCTGCAGCCTGGGTCGTGAGCCGCAACACCCGACCAGCCTGAACCGCGCGCCTCATCCAGAGGCCGAGCGAGTCGGTGGTCGATGCTCCCGAGGAGCACCGGCCCTACCAGCGCACCTCGGTCACCATCCAGTCGGTCGGCACGGTGAACATCGACACCATCGTGTACCCACCCGGCCCACCCGTCCGCCCGACCTTCCCGAACATCGTCATCATCTCCATCCACCCACCGAGCCCATGTCGCGTCCAAACCGTCGGATCGACCGTGACCTTCACACCCATCAACGCTCAGGCCTAGAACCACACACCAGCCAAGACCACGTCGCCAAGGCCTGCCCCAGTCGGTCGCACCAAACGTCTGAGCGGGGCCCGCCATCCCTACTTTTCCCCTACAACGGCTGAAAAGCGTGTCAGGACGTTGATCCTGGTCGGAGGCGGTGACCAGGATAAAGTCCCTGGTCAGAGCCGAATCGGGAGGATGCAGACCAACACCGAAAAACGCTGTGGACGGCTCAGATGGGACTCATAACCCGAAGGTCAGCGAGATCGAGATCGGGATCGGGAGCTACCACTCGTCGGTGAGCCGAGTTGCTGTCGCGTCGGCGTCGCCTCGCACTCCGACGTAGCGCTTTATCGTGAACGCAGGGTCGGCGTGTCCGAGCTTGTCGGCGACGATGGCCGGATCGAGGCCGACGTCGAAGAGCATCCAGCAGGCGGCCACGTGGCGGAGGTCGTGAGGGGACCACCGGGCTGCTCCGGTCCACCGCCATCCCTTGTTCTTCTCGCCGGAGCCGGCGCTGCGTCGTAGGGGAGTGGTCATGGGCCACCCGGCGGCGTCGGCTGCTCGAGCCCAGATCTGTTGGAAGCTGCTGCGTCGCATGATCCCGCCGCGGGCGGCGGGGAAGAGCAACGCGTCCGAACCGCCAGTGGCCTGCACTTCGTCGACGAGCTCTCGGACCTCGTCGGCGATGCTCTTGGGGAAGATCGACGTGCGGACTCCCGACCACGCTCATCGACTCCCGACCACTTCGGGCCCCCTGAGCCGCATCCTCGGCCACGACACGACTCCCGAACACCAACGTCAACGAGCGCACCACCGGCGCATACGACTCGGCGAAGAACGCATCGAAGTCAGCCATCCAACCCATAGAGTCCCACGGCCCCAAAAAGGTTCAGCCCGCACGCCACCATTCTTCGGGACCAAGCGTGCTCGACCTACCGCCCACGAGGCGGCGTACTCTGCGCAGTTCTCCCCAGCCCGATCCCCCCGCCGAGGCGATGACATCTGCCGGAAAGTACTCGGCGTCGCCTAACCGACCGCGGCGCACCCCGGCGGTGGTGGTCCGCCAGCAAGGTCAATGCTTCCCCCGTCGTAGTCGAACCGGGCCTGAGGCGGGTCGCCCCAGTTCGTAGGAACGTTGCCGTTTGAGACCGCGGCAGCAACGACGTAGGGCCGAAGGATCACGATCTCGCCGTGGACAGGTGGCCCCCACCTCAACGAGTCAGGCACGCTCTCAGCAGTCCAGGTCCGGTTCCCCAGCTTCACCGTTTGATACGGAATGTTCGGACAGCCTGGATCGGCACCAAGCACGGCGGCATGGGAGCTACCGGGCGCGTAGCCGGGCGATGACGGCCTAAGCACGAGGAAGCCAAGGCCGACGACCAACGTGGCGACAAGACCGGCGGCGATCAGGCCGATCGGAACCCGGCGGGTGCTGCCGCCCATAGTGCCGCCCGCCGCTTCCATGCCAACATCATCGACCATATCCACTCCGAGGGTGAGCGACCCAGAGGCGTACTTTGCGCACTTCTCCCCAGCCCGACCTCGCCGTCGAGGCGGCGTCCGTTGCCGGTTCTCCTTCGTTGGGCGGCTGGGCCTCGGAGCGGGCATCCCGCTGCTCAGTGGCTGCCCGGGACGCATTGAGCGAGCAGAATGCGGTGGTGGACGATCGGCTCGCGAGAGGAAAACCGTCGAGGGGACGGGTGAAGTTCTTCACCGACAGGGGCTGAGGCGGTATCGCCTCGCCAGACGTACCGGGCGATGTGTGGGTGTTGTGGTCGGTCATCGACATGCCGGGCCCGCGCACACTTGAAAAGGACGAGATTGTCGACTTCACCTGGCGGGAGGGCAAGCAGGACAGTTTGGAAGTACATGCCACCTGGGTCCGGCCGATCCGGTTCCGCCCCGACGAGCCGACGCTTTAGGGACTCCCTGCCTTCTCGGCCATCGCCACCGACCCAGTCGACGCGATGACGGTTGACCTGAGCGACTCTGCGCACTTCTGCACAGCTCGATCTCGGTGCCAACGCGATGACCCTTGCCGGTTCGTTCCCGCCATACGCGGCCCAGTGACCCGTTACAGGATCCTCGACAACTGGCTCACGATCAGGGCGAGCCAGAGGAGGAGCCCGGCTGCGAGAACGACCCGTAGTACGAACCTTGCCGGGGACCCCCGCGTGCGGTGTGCCAGACCAGAGAAGAACCGACCCGACTGCTGGGTCTCCCACGGCTCGTCCGTGTTGTACCTCATCGGATCCCAACCTCGGTCCCGCTCGGGTGGGTCTTCGCTCTCCGACCCTTGTGGACCCATCGTCCGACCCTACTGGGGTTCGTCGATTCTGGGCCGACCCAAATCGAGGTGGGTCCAGGCGGCGCACTTCGTGCAGTTCTCTCCAGCTCGCCCTCACCGTCGGGGCGATGACGTATGCCGGGATGCGCTCGTACGGCTCTGGGTGGCGGGCGACCGTGGCCCCTCGGGGCCAGCTAGGTTTGCTGAGGGCATCGAGGCCTCGTCAGAAGGGCGGAGTGGTGATCATCGTTCGGCGGCTGGGCCTCGTTGGTCTCGACATGCTCGCGACGGGGTTAGCCCTACTTGCCGCGGTCTGCCTGTTCGCTGGCGTAGCCCTTGGAGCGTCTCTGCTAGTCATGCCCAACTGGGTCCCCGCCTTCTTCTTGCTGTCAACTGTCGAGATACTCGCCGCCCTCGGACTCGGTCAAGGCGCTTGGGTGCTCCACCGGTACGGCCGTGACCGCGAGCGGATGATGCGCCAAGTGAGGCCCTAACAGCCCGCCGAGCGCCGCGTGGTCGTTTCGAGCCGAGCGAGCACCTCTGCCCACTTGTCCCTAGGCCGGACTCGCCGCCGAGGCGATGACTATTGCCGGAAGTAGTTCGCCGCTGCCGAGCCTCGTGCACACTGTCGGCGTGGACGAGGAAGAGCCTCTGCTCGGCGGGAACGTCGGCTCTGTCGTGCGGATCGGCGACACGGTGCGTCGATCGACGGGACCATGGATGGATGTCGTGCACGAGTTGCTCCGCCATCTCGAACACGTCGGCTTCGCCTATTCCCCGCGAGTGCTCGGCATCGACGACCAGGGACGCGAGGTCCTGAGCTTCATCGAGGGTGAAACCATCGGCGCCACGCACCCATGGCCAGCGTGGGCCTGGGCTGACGAGACACTTGTGCAGGCGGGCCGGATTCTGGGTGAATACCACGAGGCCGTCCGCGACTTTCGTCCTCGTGGCTCTCGTACTTGGCACCTCACCACCGCCGCCATCACGAACGAAGAGGTGGTGTGCCACAACGACGTCGCCCCCTACAACCTCGTCTTCCAAGACGGACGGATCGTGGGGATCATCGACTGGGACCTCGCCAGTCCGGCCATGCCCTCCTGGGACCTTGCGTGGTCGGCGTGGACCTTCGCCCCGATCCACACACCTGACCACGCCACCCGCCTCGGGGCGCCCCTCGACATCGCCCGACGGATCAGGCTTCTGTGCGACGCCTACGGACTCCAGGAACGGGAGGGGTTTCTCGATGTCATCGAACAGCGCATGCACGCCAGCATTATCGGCATCGAGACCCAAGCCGCAGCAGGCGACGAGGGGTTCGCCCGGCTGATTGCAGAAGGACACGTCGATCGCATGAGAGACGACGCTGACTGGCTCGCCAGTCGGCGCAGCCAGTGGACGGCCGCACTTTCCTGATAGGGACAGCGGCGGCGTACTCCGCACACTTGTCCCCAG
>JADGOL010000018.1 GCA_017882995.1 Acidimicrobiales bacterium | reverse complement strand
GGTCGTATCTGAGATATACCTGGGAACGTGGCGGACATGGCGGTCGTCATCGGGGCCGCCGCAAGTTCTTGCGAGCGTGGACGGCAGCGACCCAGGGCGAGAAGCCCTTGCCTCTCTCTCACCCCCTCGTGGTCGAAGCTCACGAAGCAGCCAGGGACCTGGTCTGGGCCACGGGGACGAAGAATCTCCAATCCGCCCATGCGGTGCTCGATGCGCTCGTCCTCGCCATCAAGGTGCCCCCCGAGGCCGGCTGACCGGAGGAAGGGCGGCGCCACGGCGGTGGTGCGGTGGCCCCCGAGCCATCGGGCTCCAGGTGGTTTCTCTCGCCACATGGCAGGTGGAACCCCGCTGGGCGGCGCTGACCGAGGCGCGTAGCGTTGGATCGGGCGGTCACGTCGAACTGCGGTTCCCCCAAGACCCCGTCAGACTGGGCGCCCGATCTCTCGCACGGAATGGCGAGGCATGGGCAGCGTTCTCGTGCAGTGTCCGCTGCTGGCGCTGTCCATGCAGTCTCGCCCGGGCCCGACCGCTCTGCCCATCGGATCGAACGCGATCGTCGCCGGGAACGGTCCTGCCTATGGTGCGCTGCGTGGGCAGCCGATCTGAACAACCCGAGCCGGCCGGACAACCCGACCCGGCCACCGAGGAGCGGTGGCCCCGACGACGTCACGGCGACCCGGTGACGGTGCTCGCCCACCGGGGCGGGACCGGCCCCTGGCGCGAGAACACCGTCGAGGCCTTCACCGCCGCACTGCGCCTCGGCGCCGACGGCGTGGAGCTCGACGTCCGACGGAGCGCGGACGGTGAGCTCGTCGTGCACCACGACGCCGAGGTCCCGGGCTCGGGGCTGATCCACGAATGTCGCCGAGACCAGCTCCCGGAGTGGGTCCCCACCCTCGAGCCCGCCCTGGCGGCGTGCGCCGGGGCCGTCGTCAACGTCGAGATCAAGAACTTCCCCACCGACCCCGGCTACGACCCGGCCGAACGGGTCGCACTCGACGTGGCCTCGGTCCTCGCCCGCGGTCTCGATGCCCGAGCTCGCATCCTGGTGTCGTCGTTCTGGCCCGACTCCCTCGCCGTGCTGTCGCGCCACGACGGGGCGCCGTCGCTCGGGCTCCTCGTGCACCCCGCCCTCGACGTGCTCGCCGCGCTCGAGACGGCCACCGGGCTCGGGTGCGTGGCGCTGCATCCTCATCACAGCCGGGTGAGCGGCGACCTCGTGGACCGGGCCCACGGGCTCGGCCTCGCCGTGGTGACTTGGACCGTGAACCGCCCCGACGAGATCGATGCGGTCGTCGACGCCGGGGTGGACGTCGTGATCACCGATTCGGTGGCCGACACCCTCGCCCACCTGGGGCGGCACTGAGGGATCGGGCCCCCGCGCCCAGGCTCCGCGCGCCGAAGGCACCGCACGCGGATTGGTCCAAGGGCAAGTTCTCGGGAACAATCGAGGCCATGAACGTCGTCGTCTGCGTGAAACAGATCCCCGACCCGGCCGTCCCCGGGACCCTCGACCCCCAGACCCACACCCTGGTCAGGGAGGGAAAACTCATCATGGACGACTCCGATGCCTATGGCGTCGAGATGGGCCTCCAACTCGCCGAAGCCGCCGGTGGCGGCGAGGTCACCCTGGTCTCGATGGCCCCCGCGGGTGAGACATCGGGGCTGCGCACCGCCCTCGCCATGGGCGCGGCCAAGGCCATTCTCGTGAGCGATGATGCGCTCAAGGGGTCCGATGCACTGTCGACGGCCAAGGTCCTCGCCAAGGCGATCGAGCGGGCGCAACCCGACCTCGTCATCGCCGCCACGGAATCGACCGACGGGTACACCGGGACCACGCCGGTCCAAGTGGCCGAGTTGCTCGGCTTCCCGTCGGTGACCTTCGCCAAGAAGGTGTCGGTCGGCGACGGTCGCGTCCACGTCGAGCGCCAGACCGAGGCCGGCTACGACGAGGTCGACTGCCCGCTGCCGGCGCTGGTCACGGTGACCGCCGGTGTCGTCGAGCCGCGCTACCCGTCGTTCAAGGGGATCATGGCGGCGAAGTCCAAGCCCGTGGACCAGTTGACCGTGGCCGACCTCGGCCTCGACGCCGGCCAGGTCGGCGCGGCCGGCGCGCGCTCGGAGGTCACCGACGTCACCGCCGCGGATGAGCGCAAGGCCGGCGAGATCGTCGTCGACGAAGGCGAGGGCCACCAGAACATCGTGGCGTTCCTCGAGCAGCTCAAGCTCGTCTGAGCCGACCCGCCCCCCTCGCACGTACCCCAGGAGAAGAGAATGTCGATCGACAAGGTTTGGGTCCTCGCCGAATCCGCCGAGGGCAAGCCCACCAGCACCACCCTCGAGCTGCTGACCCAGGCCCGCTCCATGAGCGGAACCGTCGAGGCCGTGGCCTGGGGAGCCGACACCGCCGCGGTGGCGGGTGAGCTCGGCAACTTCGGTGCCACCACCGTCTACGACGTGGGTGACCTCGGCGACGCGCTGCCCGGCTCGCCCGTGGCCGGTGCCATCGCCTCGCTCGTGGCGTCGGGCAACCGCCCTGACGTCATCCTGATGCCCGCCAGCTACGACGGCCGGGACATCGCAGCGCGCCTGTCGGTGCGTCTCGACGCGCCCGTGATCACCAACGTCGTGAACCTGACGACTGACGGCGACGACGTGCGCTCCCAGCACGGGCTGTTCGGTGGCGCCCAGGTGGCGACGGCCCGGTTCACCGGGGAGCACCCGTGGGTCTTCGTGGTGCGGGCCAAGTCCTTCGCGGCCGAGCCCGCCGGCGGCGGCGGCGCCCAGGTCGTGGCGGCGGGGGTGCCCGAGCTCGGTGCCACCAACGGGGCCAAGGTCATCGCCCGTCACGCCGAGGAGCGGACCGGGCCGAAGCTCGACGAGGCCGAGGTCGTGGTGTCCGGGGGCCGGGGCCTCGGGGGTGCCGAGCACTACGCCCTGATCGAGGAGTTGGCCAAGCTGCTGCACGGCGCGGCCGGCGCCAGCCGCGCCATCGTCGATGCCGGGTGGGTGCCCTACTCGCACCAGGTCGGCCAGACCGGCAAGACCGTGAAGCCCACCGTCTACCTGGCGTGTGGCATCTCGGGCGCCACCCAGCACCTCGTCGGTATGAAGGGTTCGAAGAACATCATCGCCATCAACAAGGACCAGGACGCCCCCATCTTCTCGGTGGCGGATCTCGGCATCGTCGGGGACGTCCACAAGGTGGTGCCGAAGTTGATCGAGGCCCTCAAAGCACGCAGCTGACCTGGGGGGCTGGCGCCGTCGTCGCGTTGCGTCGCGAGCGCAGTAGCCTCCGCGGGGTTCGTTACGCCCCCGTGATCCCGGAGTGCGTCCTTCTCTGAACAGCGGGTGACTTCCACGCATGCTGTTCCCGACGATCGACTTCGCCATCTTCTTCGCCGTGGCCTTCACGGCGAACTGGCTGCTGAACCCGTACCCGCGGACATGGAAGCTCGCCATGGTGGCGTTGAGCTATGTCTTCTACAGCTGGTGGGACTGGCGCTTCGTGTTCCTGTTGGCGGCGGTGACGATCACCGCCCAGGTGGGTGCCACCGCCGTGCACCGGTTCGAGGACGAACGCCACCGGCGGGTCGCCATGGTGGGCACCGTGGCCGCGCTCCTCGGCATCCTCGGATGGTTCAAGTACTACGGCTTCGTGGCCGTGAACGTGGACAACTTCTTCCACACCCTGGGTTCGGGGCGGCTCCTGCCCCTGCTCGAGGTGACGCTCCCGGTCGGCATCTCGTTCTTCACGTTCATGGCGCTCAGCTACGTCATCGACGTCTACCGCCGCCAACTCCAGCCCGCCCACTTCCTCGACGTGGCCGTCTACCTGTCGTTCTTCCCCCATCTCATCGCGGGGCCCATCGTGCGGGGGGAGGAACTGCTCCCGCAGATTCGGCGTAAGCGCGACCCGGCCGCCATCGACTTCGGACGGGCCGCGTGGTTGGTGGCGGGAGGACTGTTCAAGAAGGTGGTGATCTCCTCCTACGTCGACTCGGCCATCGTCACCCCGGTGTTCTCCGCGCCGCACCAGCACTCCGCGCTCGAGATCCTCTTCGGCATCTACGGCTTCGCCGTCCAGATCTACGCGGACTTCAGCGGGTACACCGACATCGCCATCGGCTTGGCCATGTTCCTCGGGTTCCGGTTCCCCGACAACTTCGACGCGCCCTACACGGCGCGCAACCTCCAGGACTTCTGGCGCCGCTGGCACATGACCCTGTCGCGGTGGTTGCGCGACTACCTCTACATCCCGCTCGGGGGAGGGCGCGGCTCACGGCTCACCGTGGCCCGGAACATCATGATCACGATGGTCCTCGGCGGCCTGTGGCACGGTGCGGCGTGGACCTTCGTTGTCTGGGGGGCGATCCACGGGTCGGGCCAGGTCGTGGGCCATCTACGCCGGTCGAACCGGGCCGCGGCGGGCCTCGACCCCGTGCCCGACGGCAGAGTCCGGGTCTGGGTGCAGCGGATCGTGACCTTCCACATCGTGTGTCTGGGCTGGGTCTTCTTCCGGGCCGACTCGTTCTCGACGGCGACCACCTTGATCGGCCGCCTCTTCAGCGCCTGGGGCCGCGCTCCGCTCGTGACGCCGCTGGTCGTGATCACCGTCGTGGGTGCGGTGGCTCTGCAGTACCTGCCGAGGTCCCTCGGCGGCCGGGCCCAGCGTGAGTTCGCCGGTCAGCCCTGGGTGGTGCAAGGGGCCATACTGGGGGTCGTTCTTCTCGCCATCACGACGCTCGGGCCACAGGGCGTCGCACCGTTCATCTACTACAAGTTCTAGGGCCGGGACCCGAGGGTTCGGCATTCGGTTTTCGAGGTTCCGGGGGGCGGTTCCGAGCATGCAGATGCACACGCGGACCACATGACCGACAACCCCACTGACCACAAGGACCCGTCGGACCCGCGGTGGAACGCGTCCGTGGCCACCGAGGAGTGGGGACGGCGCCACGGTGGTGACGACGTTGGTGATGGCAGCTCCGTCGCGCTGCACGACGAGGAGACCAACGGCGCCTCGCGCCTCGGCGCCACCGAGGGCGTCAACGGAACCGACCGGCCCGTGCGTGGTCCAGCTGTGGGCAAACGTGGTGCAGCGGCGGGGAGACACAAGCGTCCCGTGCCGGGTCGGGTGCACGTCAGCTGGCGGCACGCGCTGGCGGCGGGCCTGGTGTGCTTCGCGCTGTGGCTCGTCCTCGACGGCCCCACGCTCTTGCACTCGGCGCAGGACGCTCCGCTGGGCACACGTCGGACCGTGGCCATCGATGTGCTCCGACCCGTCGCGGCGGTGTCGAAGGCGCTCGGCCTGTCCCATGTCGTGGGGGGCGCCAACCGCGCCATAGGGCGGACCGGCAACACCGGGACCGGCGTGCTGCAGGTCGAGGGGCCCCCCGCCCATCGTCACAAAGTGCTGCCCCCGCCCACACGTACCACGACCGCGCCGCCGACGACCGCCCCGGCATCGGGGCCCTCGGCGTCAACGGTGCCGGCACCGACCGCGACGACGGCGGTCACCGCTCCGGACGGGTTGGCGCCGTTGGCCGTGCCCACCCAATCGGCCCCGTTGCGGTTGCTCGTGATGGGGGACTCCCTCGGGATCGACTTCGGCCAGCCGCTCGTCAATGACCTCGCCGGCACCGACGTCGTGAGCGCGGTGCTCGACGGCCACATCGACACGGGCCTGGCCCGGTCGGACTATTTCGACTGGCAATCCGAGCTCCAGCGCGACATCACCCAATACCAACCCCAGGCCATCGTGGTGTTCATCGGTGCCAATGACCCGCAGAATTTCGTGGACGGGTCGACCTCGGTCGCCTACGGCACCCCGGCGTGGAACGCCGCCTATGCCAAGCGCGTCAGCGCCTTCATGACCGCGGCCACGGCTACGGGAGCCCGGGTCATGTGGATCGGGATGCCGCCCATGGCCGATCCCGCGCTCAACGCCAAGATGCAGCATCTGAACGACATCGACTCGGGCCAGGCCGCCGCGCACAGCGGCGTCACCTACTTCGCGTCGTGGCCGGTGCTCTCGAACCCCCAGGGTCACTACGCCACCTTCCTCCCCGACGCCTCGGGGAACGAGGTCCAGGTGCGTGCCCCCGACGGGACCCACATCGCGATGCCAGGCGCCCAACGCTTGAGCCAGGCCACCATCGCCTTCATGGGACATCAATGGGGACTCGTCCTGTAGGAGCCAGGTCCGTGTGGGTGTTGCGCCACGCCAAGGCCGCATCGCAAGGACCCGACGACCACGGCCGCGCCCTCACGGCGCGCGGCAGACGCCAGGCCGCTGCCGTCGGCTCTCACCTCGTGGCGGCGCCGGTCCCGGGCGCCGAGACACCCCGACTGGTGGTGTCGTCATCGGCGCGCCGCGCCGTGCAGACTGCCGAGCTCGTCGTCGCCGCGTTCGAGGACCACGTCGAGCTCGTCGTCGAACGCGCCCTGTACGGAGCGGATGCCGATGACGTCATCGAGATCATGCGGGGGCTCGACGACGACGTCGCCTCGGTCATGGTGGTGGGCCACAACCCGGCGATGCACGAGCTCGCCCTGGGTCTCCTCGACGGCGAGGACACCGAGGGGCGGGCTCGGCTCGAGGGGGGATTTCCGACCGCCGCCCTGGCGGTGACGGCGGTACCGGCCGGTTCGTGGGCGGCGGTGTCTCTGGGGAGCGCCACCTTGCTCGAGCTGCGGACACCCGACGTCTGAGGTGGGTCCGGCCGAGCCCGACACCGGACCCAAGCGCCACGAGCAGCCGCTCGACCGTGCGTCGGTGACGCGGATGCTCGCCGCGGCGGGATGTCTTGCCGCCGCAGAGGAGGCCGAGGAGCTGATCGAGTCGGCTGGCGGTGACCGGGACGTGCTCGACGATCTTCTGCGGCGTCGTTGCACCGGCGAGCCCCTGGCGTGGTTGACGGGGTCGACGTTGTTCTGTGGCGTCGAATTGTCGGTGGCCCCGGGCGTCTACGTGCCGAGATGGCACACCGAGCCGTTGGCGCGCCGGGCGGTGACGCTCCTGCCGCGCGGGGGAGTGGCCCTCGACCTGTGCACGGGAGCGGGTGCGATCGCGATCGTGCTCGCCACCGCGGTCCCCTCGGCGCGGGTCGTGGGCACCGACCTCGACCCTGGCGCGGTCCGGTGCGCGCGGGGCAACGGGGTGGAGGTCTTCGAAGGATTTCTCGACGACCCCGTCCCGGCAGAGCTCGAGCACCGCGTCGACGTGGTGAGCGCGGTCGTCCCCTACGTGCCGACGGGCTCGTTGCGGTTGCTCCCGCGTGACGTCCAGCTGTTCGAGCCCCGACTGGCGCTCGACGGAGGGGTGGACGGGACCGACCTCCTCGAAGAGGTCGTCCGACGCAGCCCGCGTTGGCTCAGGGGCGGGGGATCGATCCTCCTCGAGTTGGGTGGTGAGCAGGCCGAGCCGATCGGGCGCCTGCTCGACGGTCTCGGGTTCGAGGGGCTCGACGTCATGGTCGATGACGACGGCGACCCTCGGGGGGTGTGCGCGCAGCTCGTCTAGGGCGTGTCCCGCCTGGACGGGCTGCGCGTAGGTGGATCAGCGCCCAGGCTGGTGGTGGGTGATCAACTTGATCCAGACGACCTTGGTGGGAGGGCTCGTGATGCCGCCCTTGGCGAGGGCCGAGCCGAGGCGCGTCTCCATGAACCTGGCCTGGTGCTCGGGGGTGTCCCACACTTCGGTCACGACCAGATGCCCGTTCTCGTCGTGCCCGGCCGCGTGGGTGACGAGCCCGTCGGGCCAGTCGCCCTTCCCGGTGGTCATATCGATGCCGAGCTCTTTGTTGACGGCCTCGTACTCCTTCGTCGTGACGCCTTCGAACTCCAAGGTCAACTGGGCGGGCATGTGACACCTCTCTGTCGGGGAAGCGAATCGGTCTGCTCTGGCTGCTTCTCGTCCCGCAGCAAGAGCGCCCCACGATAGGTGAGTCAGTCGGTCGGCGCCTTGGGGGGGAGCATCTGATCGACCAACTCTCCGAAGCGGGCGACCACCGGAGCGGGAGGACCGTTGCGACACCACCACAGCTTGAACAGCTCTGCCGTCGCTTCACGTGCGTTGGTGGTGGCGTAGGGCGAGACCTCGGCCGCCAGCCGTCGGTAGGCCGACTGCCAGGCCGGCGGGGCCTTGGGGCTGGCACCCTTCACGGCGTGCTCGAGGGTCTGGACTCCGAGTTCCAGGCCGACCTGGTGGCGGAGCTCCATGCCCAGTGCGTAATGACGGGCTTCGAAGGCACTTTCGATCTGGTGCCAGAGCTCATGGGCGACGGTGGCGTCGACGGCGATGTACGGCGAGGACGGGCGCGCCGAGCTCGAACGCGGCGTCCCGGTGGATCGCGGTTGCATCATCTGGATGAAGAATTCCGTCGTCACGAAACCGATGGTGAGGTGGATGGAGGGAACCGAGAGCTGGGCCACGCCTGCATACCGACCCGACTTCAGCCCGTGCTCGGCCTTGTCGAAGTGAATGGCCTTCGTCGCGTTGGCCTGATCCGGGAACCGGCGGAACACCGCCGCGGCCGTGTCGGCGGTCAGTGCGACGCCTTCGGGCATGATGTCGGGGCGGTCCGGCACGCTGATCGTGAAGGTGCGCCCCGGGGCCCATTCGACGACCACGTCCAACGTATCGCCGACTCCACCCGACAATCGCGTGGCCAACCTTCCGAGCGAACGACTCGGGCGAGCCGGTGTGGACGCGACCCCGAGCTCGTTCAGCGTCGCGCTCAACCACGACCTTCGCGCCCGTTGGTCAGACCCTCGCACTGTCGTGCCCGCCGGTGTCGGGCGCCCGATGTCGTCGATGCGCGCTCGCAGGGGGACGCGCAGAGCCCCGCCCAACCCCAGCTGGCGCGCCGCGTGACGCAGGAGAAGAGACTCGCAGTGGAACTCGACCTCGTTGGCCCCACCCTCCTTGGCCCGCGCCACCGCGGCGAGAACCAGGTCGACGATGTCCTGGGACTCGAGTCCCGGTGTCGGGTCCACCTGGGCCGCCATGCGGGCCAGGCCCCCGGTCACCTCGAGGCGCACCGCGCCGACCTCGACGTCGTGGACCCTGGCCTCGAGCAGGTCGGGGTGGCCGGGGACGGGTCGCAGTTCGACGGTCATCGCCCGGCTCCCACCACGACTGGCGGTCTCAGGTGCCTGCCGTGCGGGCGAAGTCGGCGATGCTGAGCGCGGTGTCGTGGCTGATGTCGGGACACATCATCGGGAGCATCTCCGTGCCGTGGATCGTTCCCATCACCTGGCGGCAGCGGGCGTCGACACCGGCCGCCATGAGCAGCCGGTAGAAATTGATGCCCTCGTCGCGCAGCGGATCGCATTCGTTGACACTGATCATCGTGGGCACGAGGTCGCGCACGTCCTCCTCGGTGGCGAAGCCCGGCCACGCCAACGGGTTGCGCGCCGTGATCTCGTCGATCCCGTAGGACATGGGGCCCCGGTTGGTGTGAAGGTTGAGAAGGATGCCGTTGTTCTCGGTCGACGACGGGCTCTCGGGACTCGGCCAGATTCCCGCGATGTAGGGGCACAGGGCATAGAGGCCGCTGATGAGGCCGAGATCGCCGTCGCGCTTGAGGTGCAGGCCGGTTGCGAGGGTGAGGTTGCCACCTCCGCTCTCCCCGGCGACGACGATCCGATCGGGGTCGATTCCCAACGAGGAGTGGCTTTCCGCCACCCACTTGAGGCCCGAGACGCAGTCGTTCAACCCGGCGGGAAAAGGGGCCACCTCGTCTGCGGTCGAAGCCACGAGGGAATTGCGGAAGTCGACCATGGCGACCGCCACACCCTGGGCGGCGATGATCCTGCCCCAGGCCCGGTAGTTGCCGTCGTAGCACGACATGGTGGCCATCCCGCCCCCGTGGATGTAATAGACACAGGGCAGCTCGTCGTCGCCATCGGGGCGGATGAACCGGATGTTGATCTTGTTGGCGTCGGGGGCCGAGACCACGACGTGCTCGGTGACGGTCAGCCCTGTCGACGGAGCAACCTCCTCGGTGTCGCACATCCCCAAGAAGGCGGTGACGAGACGCCGTACCGCCACGGCCTCTTCGGTGTTGGCCTCCTCGAGCAGCTGCTCGCGGCTCGCCACGTTGGCGGGAGCGGGCGGGTCGAGAAACCCCACCAGGGCCTTGATGCGCGGATCGATCCTCGGATCCTCGGTCATCTTCGTGTGCCCCATGAAAGGCTCTCCTCGGCTCGACCGGCGTCAGACCCTAACCCCGGCACCGCCGCCATCCGCAGCGCCCGGCCCCGCGAGCCGACACTCGAGCCGATGAGCCCGCACCACGCCGGCTCTATGGTGCCGGCACGGAGAAGGCGCACCGGCTGACCACCTTGGATCGCCGGTGGGGCCCGAGGCACACTTCGAAGAAGGACGAGCGAAGGCGAGACGTCACTATGGTCGATCAACCACGTCGGTTTCTCATGTCGACGTGGGACGGTGGTGGCAACGTCCCTCCCGAGCTCGGTGTGGCACGACGGCTCATAGCCCGGGGACACCAGGTCCACGTCCTCGCCGACCCGACCCTCGGCGGTGCGGCCCGGGCGGTGGGCGCCACGTTCTCGGCCTGGGAGCGGGGTCCACACATGACGTCGCTCGACCCCGCCGAGGACCTGCTCAGGGATTGGGAGACCCAGAACCCCTTGGTCCTGTTGCAGCGGGTCCGTGATCGGCTCATCGGGGGTCCGGCAGCCGACTATGCCGCCGACACCGTTGCCGTGATCGAGGAAATCCACCCCGACGTCGTGGTCGCCGACTCACTTCTCTTCGGTTCGGTCATCGCCGCGCAGGCGGCCCGGTTGCCTGTCGCCCTGCTCGTGTCGAACATCTGGATCATGCCGACACCCGGCGCTCCGCCCATCGGGCCTGGTTTCGCGCCCGCCAAGACGGTCATCGGGCGCACCCGGGACGCGGCGCTGCGGGCCGTGGTCAACCGGTTGTTCCGGAAAGGACTGCCACCGGTCAATCGGGCCCGAGCACGGTACGGGCTCGCACCACTGTCCTCGTTCTACGACCAGGCCCTTTCCGCCGATCGGATCCTCGTCCTCTCCAACCCCGTGTTCGACTATGCGGCGAGCTCGGTGCCCGCCAATGTGCATTACGTGGGCCCCGTCCTCGACGACCCGAACTGGGTGGAGCCGTGGACCTCGCCGTGGCCCGACAGCGACCGCCGCCCCCTGGTCCTGGTCGGCTTCAGCTCGACCTACCAGGACCAGGGACCACTCCTGCGTCGAGTGGTCGAAGCGCTTTCCTCACTCGCCGTGCGCGCCGTGGTGACGGTCGGTCAGCGACTCGACTCCGGCGAGATCATCTCGACACCAAATGTCGCCGTCGTGGCATCGGCCCCGCATTCGTTGATCCTCGCCGAGGCCGCGCTGGTGGTGTCGCACTGCGGACACGGGACGACGATCAAGACGCTGGCCGCGGGCGTTCCCATGGTCTGCATTCCCATGGGCCGTGACCAGAACGACACCGCGGCCCGAGTCGTCCACCACGGAGCGGGCATCCGGCTCTCGCCGAAGGCCTCGGTCCCCGACATCCGCAGCGCGGTGACTCAGGTGCTCGGCGAAGAGCGTTTCCGATCCAGTGCGCGGCGCTTGGCCCAGTCCATCGCCGACGACAGTCTCACCGCAGACGTCGTCGACGAGCTGGAGTCCTTGGCCAGGAGCTGAGCTGCCCGCCTAGCGGCATTGCGCGTCGATCTCGTCGAAGAAGGCCATCGTCGGGCTCCGGTGGACTGTCGTTCAGGAGTGCGGTTCGTCGGGCAACAGGACGCGGGCCAAGGCGTCTTCGAGCCATTCGGCGTACTGCTTTTGGGTCCAGCCCTGTCCGTCACAGAACATGCGCGCCACGTCGGGGCTGGCGAGAGCCCAGATGATCTCGCCGGCCCGGTCCACCTCGACACGAAGCGGACCGTGCGCCGCGATCCAGCCCGCCACCCGGCGCATGTTGGCGAGGCGATGCGCGTTCATCTCGCCGTAGATCACGGCCATCTCGGGCTCGACCGCCGAGGCGGTGCGCATGATCTCGAACACGGGCCGCACCCGGGTCGACACGGCCGCCATGTCGCGGGCGAAGAGACCGAGCTGGCGACGCTGGTCGGGTTCGTCGCGCACGGCCTGGGCCTCGGGACGGTTGAGGACGTTGTCGACACCCGCGGCGGGAGCCAGGCGCTGGTCGATCAGCGCGGTCAGGACGCGCGCCTTGGTGCCGAACACCGCGTAGACCGTGTCGTCGGCGACGTTCGCCGCCTCGGCGATCTCGCGAATGGTGGTGCGCCCGTAGCCGTTGGAGACGAATCGCTCCCCGGCCGCCTCGAGGATCCGCGACCTCGTCGTGGCGGCTTGTTGTCGGCGGACGACCGACGAGTAGGCACGCTTCTTGACAGGCTTCGGCATTTGGTCCAGTATGACTTTATTCAATCCGGTGACTATCGGATCATAGTGACTGGAGCGGCGTCGTGACCGAATTGCTGACCCTTCCACCGACGCCAGAGGCCATCTCGGCCATGGTCGCCATCCCAAAGATGCAGATCACACCCACCATCCTTGCCACGCAACAGGGTCCTGACGGAATGCTCGGACCCGAGTCCGCAGGGGCCATCCTCGTGCTCCAAGCCACCTTCGCCGATGCCGAGGGCGCCGAGCGGTTCTGGGCCGCAGCGGTCCCTCTCATGGAGTTGCTCGCTTCGGCGCCGGGCTTCATCCGTCGTTACAGCTTCCCCGACGGACCCGTCATCACCCTGATCGCCCTGTGGCGGACGTCGGCCGACGCCAAATCGTTCGCCGACTCACCGCAGCACCGCGCCGCGGTGCGCGACCTCTATCGACAACGTTGGCAGTACAGCCACTTCTCCGCGCTGTGGGAGATGGCCTCGAATCACGGGCGCGTGATCTTCTGCACCCAGTGCGACGGGATCACCGCCGCGTCCGAGCCGGTCTGCGGCGGCTGTGGCGCGGCCCTCGTCGACGTGTACTAGTAGGCGTCCAGTCGGATCGGCCACTTGGGGTGCCGACACCGGAGGTTGAACCGTCGCGCCGGTGAGACGCGTCAACCGATCGAGATCGTCGCGGTCTGGGGAAGGTTCGTCGACGAATCGCCGACCATCACGTCGTAGGAGCCCGGCGTCTCCACCCATGCCTGCTGGGTGCTGTCCCAGGTGGAGAAGGACTGTGGTCCGAGGGTGATGCTTACCGTGGCGGTCTGGCCCGGCGCCAGCGACACCTTGGTGAATCCCTTCAACTGCTCCGGTGGCTCGCCGGTCGATGTCGGGTCCCCGACATACGCCTGGACCGTGTCGGCCCCGGGGGCCGTCCCGGTGTTGGTGACGTCGACGGTGGCGGTGGCCGTTGCTTGCGGGGACAGGCTCGACGGGGTCACGGTCAAGTTCGAGAACGAGAACGTCGTATATGACAGCCCGAATCCGAAGGGGAAGAGTGGGGTGATCCCCTTGGCGTCGTACCAGCGGTATCCGACGAGCAGACCCTCGGAGTACTGCACCTGGTGGTTCAGCCCCGGCCACTGGGCGACCGTCGACGCCGGGACGTCGGCGAGCTTGACCGGGAAGGTGACCGGGAGCTTTCCCGACGGGTCGACCTTCCCGAAGAGGATGTCGGCGATGGCGTCACCGTCCTCTTGGCCCGGGTACCAGGCCTCGATCACGGCCTTGACCGAGCTGAGCCACGGCATGGTCACCGCCGAGCCGGTATTGAGCACGACGACGGTGTTGGGATTGGCGTGGGCGACTGCGCTGATGAGCTGGTTCTCGGCGGGCGACAGGTCGATGCTCGAGAGATCCGCGCCCTCTTGCTCGGCCAGACCGGCGAAGACGACTGCGATGGAGGCGGCCCGCGCCTTCGCCACCGCCTGCGCCTGGAGACCCGAGTTGCCGTTGGGCTGGTTGGGTGAGTTCCCCTTGGAGAAGGTCACCTTGGAACCTCGGGAGGCGGCCGCGGCGATGCCCTGGAACGGCGTCACCACGTGGGGTGCGACCACATGGGTGCTCCCGCCCCCGGCGGTCACGGCATCGGGCCCGGCGTCGTCACCGATGACGGCGATCGACGTGGGCCCGCCCGAGATGGGCAGGACCGCACCCGAGTTCTTGAGGAGCACCGTTCCGGCCTCTGCCACAGCCCGAGCCACCGAGGCGTGGGCCGGGGACGTGACGACGCTGCTCAGTGACCCGGTGGGGGCCTTGTCGAAGAGGCCGAAGCTGAACATGGTGGTGAGGACCCGCGAGGCCATCGTCCGGAGCGTGTTGAGCGACACCTGGCCGTTCTGGACGGCGCGCACGAGAGGCGCCCCGAAGTGCTGGCCGCCGCGGCTCTCCATGTCGTCGAGCCCGGCGTTGGCCGCGGCCACCGTCGAATGCGTTCCACCACCGTCGGACATGACGAAGCCGGGGAATTGCCACTGGCCGTCGAGGACGCGGGTGAGATACGGGTTCTGACAGGCGTCGACCCCGTTGATGGTCGAGTACGAGCACATGACCGCTCCGGCCCCACCTTGTTGGACGGCGGTCTGGAACTGTGGCATGTAGATCTCGCGCGCGACTCGGTCTGACGCGATCACGTTGTCGGCGGCAGTGTTGCGGTAGGTCTCCTGGTTGTAGAGCGCGAAGTGCTTCACCATGGCGATCGGTCCCTGGCCTTGGACACCTTCGATGTCGGCCGCCGCGATCTGGCCCGAGAGATACGGGTCCTCGCCGTAGGACTCGAAGGCCCGACCCCATCGGGGGTCGCGCACGATGTTCACCGTCGGGCCCAGCTCGACGTTGACGCCTTTCCCGGCAAGTTCGGCGCCGGTGACGGCGCCGAACTGCTCAACGAGCGACGGATCCCAGGTCGCGGCGGCGCTCGCTGCGGAGGGGAGCCGGGTTACCCCGTTGAGGTGCGGTCCCGGCCCCGCCGGTCCGCCCGACATGTGCAGCGACGGGACACAGAGGGAGGGAATGGCGAGCGTGTTCCCCTCGTAGGGACCCGAGACCCTGTGCACCATGTCGTCGAGCTGCGCAACGGTCATGCTGGCGACGACCATGGCGGCCCGTGCCGCTGGTGGCGCAGTGGAGTTGATCCAGGGGCACGACGGCCCCGCCGTCTTCGATCGTGAGCCGACACGATGCGCGTGCCTTCGCACGTGTGGCGCGTGTGGCTTGTGCGTTCGAGCATGGGGAGCGGGGCTCGCGGCTGCGGACGGAACGGCGACGCCAAGAGCAAGGGCGAGACCAGCGAAGACAACGAGTGCCCGCTGTCTCGGCATCCGGTCAGTCAATCCGCCCACCATGGAACCCCCCGCGGGCGGACTCCCGATCAACCCTCCGGACCCCCGCCTCGTCCAGCTGGCTACCTCATCCCACCCCATGGCGGCCAGGCATCAAGCATTTCACCTGGGTGATGTCGGGGCAACCAAGGACGCCCCCGATTCCCCGGCAAGATTTGAGGGACCGGACACGAGGATCACCGGGCGTCGACGGCGCATCCGAAGCCCAGGGGCCTCGGGGAGAAGATCGAGGTTCAGGTGGTGCGGGCGTTGGCCCCGGCGAGCTCGGACGCGTCGACGGGAGCGTCAGTGGGCTCGGGGAGGCGGACGGAAAGACACGTCACGTCTCCTTCACGCTTCTGGAATTCGCTGATGTCGACCGGCACCACCTCGAAGCCGAGACCGGCGATCAACGATGCGCTTCTCCGACAGTTCGCCGCGATCATGACCTTGTTCTCTCCCAGGAGCACCACGTTCGAACCCTGCAACTCCGGGACCGACCGAAACTTCGGAAAGATCTCGGGGACCATCAAGGCCGGTGTGTACCCGATGAAGGAGCCGTCGGGGAGGGCCGTGACAGCCGACTTGAGGTGCAGGGCGCGGCCCATGGGCACCGCGATGATCTTGGCCCCCTTCGGCTCCAAGATCGTCCGCAGTTGCCTGATCCCCTCGGCGTTGCTTCGCCCGCCTTGGCCCACATAGACATTGTCGCCGACGGCGAGCACGTCACCCCCCTCGAGTGTCCCAGGGGCTTCGATGGTGTGGATCGAATAGCCCAACGGCGCGAGCGACTCCTCGATACCGAGGACCTCGGGTCGACGAGAGGCGACGCGCGGCCGAGTCAGGATGGCGATGTCCTCATAGACCACGACGGGATCCTCGATGAAGACGCCGTCGGGGCACGAAGCCGACGTCGGGACCAGAATGGTCTTCCAACCGGCACTGGTGACCGTGTCCACGTAGTTGGACCACTGCTCGCATGCGCTTGTGAAGTCGACCGGGACCCTCGTGATGTAGGTCACGATGCCGTCGGTGATCTGCCGACTCGGTTCGCGCACGAGCATTTGCTTCATCGACGAATGACCCTTTGAAGTGGTCCGGCCCGTGGTCCCCACGAGACATGGCTGAGCGCCACTTCCTCGGAGTATGTGTGACCACGGTCACGGGGCGGCCAATTGCCCGTCAACGCTTGGTCAACGGTGAAGTCGCCGGACAAGCCCGGGGCCGATGCCGTGGGTGGGGTTGTCTTCAGACGAGCGGCCAGGGGTAGTGGTGCGTGTCGGGATCCGGGACCGGGAACCGACCGGCCTTGACGAGCGCGCCGGCGCGCCGGCCGACGGCTTGGACCTCACGGGCCGAGAGAAGGGCTCGAAGCGCCTCCGGTGGAGCGTCGGCCACCCGGGCCAGGTTGTCGATGAGCTCGGCGGGAAGTGCTTGCCCCGCGAACTCCCAGATCACGGTGCGCAGCTTGGGCTCGGTGTGGAAGCACAGGCCGTTGTCGATGGCCCAGACCCGGCCGTCGTCGCCGAGGATGCAGTGCCCGCTCTTGCGATCGGCGTTGTTGGCAACGATGTCGAAGGCGCAGATGACCCGCAGCTGGTCGTGGTAGTCCTCGTCCTCGACCAGGGTGAAGTGGTGTTGGGAGAAGTCTGCGGCGATGAAGAGCTGGAGCGATCCCGGGCCCAAGGGTGCGTCGTCACGCTCGACGGTCTCGGGGACGAGGTTCCACCCGAGCGCCCGGGACAATTCGTAGGCGGCCACCTCGCGCCGGTAGATGGGCTCGGGAAAGTCCCACAGATGGCGCTCGCCACGCCCGGGTTTGTACACCGCGCTCGCCTCCTCGTCCTCGAGGGTGCACGTCACGAGGAACGTGTGGTTCGAGCTCCACGGCATGCGGCCGACGATCTCGACGTCGCCCTCGGCGAGAAGCCTCAAGTGGCGGGCGGCCGGTGGCCGTTGGTCCTCGGGCACTCGTGTCCGGAAGGGTCGAGAGGGCCGCCGCACAACGGGCACGGGGGGCGACCGGCTTCGACAAGGGTCGTGGCGCGGATGGCGAAGGCGGCTGCTTGGGAGCGGGTGATCGTGAAGCGCGCCATGTCGCCCTCTTCGTCCTCGGCGACGAGCTCTTCGGCGACGAGCACGATGCGGTCGAGTGCTTCGTCGTAGCTCACCCCGAGGGTGCCGATGACCCAGTGCGGGTCGGCGGGCTCTTCGAGCTCGAGGTCGATGGGAAGATCCTCGGGTCGATCGAGATCTGTGAGCAGGCGACCGAGGTACTCCGCCAGCACCGACACCTGTTGCTTCTCGGCCTTCAACGTGACGACGGTGAGCCCGCTGCGACACTGCAGCAAGAAGACCCGTTCTCCCACCGGCCCTTCGGTGCCGACCGTGAAGCGGTCCAGGTCTCCGAGATCCAGGGCCGGGCTCATGACAGCGCCGATCTCATGACAGCGCCGATCTCATGACACGGCCAATTCGGAGAGCGACGCCGTGGCGTTGACACAGAGCACGTACGAGCCGGATTCGCCCCGGACGAGCCCGGTGACCGAGCACGGGGACACCGCCAGCCTCTGGAAGAGGTCCAACGGCACCCCCGCCGTCGCCGCCACGGCCGCCTTGATGGGATCGGCGTGGGACACCGCCACGAAGGTCTCGCCGCGATGTCGATCGGCGAGCCGGTCGAGGGTGGACACCATGCGCGCCTGCATCTCGATGAACGACTCGCCATCGGGGAATCGGAACGAGCTCGGGAACGCCTGGACGCTGCGCCACTCCCGTCGTCGCCGCAGGACCGAGAGCTTGGCTCCGGTCCACGCGCCGAAGTCACACTCGAGCAGGCCCCGCTCGACGCGTACCCGCAACCCCAGGCTGCTGGCGATGGGCTTGGCCGTTTCCATCGCCCGCTCCAGGGGCGACGCGTACACCGCCACGGGGGGCTTCTTCAACCCGGCAATGCGCTGCGCGGCGGTGTCGGCCTGCGCCTTGCCCTCCTCCGAAAGGTGCAGACCCGCGGCCCTCCCCGGGAGCACGGACCCTGTCGTGGGCGTGCGCCCGTGCCGGACGAGGAGCGCGACGGCAGGGGCCGGATTTCGGCGGGCGGGCACGGCGCGCCATCGTACGCTGTCGGCCGTGCACGTCTCGCCGCTCGACGAGCTGACCAGCGAGATCACACGGTGCC
>JADGOL010000180.1 GCA_017882995.1 Acidimicrobiales bacterium | reverse complement strand
GTCTCGTCGACGCCCAGCGAGGCGCGGATGCCGGCCACGTCGAGGGCGGGGATGGTGCCGGGCTCCACGCCCATCTCCCTGGCGATGCGGTCGCCGTGGCGTTCCTGGAAATACAGCACCACCTTGACGATCTCGCCGATCACGTCGACGTTGGGAGCCATCACCGCCAGCGCCCCGTCGAGGAAGAGCATGTCCTTCACATACAGCATGAGCTCCTTGGGCATGCGGGCGCCGTAACCCAGCAGTCCCTTGGTGAGGTTGCGGATCTCGGCGGTGAGCTCCTCGGCGGTGAGCGTGGTGGGGTCGATCGGGGGACGGTCGAGCCCGAGGTCCCGGATCACGGCGTCGATGTCCACGTCGACGGGAAGCGCTCCGAGGTCACGCATCGCCGCGATCTGGGCCGGGACGTCGTTGGCGGACGCGGCGAGGACCAGACGGAGAAAGGCCAGGCGCCGGGGTTCGTCGAACCGGCCCGTGATGCCGAAGTCGAGCAGGGCCACACGTCCGTCGGCTTGGACGAGCAGGTTGCCGCCGTGGAGGTCGCCGTGGAACACGCCGTAGAGCAGCGCCCCTTCCAGAAATGCGATCAGCGCGGCGTGCAGGACCGCCTCGGTGTCGATCCCGGCGAGTCGCATGGCGTCGGAGTCTCCCCACGCGAAGCCGTCGAGACGCTCCATGACGAGCACGCGGCGCGTGACGAGCGAAGGGTGCGGTCGCGGCACGACGATGGCCCGCTGATCGGTGTCGGCGAGGACGCGCGCCACGTCGAGCATGTTCTGGGCCTCGAGCCGGAAGTCGAGCTCCTCCACGATGGTCTCGCCGAACAGCTCCACCAACGCGGGCGGGTTGGCCAGCGCCGTGACGGGGATGCGGCCGACCAACAAAGGAGCGATCCAACTCATCGCGGCGAGGTCTCGGCGCACCAGGGTGGCCACGTCGGGACGCTGCACCTTGACGACGACGGCCTCTCCGGTCTTGAGTCGCGCCGCGTGCACCTGCGCCACCGACGCTGCCGCGATGGGCGTGCGCTCGAACTCGCTGAACTGTTGTTCGAGCGACATGCCCAGGTCGGCTTCGACGATGCGTCGAACCACGGCAAAGGGCTCCGCCGGCACCCGGTCGCGACACAGCCGGAACTCGGCCACGAGCTCTTCGGGGAAGAGGCCTTCGCCCGACGACAGGATCTGTCCCAGCTTGATGTAGGTGGGCCCGAGGCGCTCGAAGGCTCGGCGCAGGCGGCGCGACAACCCCGCACGCGACGTCTGCTGGCCGCGCCGGCGGTCGCCGAGGTACCAGCCGGCCAGGGCCGTGCCCAGGACGACGCCGACCCGCACCACCCTGGACCCGGGGGGGAGCCGACGACGGCGGGTGAGTCGGGGGGCCTCGGCCCGTGTGCGGGACCGGAGCCCGTCGATCCCCGCGCTCCACGAGAGCCGATCGAGGTCGAGCACCCAGGGAGGGTGCGAGGAGAAGGCACCGAAGGCGAGGTCCGTGGGCTCAGGGCCCGCGGTCGGCCCGCCCTCGGGAATCGTCATCGTGTCGACCGTACCGTGCTCGGTCGGGTCCCCGGTGCGGCCCGAGGGGAGTCGTGGCGCCCGAGGGAGCGATCACGGGGCCCCTCGGTGGGGGGCCCCGTCGGCGTGGAGAAGGGGCGGTGTGCGGGTCAGGCTGGGGGAGGGCCGATGACGAGGCAGCCGTTGTGGCCGCCGAATCCGAAGGAATTCGACAGCGCCGGCGCCGGGTCCCAGGGGCGGGCCTGGCCGTGGACGACGTCGAGATGGATCTCGGGGTCGGGCTGCTCGTATCCGGCGGTGGGGGGGATGAGGCGCCGGTCGATGGTGAGGGCGGTGGCCACGGCCTCGATCGCCCCTGCCCCACCCAAGGCGTGCCCGGTCACGCCCTTGATGGACGTGACCGGAGGTGAAGGCGAGCCGAAGACCTTCTCGATGGCCTGGGACTCGGCGAGGTCGTTGAGCGGGGTGGAGGTGCCATGGGCGTTGATGTGGCCGATGTCTGTCGGCGAGACGCCGGCGTCGGCGAGGGCGAGCTCCATGCACGCCGCGGCTCCGTTGCCACCGGGAGCGGGGGCGGTGATGTGATGGGCGTCGGCCGTCGACCCCGAGCCGAGCAGCTCCGCGTAGATGCGGGCGCCACGTCGGCGCGCGTGGTCGAGGTCCTCGAGCACGATCGCGGCGCCACCTTCGGCACAGACGAATCCGTCGCGCCGGGCGTCGAACGGTCGGGACTTCCCTTCACTCGACAGCGCCGTCATGTTGCCGAAGGCGGCCATGCCGATGCCCACCATGGCGGCCTCGGCTCCACCGCCGATGGCCACGTCGCAACGACCAGTCGCCACCAATCGGGCCGCGGCTGCGATGGCGTGGGTCCCGGCCGCGCACGCCGTGGCGATGGTCTCGCAGGGGCCGTGCCAGCCGGCGTGCATGGACACGTGCGCCGCTCCCGCGTTCACCATCATCATGGGGATGAGGAACGGGGACACGCGCCGGGGGCCTTTCTCGTGGAACACCCCGATCTGCTCCTGGAGCGTCTCGAGGCCTCCGACGCCCGTGGCGAAGACGACGCCGGAACGATCCGGGTCCGCACCGATCTCTCCTGCGTCGATGAGCGCCATGTCCGCGGCGGCCACCGAGAACTGCGCGAAGCGGTCCACGCGCCGCACCTCTTTCGGGCCGAACCAGGCCGTGGGGTCGAATCCGACCACCCGGCGCTCCCCGTCGGGAGCCGGCTTCTGCAGGCCGTCCCAAAAGGCATCGAGGCCGATCCCGCAACACGACACGACGCCCATGCCCGTGACGGCGACCCGCCGTCCCCGGACAGGCCCGTCGGGCCCGACGCCGAGAAGCATCAGAGTTTGGCGGAGATCAGCTCGTAGGCCTGGCCGACGGTCTCGATTCCCTCGAGCTCGGACTCGTCGACGGTGACGTCGAAGGCCTCCTCGAGAGCCATGACGAGCTCGACGAGGTCGAGGCTGTCGGCATCGAGGTCGTCGCCGAAGCGGGCCTCGGGCACGACCTTGTCGGCCGGCACCTGCAACACGTCGATCGCGCACGCCTTGAACTTGTCGAAGCTGGCGTCGGGCACTGCTTCCTCCTCAGTCGCGTCGTGTCCCGGTGGCCCGGGACCTGTCGGTCGGTCTCATTGTCACAACCCCATGGCCAGTCCGCCGTCCACCGGAAGCACGGCACCGGTGATGTAGGCCGCGTCGTCGGAAGCGAGAAAGGCCACCGCCCCCGCAACATCGGCGGGGCTCGCCCTGCGGCCCAACGGCACCAACGCCAGGAGTTGCTCCACGCGCTGTTCTCCCAGGCTGGCGATCATATCCGTGTCGACCACACCGGGCGCGACAACGTTCACCGTGATGCCCCGGCTCCCGACTTCGCGCGCCAGAGACCGGGCCAGGCCCACGAGGCCGGCCTTGGCGGCGCCGTAATTCACCTGGCCCGGGGACCCGAAGAAGGCGACGACCGACGACACCAGCACGATCCGCCCCCGATGGGCCCGCACCATGGGCCCCACGGCGCGCCGCACGACCCGGTAGACCCC
This sequence comes from Acidimicrobiales bacterium, assembly GCA_017882995.1. Classification (GTDB taxonomy): domain Bacteria; phylum Actinomycetota; class Acidimicrobiia; order Acidimicrobiales; family UBA8190; genus Chersky-840. The sequence continues at coordinate 28,278 of JADGOL010000180.1, read as the reverse complement.
GGTGAGATTGGTGTCGAGGACTTCGTGCCACGCCTCCTCACCCATGCGCAGGAGCAACGTGTCCTTGGTCACCCCGGCGTTGGCGACGAGGACTTCGACGGGGCCGAAGGCCTGCTCGACCGCCGCGAACGCCGACTCGACCTGGGCGGGATCCCGGACGTCGCACGGCACCGGGAGCAGCGCAACGGTGCCGGCGCCGGGTCCGGCCAGCTCGGCGGGAGGTGCGGTGCGGTAGGTGATCGCCACCTTGTCTCCCAGCGCCTGGAAACGCCGGGCGCAGGCCAGGCCGATCCCACGCGAGCCGCCGGTGACCAATACCACTCTGGCGGGAGGTGGCGCCTCGGCCGCGTCCGTCGTGCTCACCGCTTCTCTCCCCGGGTCCCCGGCGAGGACGCCAGCGCCGAACCGGCGGTGTCGACATTCCAGCGCACCACGGTGCTCGCCCATGTCATGCCGGCCCCGAACCCCGACATCAGGACGTGGTCCCCGGGGCGCAGGCGTCCGGCGTCGGAGGCGTCGGCGAGCGCCAGGGGAACCGACGCACTCGAGGTGTTCCCGGTGCGATCGACCACGACGGCCACGCGCTGCATCGGGACGCCGAGACGCGATGCGACTGCTTCGATGATGCGCAGATTGGCCTGATGGGGGACGAACAGGGCGATGTCGTCGGGTGTGAGATTGGCCCGTTGGAGGGCTCTGGAGGCCGAGTCGACCGTGGTGCGCACGGCGCGCCGGAACACCTCCTTGCCCTCCATCTCCATGTAGCCGCCATGGGCACAGGTGAGCAGGTCGTGCGCGCTGCCGTCGACGCCGAAGTCGACCGCGAGCAGACCGTCGTCGTCACTCGGCTCGAGCACGACCGCACCCGCGCCGTCGGCAAAGAGGACGGCGGTGGCGCGGTCGTCAGGGTCGGTGAGCAGCGACACGCAGTCGGCGCCGATGACCAACACCCGCTGCGCAGCGCCGCAGCTGACCGCGCCATGCGCGGCGACCAGCGCGTACACGAACCCGGCGCACGCCGCGTTGACGTCGAAGGCTCCACCTGAGAGGCCGAGGGCAAAGTGCACCGCCGCCGACGTGGCCGGCACGGCCAGGTCGGGAGTGCAGGTGGCGAGCACGAGCAGGTCGACCTGCTCCGGAGCCAACCCGGCGCGCTCGAGGGCGCGACGGCCGGCGTCGATGGCGAGCGTCGACACCGTGCCCCCGACGTGGCGCTCTCGGATGCCCGAGCGCGAGACGATCCACTCGTCGGTGGTGTCGAGACGGGCCTCGAGCTGCGCGTTGGTGACGACGGTGTCGGGCAGGGCCGTGCCCCATCCGGTGATGACCGCGCCGGGGAGGGTCACGTGCCGTCGGCGGTCACACGCAACCACGCGATGGGCTCGCCCGCCGCCACGCGTTCGCCGGGATGGGCCAGGAATCCCACCACCATCCCGGCAAAGGGCGTCCGGACCTCGGCGGCCCCCACCGTCCCGAGCAGGTCGCCCACCGCCACCGGGGCACCGTCGGTCCGCGGGACGTCGGTGCCATCGGGCGATAGCCCGCCCGGCCCCGGTGCCGCCAGACCGGTGACGGGCTCGAACACGCCCGCCGACGGCGATATCACCACCCGCTCCGAGGTGTAGAGATGCTCGCCCTGGTGCGCGGCGGCGTAGGTGTTCCAGGTCTCGCTCCCGGCGATGGCGTTCACGAGCGTGTCGAGGTCGTCAGGAGTGGCGACCGCGCTGGCCAGCGCGTCCGGCAAGGTGCGTCGGGCGAGCCCGGTGAGGACGCCGCCCGTTCCGACCTCGACGAATCGGGTGGCGCCCATGCCGGCCAGGGTTTCGAGGCTCTGACGCCAGCGCACCGGACTGCACAGCTGGGCGGAGAGCAACCCGGGCCAGTCTTCGGCCGCGGTATGGGCCCGCGCGTCGACGTTGGCGATCACGGGGATCTCGGGGACGCTGAAAGGAGTGCTCGCCAGAGACTTGCGGAGCCACGATCTCGCCGGGGCCATGAGCATGGTGTGGAAGGCGCCCGCCACAGGGATCGGGAGCACCTTGCGCGCGCCGAGCTCCTTGGCGATGGCGCCGGCGCGCGCCACGGCTTCGGCCGTCCCGGCGATCACCACCTGCCCGGGTGCGTTGTAGTTGGCGACCCACACTTCCCCTTCGGCACGAGAGCACGCCGCGTCCACGGCGTCGTCGTCTGCGCCCATCACCGCCGCCATCGTCCCGGGATGCTCTTCGGCCGCGTTGTGCATGGCTTCGCCTCGTTCGACGACGAGCCGAACACCCTCCTCGAAGCCCAGGGCGCCACTGGCGGCGAGAGCGGTGTACTCACCCAGGCTGTGCCCCGCGCACAAGGTGGGCTCGATGCCCACACGCTCGATGCCGTCGAGGACGACGAGACTGAGGACGAACGTGGCGAGCTGCGCGTTGGCGCTGAGGGTGAGCTCGTCCTGATCGACGTCCAGGAGCAGACGGCCGACGTCGCGTCCCGCCAGCGACGAGGCCTCCTCGACGACCTCCCAGGAGGGGTGTTCCAGCCAGGCGCGACCCATGCCGGGGCGTTGAGACCCCTGACCCGGGAAGGTGAACGCCAGCACTCGGACTCCTCGTCTTTCCTCGACCGTCGAATCTGGGTGACCCCCAGGGTGACACGATCGGAGTGCCCGGGTCACGTTACCGGCAGGTCATCAGAGAACTGCTCGCGCCCAGCTAGCGCTTGGGGCCGATGAATTCATCGGGCCGTTGCACGCTCGTCGTCTGGGCCACCGACACACAGCGAGCACCGCATGGGCGCCATTGCACATCGAGGAGGTCACACACTTCGCACAGTGAGGACTCTGATGGAGGTCGCGTCGTTCGAGATGCGCCGAGGCGTTGCGACACACGATGGACAAGGAACACGATGGACAAGGAGAACACCGAAATCTCGGAGTGCCGCTCACCGGTGTCGACACAGGCCAGAGCCGCTGACACGCGCTCGGGTGCATACACGGCGGTTCCCGGCTTCCCAGTAGCATCGACGGCGCGCCCGAGTGAGGGAATAGGCAGACCTGAAGGCCTCAAAAGCCTTTGTTCGAAAGGACGTGCGGGTTCGAATCCCGCCTCGGGCACCATCGGCGGGTCACGGCGAAGAGTAGCGAACAGGTGTTTGGGGGCCGGCGGTGCTCGATGGGGCGGCAGGTCACCTAGAATTCGAGTCGCATGCGCCGCTCCCTGGTCGAACGATCCCTGCGGGATGTCCACGGACGCCTCGTGCGGGTTCGCGAGGAGCTGGCGGTCCTCGACGAGCAGCTGGCGGTGCTCAACGATGCCGCCGACGACGCCCGGATCCGGTCCCTGGTGTCGGAGACACCCCTCGCCGAACACGACTACGCCGACGCCCAGCGCACGGCCGACGCCGCCAACCGGGGCCGAGCCGCCCTCTTGACCATGATCAACGAGTTGGAGCGTCGCCAGGACGAGTTGCTCGGCAAACTGGTCGTCGAGCCCAGGTAACCGGACCCCGCAACCCGAAGCCACAAGAGCAGAGAAGGAGACTGACCCGCCGCATGGGTAAACGCGTCGTCATCGCCGAGGATGAGGCCATCATCCGTCTCGACTTGAAGGAGATCCTCGAGGCCGAGGGTTACTCGGTCGTGGGGGAGACCGGTCGCGGCGACGAGGCGGTGGAGCTGGTCGCGACCCACCAGCCCGACATCGCCATCCTCGACATCAAGATGCCCGGCATCGACGGGATCGAGGCCGCTCGACGGATCTCGGCGAACCACCGCGTCGCGGTGCTCATCCTCACCGCCTTCAGTCAACGCAACCTCATCGAGGAGGCCCGAGACGCCGGAGTGGCCGCGTATCTCGTCAAGCCGTTCCAGCGCGGCGAACTGGTTCCGGCCATCGCCGTCGCCACGGCCCGCTTCGAGGAGTACCGGGCCATCGAGGACGAGCACACCCGCCTGTCCGAGGACGTCCCCACCCACGAGGACAAGCTGCGGACCCGACAGATGGTGGACCGGGCCAAGGCCGTCCTCATGGACGGCCACGGCATGGCCGAGGAAGTCGCGTTCGCCTTCATCCAGCGCACGGCCATGGACCGTCGGGTCCGGATGGAGCGAGTGGCCCAGGAGATCATCGACGGAACGCTCACGCCCTGACGCGCCGCCTGACGCACGGGCGTCTTCAGTCTGAAGCAGGCGCGGACCAGGCCGGGTGGCGCGGCACTGCCGCCACATAGGATCCCGGGCAGTGGCGACCTCGAAGGCCGGCGGCGGCGACCTGTATCTCCTCGACGGGAACTCGCTCGTCTTCCGGGCTTTCTTCGCCCTGCCCATCGATCTCGCCACGAAGGCGGGCCAGGTCACCAACGCCGTCCACGGGTTCACGTCGATGCTCGTGATGCTCCTGCGCGAGAGCGAGCCGGGCGGCATGGCCGTGGCCTTCGACCGTCCCGAGCCGACCTTCCGTGACGACATCGTCGAGGAGTACAAGGGCAACCGGCCCGACACTCCCGACCTCCTGATCCCGCAGTTCGCGCTGGTGCGCGACGTCCTGGCCGCCCTGGGCATCGTGATGGTGGAGAAGGTCGGGTACGAGGCCGACGACATCCTGGCCACCCTCGCCACCCGAGGGCGCGATGCCGGACGCAACGTGGTGGTGGTGAGCGGGGACCGCGACACCTTCCAACTCGTCGAGGACCCCCTCATCAAGGTGATGTACACGCGCCGCGGGCTGTCGGACACCGTCGTCTACGACGAGGCCGGCATCATGGAACGCCATGGCGTGTCTCCGAGCAACTACCCGACGCTGGCCGCGTTGCGCGGAGACACGTCGGACAACCTGCCCGGGGTGCCGGGCGTCGGGGAGAAGACCGCCGCCAAGCTCGTGAGCACCTACGGCGACCTCGACGCCATCTTCGAACACGTGGCCGAGCAGACGCCGAAGCTCCGCCAGAACCTCACCGAGTACGAAGCCCAGGTGCGACGCAACGCCGAGGTGATCCCACTGGTGCGCGACGTGGAGCTCGACCTGTCGCTCGAGGACCTGGCGCTGGGAAAGTGGGACGCCGACGAGGTGAAGCGGGTGTTCGGCGAGTTGGAGCTGCGATCGGCATGGCAACGCGTCGCCCCGATCTTGGGGGGCGACGCCGGGGAGGCGCTGCCGCGCGCCGCGGGGACCCAGGCCCCACCCACGGTCGACCTGAGCGCCGTGGTGGCGTCGGTCCCGGCCAATGCCAGGGAGGCCGTCGCCTTTCTCAGCGCCGCGGCCAAGGCGAAGGCGCCCCTGGCGCTGGCGCCGGTGTGGTCCGGTGACGCCGGTCGGAGTCCATTGGTGGGGGTGGCCTTCACGGCCGCGGCGCCGATGCCTGCACCCGACGCCCAAGGCGACGCGTTGCCGCCGGCGCCGCCGATGTGGCTCGACGAGAAGATGCTCGCCGACAGCGGCGTGCTCGGCGCGCTCGGCACCCTGGTGGGTCCCGGCGGCGTCCCCCTGGTGATGCACGGTTCGAAGGAGCTCATGCGGAGCTTGCTGCCGGCCGGGATCGACATCACCTCCCTGGCCCTCGACACCGCCGTGGTCGCCTACCTGCTCGACCCGTCGTCGGGTCGCTACCGCCTCGAGGACGTGGTCGAGGTGCAGCTCGGGCTGGCCCTCGACGCCGAGGTGGAGGCGGGTGCGGCCGGTCAGCTCGCGCTGGAGGGGCCGGCGGAGATGGAGGTGTCCACCCTGGCGGCGCGCAATGCCGTGGCCCTCGGGCTCTTGTTCGTGCCGATGCGCGACGCCCTCGTGCGCGCCGGCCTCGAGCGCCTCCACGACGAAGTGGAACGACCCCTCGTGCGCGTCCTGGCCCGCATGGAGGTCGCCGGGGTGCGCGTCGACACCGCCGAGCTGCGCCGGATTGCCGACGGGCTCATCGCCGAGTGTGCCCGCCTCGAGGCGGAGATCCATGAGCTCGCCGGGGAGACGTTCAACGTGAACTCCACGCCGCAGCTCCGGGCGGTGCTCTATGACCGACTCGGGCTCACGCCCGGTCGCAAGACCAAGACGGGGTTCTCCACCGACGCGTCGACCCTCGAGAAGCTGCGCGGCCAGCATCCCATCATCGACACCTTGCTCAGCTATCGCGAGGTGGAGAAGTTGCGCTCCACCTACGGTGAGACGCTTCTCGCCGAGGTCGCCGCGGACGGGCGCATCCACGCCACCTTCGGCCAGACCGTGGCCCGGACCGGGCGCCTGTCGTCGGATCGGCCCAACCTCCACAACATCCCGGTGCGCAGCGAGGAAGGAAGGCGTCTGCGTCGAGCATTCATCCCGGCCGACGGGTGCCGCCTGTTGGTGGCTGATTACGACCAGATCGAGTTGCGCGTGATCGCGCACTTGTCGCACGACCCCGGGCTCGTGGCTGCGTTCGCCGAAGGACGTGACATCCATCGCACCACCGCCGCCAGCGTGTTCGGGGTCGCCCCGCAGGACGTGACCACCGCGCAGCGCAATCGGGCCAAGATGGTCTCCTACGGCCTCGCCTATGGCATGGAGGCCTACGGCCTCGCCCAGCGGTTGTCGATCGAGCCCTCCGAGGCCGGACAGATTCTCGACGCCTACTTCGTCGCCTTCCCGGCGGTGCGGGCCTACATGGACCGGACCGTCGTCGAGGCCCGCTCCCGGGGCTACACCGAGACGCTCTTCGGTCGCCGCCGCCCGCTCCCCGACCTGCACTCGCCCAATCGAAACCTGCGCATGGCGGCCGAGCGCCAGGCCATGAACGCCGGCATCCAGGGGCTCGCCGCCGACCTCTTCAAGGTGGCCCTGGTCCGTCTCGACGCCGCGCTCGAGGAGAAGCAGTTGGCGTCGCAGGTGGTCCTCCAGGTCCACGACGAGGTCCTCGTCGAGGTGCCCCATGACGAGGAGGCGATCACCGGGGACCTCGTCTCGACCGTGATGGGGAGCGTGGCCGACGCCGTGCACCTGGCGGTGCCCCTCGAGGTCTCCGCGGCGTGGGGCGACACGTGGGCCGACGCCAAGGGATGACCCGAGGGCTCGCCGTGGGGAGGCGGACGCCAACGCTGTTGCAGGTGCCAAGGAGCCGCCAGGGCTGGTCAGGGCGCCCCTTTGCTAGCATTGTGGACTGGCCGTCACCGGCGGCCGCTCTTCGTGCTCTCGACACGTGGGGTGCCCCAATCCCGAAAGCGAGTTCTGAAGTTCATGCCCGACGAAGCAGCCGGTTCCTCCGGCGTAGCTGACCCGGCGGCGAGTCCCGCCGCGGCAGCCGGTGAAGTTCCCGGCGCCATCGCCCTTCTGTCGAATGCCCCCATGGGCTCGTTCGACGAGACGGGGAAGTACGTCCCCCGTGCCATCGTCGAGGACGACCTCGGAGGTGCGTCACTCGAAGAAGCCATCGACGCCACCATCGTCGAGTTCGACGACGGCGACATCGTCGAGGGCACGGTGGTCAAGATCGACAAGGACGAAGTCCTTCTCGACATCGGCTTCAAGTCCGAAGGTGTGATCCCTTCGCGCGAGCTCTCCATCCGTAACGACATCGACCCTTCGGAGATCGTCAGCCTCGGGGACCAGATCGAGGCGCTCGTCCTTCAGAAAGAGGACAAAGAGGGTCGGTTGGTCCTGTCGAAGAAGCGGGCGCAATACGAGCGCGCCTGGGGAACCATCGAGAAGATCAAGGACTCCGACGGCATCGTCAAGGGGCCGGTCATCGAAGTGGTGAAGGGCGGCCTGATCGTCGACATCGGTTTGCGTGGGTTCCTTCCCGCCTCTCTGGTGGAGCTGCGCCGGGTACGCGAGCTGCAGCCCTATGTGGGGCGGAGCATCGAGGCCAAGATCATCGAGCTCGACCGCAACCGCAACAACGTCGTCCTGTCGCGTCGGGCCTGGCTCGAAGAGACCCAGAAGGAACAACGAGGTGAATTCCTCGTCAACCTGAAGCCCGGTGAGCGCCGTCGTGGTGTGGTGTCTTCGGTGGTGAACTTCGGTGCCTTCGTCGACCTCGGGGGCATGGACGGGCTCATCCACGTGTCCGAATTGTCGTGGAAGCACGTCGACCATCCGTCGTCGGTGGTGTCGGTGGGCGACGAGGTGGACGTCGAGGTCCTCGACGTCGATCTCGACAAGGAGCGCATCAGCCTGTCGCTCAAGGCGACCCAGACCGACCCGTGGCAGGAGTTCGCCAACACACACCAGGTGGGCGAGCTGGTCTACGGACGCATCACCAAGCTCGTGCCCTTCGGCTCCTTCGTGCAGGTGGGCGACGGCATCGAGGGCCTGGTGCACATCTCGGAGATGGCCGGCCACCACGTGGACCTGCCCGAACAGGTCGTCACCCCGGGCGAAGAGCTCTGGGTGAAGATCATCGACATCGACCTCCAGCGCCGGCGCATCAGTCTGTCGATCAAGCAGGCGGCCGAGGGCGGCGAGGTGTCCGAGGAGTACCGCGAGGCCTTCGGCGAGCACGCCTACGACGAGCAGGGCAACTACATCGGCTTCGACTACGGCGGCACCGAATTCACTCCCGAGACCGAGGCCCAAGCGGCGTGGGCCGAGTACGTGGCCGAGCACGGCACCCCACCCGAGGGCGCCGAGGGCGGTCCGCCGCCCACCCCCCCGGCGGGAGACGGCAACGGCGCCGGCCCCGAGGCGTCAGCGGCCGGAGCGGAAGTGCCCGTTGCGGCGGCGCCGGTGGTCGATGCCGCCGGCGAGCCCTCCGTTGCGCCCGACGCCGCGACCGAGCCCACCGAGGCCTGACCGCAAACGCTGACGCCGATCGTTCGATGCCAAGAGGCCGACGCCGTTGGTCAGAGGCGTCGAGTCAGCCTTGGGGATCGATCCACAGCGGTGACCGCTCACTGGGCGCGGGGAGAGTCGGTGCCGGTGGTGTCGCCGGGGTAGGCGGAACCGGGGTTGACCGCGGCGCCGGAGCCCCGGCAGGGGTGTAGTCGGGAGCCTGCACGCTCCATGATGGTGCCTGGGGAGACGCCGGTGGTGGTGGGGCAACGGGCGGTTGGACCGAGGCGGCTGTGGCCGAGGACGGGGCGGGGTTCGTGCCGAGGGGGAAGTGGCAGGCCACGAAATGGTCGGGGCCGATGGCGCGCATCTGGGGTTCTTCCTCCGCGCACTTCTGTTGGGCGAACGCGCAGCGGGTCCGGAATCGACACCCCGACGGGGGATTGATGGGCGACGGCAGGTCTCCGGCCAGCGTCGCCTTGCCGTTGCGCGATGCGCCGGGGTCGGGCTCGGGGATCGAGGTGAGCAGCGCTTCGGTGTAGGGGTGCTCGGGCCGGTGGTAGAGGTCGTCGGGCCGGGCCACCTCGCAGAGCTTCCCGAGGTACATCACCGCCACACGGTCGCTCACGTTCTTCACCACGGCGAGGTCGTGCGCTATGAACACCATGGTGAGGCCGCGATCGCGCTTCAAGTCGTCGAGCAGGTTGAGGATCTGGGCTTGGACCGACACGTCGAGGGCCGACACCGGTTCGTCACAGACGAGAACGGTGGGCTCGAGCATCAGGGCTCGGGCGATGCTGACTCGTTGACACTGGCCACCTGACATCTCGGTGGGCCGGCGGCCGCCCGAGTCGTCGGGGTCGATCCCGACCGATTCCAGCGTGGCGCGAGCCTTGGCTCTGCGCTCCTCTTTGGATCCGATGCCCCACACCGACATGGGCTCGATCACGGCGTCCAGGACCCGGCGGCGCGGATTGAGCGACGAGATGGGGTCTTGGAACACCATTTGGATCTTGGTGCGCGCCTGGCGCATCTCTCCGCGCGACATCGAGGTCAGCTCGGTGCCGTCGAACTTGACGGACCCGGAGTTGGGGTTGTGGACGAGGGCGACGGCCCGGCCTGTCGTCGACTTTCCACATCCGGACTCACCCACGAGCCCGAGGGTCTCGCCCTTGGCGACGTCGAAGCTCACATCGGACACGGCCCGTACCCGGTGCCGGCCCGAGCCGAACTCGACGACGAGATGCTCGACGCGCAGCAGGACGTCGTCGCTGCGCAGGTGGGCGGTGCCGCTGCCGGCCATCAGGCGCTCCCGACGGCGTTGGGTGCCACCAAGGCCGCGTCGCGTACCGGGATGCCGGTGAAGGCCAGCGCGGCCGGGACCCGGGCTGCCACGTTGTAGGCCAGGGCGGCGTCGCCTTCGGCCGAACCAACCGGGTACCAGCACCGGAAGAGATGTCCCTGGCCCGCGGCGCGCAGCGGAGGTTCTTCCTTGCGACAGTGGTCCTGGGCGTAGGGACAGCGGGGCGCGAAGCGACATCCCTTGAGCTCGGTGGCGAGGTCGGGGGGCCGGCCCGGGATGGCGCGCAGACGGGTGTGGGAGGCCTCGGCCAGACGCGGGATCGAACGGAGCAGAGCCTCGGTGTAGGGCATGCGGGTACGGGCGAAGAGCTCCGCCGTCGGTGCCTGCTCGACGACTCGCCCCGCGTACATCACCACGATGTCGTCGGTTCGGTTGGCGACCACGCCGAGGTCGTGGGTGACGAGGATCATGCCCATGTGGCGTTCGCGCTGTTGGGCGGCCAGAAGGTCGAGAATCTGGGCCTGCACGGTGACGTCGAGGCCCGTGGTCGGCTCGTCGGCGAGAAGGAGCTTGGGCCCACACGCCAGCGCGATGGCGATCATGACGCGCTGGCGCATGCCGCCCGACAGCTCATGGGGATAGTTCCGCAGACGCTGTTCGGGAGCGGGGATGCCCACCGACTTGAGCAACGCCACCGATGTCTCGTAGGCGGCCTTGCGGTCGAGCCCGGCCCGGAGGCGCAGCGACTCGGTGATCTGGCGCCCGATCCGCACGACCGGGTTGAGCGCGGTCATCGGGTCCTGGAAGACGAGGGCGATCTGCATCCCCCACACCTCGCGCAACTCGTCGAGCGACATGGCGGTGATGTCGTGGCCCGAGAGGCGCACCGTCCCCGAGCGTTCCACGTTGGTCCCCGGGACGAGCCCCATGATCGAACGGCTGAGGACGGTCTTGCCCGAGCCCGACTCGCCCACCACGCCCAGCGTGTGGCCCCGGGCCAAGTTGAACGAGACGCCGTCGACGGCACGGACGAGACCCCGGCCGGTCCGGAACGACGTGTGGAGGTCGACCACCTCGAGGAGCGGTCCCTCGATGGAGCCCACGTCGGGGAAGCTGAGTTGTGGGCGGCGCCCCCAGCGGCTCACAGGCTCACCTCGCGCAGGTCGAAGTACGAGCGCAGGCGGTCGGCCATCAGGTTGAGGGCGGTGAGGAGCAAGAAGATGTACAGCGAGGGCCACAGCGCGATGTACGGGTTGAGGCTCAGGTTATTGCTGTTCACACCGTCGTTGATGATGTTGCCGAGCGACGACGTGGGCAGCCCGATCGACAGCCCCAGGTACGCGAGCGAACCCTCGAGCACGATGGCGATGGCCACGCCGATGAGGGCGAAGGACACCGCCGCGGGCAACACGTTGGGGAGGAGCTCGCGCAGCAGCAGGCGCGAAGTCTTCGCCCCGGTGGCGCGCGCCGCCACCACGAATTCACGGCTGGCGAACGACAACGTCGTGGCCCGGATGACGCGGAACAGCAACGGAGCGGAGACGAAGGCGAACATGATCGTGAGCTTCAACAAGGTGACGGGCTTCCAGAACGTCTCGATCACCATGATGGCCAGCAGCGCCGGGAACGCCAGGAGGACGAACGAGACGGCGTTGAGCACGGTGTCGGCGGGGCCACTGCGGTACCCGGCCAACAGCCCCGCCATTCCCCCCACCACGAGCCCGATGAGGACGGGGGCGAAGCCGATGACCAGTGACACGCGCGACCCGAAGATCACGCGCGCCAACAGGTCGCGGCCCAAGTCGTCGGTGCCGAGCAGGTGCCGGGCACTGGGGCCGATGTTCACCGACGAGTAGTCCTGGAAGTTCGGCGCCTTGAGCGGCAGCACCGAGGCCAGCACGGCCAGCAGGATCATGAACAGCACCCAGCCCGCGCAGATCCAGAAGGTGATGCCGATCCCGCCCTTCTTGGAGACGAGCCCGCTGGCAGGCAGCCGGCCCGCGATGCCCTGGACGCCTGCCCCCACCCCCGCTACGGCCGCTCCGGGCACGTAGGCATCGGACTCCAGCGCCACCTGGGAAGGGAGCTCAGGCACGACGCACCCGCGGGTCGAGGATGGTGAGGAGGAAGTCGACCCCGAAGTTCACGACCACGAAGGCCACGGCGGCCACCAGGGCCATGCCCTGGACCACGAGGTAGTCACGGGAGTAGATGGCCTGGACCAACTGGTAGCCGATGCCCGGCAGCTGGAAGAGGACCTCGACGACGAAGGCTCCCGTGAACAGCGTGCCGATGCTGATGCCGGCCCCGGCGAGCAACGAGAACGACGACGGCCGCATGACGTGGCGCATGAGGATGTAGCGCGTCGACAGGCCCTTGGAGCGGGCCATGGTGACGAAGTCCTCCTGCAAGGTGGCGATGAGATCGGCGCGCAGGAGCCGGTAGTAGACGGTGACGGACCCGATGGCGAGTGCCACCGACGGCAAGATGACCGACTTGAGGTTCTGACCGAGCCCTTGGGAGAGCCGGTCGAACCCGGTCGCCGGCACCCATTTGAGGGTGACCGCGAACACGAGCACGAGCAGCGGGCCCGCCACGAAGGTGGGGAGCGACAGCATGGCGAAGGTCGACGTGGTGGCGATGCGGTCGAAGAGCCGGTTGGGGCGCAGGGCGGCGATAAGGGCCATGGGGATGGCGACGAGCAGGGCGAGGACCTGCGACACGACCACGAGCTCGAGGTCGATCGGCACTGCGACGCCCAGGGCGTTGGTGACGGTCTGCTTGGTCAGGAACGACGCGCCGAGGTTGCCGTGGAAGATGTTCATGATCCAGGTGCCGTATTGCGACACGAGGCCCTTGTTGAGCCCCAACTGGTGCAAGAGCACGGCGCGCGCCGCGGGGGTGTCGTTGGGCCCGAGGATCGCCAGGGTGGGGTCGCCGGGCAGGAGGTGGACGAGGAGGAAGGCGAAGACGGAGATGAGGAAGCAGATGACGACGAGCTGAACGAGCCGGGTTGCGATGAACCGGAGCATGGGGGACGTGGAGCTCAGTCCTCACGCCACGCGGGCGTCGGGTTGAAGATGCCGCTGGCGAAGCCGAGGGCCCGGGACCCGTCAGGGAGGGTGAGGTTGTTGAAGTTGGACACCGAATTGCTCCCCGTCAGAGACCATGTCGCTTGCGACGCCCACAGGTACGGCAGGTCGGCCGAGAGGCGCTTGTCCACCTCCTGGTAGGCCTGGATGCGAACCGTGGGGTCCGACGTGGTGCGGCCCCGTTGCAGGGCCGCCTCCAGCGCATCGTCCTTGTTACGGGAGAAGTTGAGCGCGATGGGGGGGTTGGCGGTGGTGGGGCTCATCCACACGTAGTTGAGGTCGGGGTCGGTGGCGGCGAACATCTCGTCGGTGTAGGCCTGGAATTGCCCCGTGACCAGGTTGTCGATGAAGGTGACCTGTTCCACCTCACTCACCGTGGTGGTGATCCCCGCCAGCTCCCACATGGAGGCGATGGCCTGGATCTCGTTGAGGAGCCGGGGGTCGGTGATCGTGGCCAGCGAGACCTTGATCGACCCGCCGTGGTTGGGCGCGGCCTGGGCCACGAGCGCCTTGGCCTTGGCCAGGTTGTATTTGGGATAGCCGTTGTCGGCGGCGCGGTAGGGGGATCCCGGCGGGAACAGGCTGAGGTTGGGCTTGGCGATCCCCGCGCCGAAGAGCTTCACGAGCTGGTCCACGTCGATGGCATGGGCGAGCGCCTGGCGCACGAGCGGGTCGCTGGTGGGGTCCACTGTGGTGTTGAGGATCACGAAGTCCATGTCGTTCTGCCCGACCGACGGGTTCCGCACCACCTGGAAGCCGGAGTTGTCCTGGAGGTCCCGGATGGCGTTGGGGTCGCGCGTCACCATCAGGTCGATGGTCCTGGACTTCAAGGAGTTCTCCCGGGACTGGTCCTGGGCGATCGGCCGGTAGGTCACGCCGTCGAGGTAGGGGAGCCCGGCTCGCCAGTAGTGCGGGTTGCGCTTCACCGTCATGTGGTCGTTGGGCACCCACTCCACCAAGGAGAACGGGCCCGTGCCGACGGGCTTGGTCGAGCTCTGGCTCTCGAGCTGGGCCATCGCCACGATGTAGCCGACCTGGGTGGCGAGATAGTGGGGGAACGCCACGATGGGCTCCGAGCACGTGATCGCCACGGCCATGTCGCTGACCTTGGCGATACTGCTCACCACGCCCTTGAGGGCCTGCCCGGTGAGCGCGGAGGATTGGAGCGACTGGATGTTGGCCAACACGACGTCCGCGTTCAACGGGGAGCCGTCGTGGAACGTGATCCCGGGACGCAGCGTGATCGTCCACACGGTCAGGTCGGGGTTGGGGGTCACCGACTTGGCGAGGTACGGCTTGGCCGAGCCGTCGGCGGCGATCATCGTCAGGGTGTCGTAGACGGAGTTGGCATACGTCAGGCCGGAGTTGTCGAAATGGTTCGTCGACGGAAGGAACCCGTCGATCTCGGAGTTCAGGCCGACGGTGATGGTCCCGCCCCGCTTGGGCTTCCCGGTGCCGATGCCCGGGGCCGACAGACGCCGAGGGGTCGTCTTGGTGGTGGTGCTGCTGCAGGCGGACAACAAGGTGGGGAGGCCCACCCCCGCCAGCCCGACCGCAGCGGCGGTGGTGGCGCCCCGGGCGAGAAACGCCCGCCGGTCGTATCGGTCCGCGGAATCAGCCATCGGTCCCCCTCGCCCCTGGTCGGACGCGCAGCCCCCTGGCGCCGTTGGCGCGCCATGGTAGACGGCATGCCACCGAACGACCGGGCACGTCTTGTCCGGGGCGGCGCCAGGGTAGTGCCGTCGGGGCCGTGCCAGCCGTCGGTCGTCCCGGGCCCAGAGCAGACGCGTCGTTAGCATGCGGTCATGCGGACCGGATTGCGGCGCCGAGCCAGGGCCGCTCCGACCGCCGCGTCGCGGGCCGTCCCGTTGCCACCGGTGACTCCCGTCACGCCAGGCCCACCTGCCCCGGGCGACTCCTCGTGGCCCGGGGCGGCCACCCCGCGCGCCATGCGGGCCCTGAGCGCCGCGTCGGGGCAGGGGGACCTGTCATGGGGGATTCGCAGCGCGGTGGTGCCGTGGGTGGTGGCTCGCGTCGTCGTGGCCGGCGCGCTCGTGGCCGCGCACGAATTCGTGAACCAGGCCAAGCCCTCGGCGGCCGTCGCCACGCGGGTCCACGAGGGGTTGTTGGGGTGGGACGCGGGGTGGTACGAGTCCATCGCCCGTCATGGGTACGCCGGGGCGGGCCATCTGTCGTTGCGGTTCTTCCCGCTCGTGCCGTTGCTCACGCGGGCGGTGTCGTCTGTGCCGGGTATCGGGTCCGGAGCCGCGTTGGTGGTTGTCGCCAACGCGTCGGCCTTCGTCGGTGTGGCGCTGTTGGCCGTGGTGGCGAGACGGGAGACCGGCGACGACGCGCTGGCCCGGCGTGCCGCCTGGCTGGTGTGTCTGGCACCCGCCGCCTTCACACAGGTCATGGGGTATGCCGAAGCAACGCTGTTGGCATTGAGCGTGGGGACGTTCCTCGCCCTGCGGGCCCGGGCGTGGTGGTGGGCGGCCGCACTCGGCTTGGCGGCGGGCGCCACGCGACCTCTGGGAGTGATGTTGGTGGTGCCGGCGGCCATCGAGGCGCTGCGGGGATGGCGCAGCGCCTCGCCCGGGCGCCACGCGGCTCGTGTCGCGGCGGCGGTGAGTCCGGCCGTGAGCCTCGCCGCCTTCCTCGGCTGGGTCCGGTGGCGCTACGGCGACGCGTTCGCCCCCTTCCGGGTCCAGCAACAGGGGGCGCTCCGGGGCGGCTTCGCCGATCCACTGCGGACCTTGGCGCACGACGCGTCGCTGCTGGTGCACGGTCGACACCTCGGTTCGGCGCTGCATCTCCCGTGGGCCCTGCTCGCCATCGCCCTGGTGGTCGTGACGCTGCGCCGGTGGCCTCTCTCCTACGGGGCCTTCGCGGCGGCGATCCTGGTGGTGGCGCTCACGGCGTCGAACCTCGACGGGTTCGAGCGCTACGCCTTGTCGGCCTTCCCGTTGGTGCTGGCCGGGGCCGGCCTGACGTCGGGGCCGCGCCTCGAGCGGGTCGCCCTCACCCTGGCCGCGGCGGGGCTGGCCACCTACGCCGTGCTGGCCTTCACCAATCTCTATGTCCCGTGATCCTCCTTGTCCCGTGATCCACCTTGTCCCGTTGACCCCTCCAATGCTCGGCGCGGCAGGGCCCGTGACCTGGTCGTGGGCTGATGCACCGTGTCTCTTTGGCTGGGGTCAGGGTCTTCCCAGCCGATAGCCTTGACCGGGGCCGGAAGCCGAACGGGGGATACGAGGCGAGGTGACGCAGACGGCGACGGCATGGCGGGATGATCGTCCTGTGGTGGTGATCGGGGCCGGGCCGGCGGGGCTCACCGCCGCCTATCAGCTCTCCAAGGCGGGCCGGGACACGATCGTGCTCGAGGCCGACGACGTGGTGGGGGGCATCAGCCGCACCGTGGCGCGCGACGGTTGGCGATTCGATATCGGCGGCCACCGCTTCTTCACCAAGGTGCAGCCCGTCGAAGACCTGTGGCACGAGATCCTCGCTCCAGGGGACTTCCTCCTGCGCCCCCGCATGAGCCGGATCTACTACGAGGGCAAGTTCTACGACTATCCCATCAACGTCCTCAACGCCCTGCGGAACCTGGGCCTGGTCGAGGCCACCCGGTGTGGGTTGTCGTATCTCAAGGTGCGGGTGTCCCCACCGAAGGACCAGAGCTCGCTCGAGGGCTATGTCGTCGCCAACTACGGGTGGCGGCTCTACGAGCACTTCTTCAAGACCTACAGCGAGAAGGTGTGGGGAGTCCCGCCCTCGGAGGTCTCGGCCGACTGGGGCGCGCAGCGCATCAAGGGGATGTCGTTGTTCAAGGCGGTGTGGGAGCCCTTGCGTTCGCGCCTGGCCGGTGGTCGTCGTAACCGCGCCAAGCAGCTCACCAGCCTCATCGAGGAGTTCCAGTACCCCAAGCTCGGGCCGGGGATGATGTGGGAGACGTGCCGGGACCTCGTCGAGAAGGCGGGCGTGGAGGTCCTCTTGGAGAGCGCCGTCGTCGGTGTCGAGCGGGGCCCGGGAGGTGCCGGTGCGGTGGTCTTCGACCACGATGGCAGGCGGCACCGGGTCGAGACGGACCACGTGATCAGCTCCATGCCCTTCTCCGCCCTGGTGCGGGCGATGGACCCGCCGCCTCCCCCCGATGTCGGGGCGGCAGCCGACGCCCTGCACTACCGCGACTTCCTCACCGTGTCGCTGGTCGTTCCCGCCTCGGGCGGGTTCCCCGACAATTGGATCTATATCCATTCCCCCAAGGTGAAGGTGGGGCGTATCCAGAATTTCGGCGCCTGGTCCCCGTTCATGGTGCGCGAAGGCACGACGTGTCTCGGGATGGAGTACTTCGTCTTCGAGGGCGACGAGTTGTGGGACACCAGCGACGACGACCTGGTGGCCCTGGCCACGAAGGAGCTCGCCGCCATCGGCCTCGTCGAGCCCACCCAGGTGCAGCGGGGGTACGTGGTGCGGATGCCCAAGGCCTATCCCGTCTACGACGACACCTACCGCGCGGCGGTGGACACGATGCGCCACTGGCTCGCCGCCGAGGTGCCCAACGTGCACCCCGTGGGACGAAACGGGATGCACAAGTACAACAACCAGGACCACTCGATGTACACGGCCATGCTGACCGTCGAGAACATCGTGGCCGCGGCGGGCCACGACATCTGGTCGGTGAACGTCGACGAGGAGTACCACGAGGAGAGGTCCGGGCGCGGTGGCGAGACCGGTACGGGCCGCGACGCGCCGATCGTCCCCCGGCAGGTGGCCGCCGTCACCGGTAGCGGCGCGCCATAGTGGGCCCGGTCACCGAGGACGGTTCGGTCGGCGGCGACGGGCATCTCCCCTCCCCGGGCCGCGGCCCCGAGGAGGGTTCGGAGATCCGTCATGCCATCCCTCTGGCCATCGCGGCCGCCCTGGTCGGCGTGGTCAGCCTGCTCACGACGGTCTTCGTGGCCCACGTGCTCACCACCGAGGGCTACGGCACGCTGATCGTCTTGCTGGGACTCTTCCTGGTGGTCTCGATGCCGGGCACCGCCCTGCTGGTCGGGGTGGTGCGGCGCGTGTCGGCCTGGCAGACCGGTGGGCTCGGCGACCGGGTCCGGCCGTGGGTGGCGCGGGTGCACCGCGTCGGTGAGGTGTCGATCGTGGTGTTGGCCCTCGTGATGTGGCTCATCCGGGGCCCGGTCTCGCATGCGCTGTCGCTCCCGTCGCCGAGCGGTGTGGCCGAGATCATGACGGCCGGTGGGATCTGGATCCTGGTGTCGGTCGACCGGGGTCTGTTGCAGGTGGGCCGCGACTACAAGGACCTCTCGATCAACCTCGTCATCGAGGCGGCGACACGTTGCGCGCTCACCGTCGGCCTCGCCGCCGAGCTCGGGGTGGAGGGTGCGGCCCTGGGGCTCCTGTTCGCCGAGCTCCTCACCGCCACCCACGCCCGCTTCACCGCCACGCGTGCCGTCGTACGAGGCACGGCATTGGCCCGACTCGTCGACGAGCCCTCGGAGCCGGAGGTGGCGATCGAAGAGACCGGGGGGGCGGTCGCCATGACGGTGCACGGCGGGAAGGTACTCCTCGCCGATGTGTTGGCCGCGCTGGGCAGCCTCTTGTTCCTGGCCATCTTGCAGAACGCCGATGTGATTCTGCTCGGGAGGGAGATGCACAAGCACTCCGGGGCCTACGCGGCCATCTCGGTCCCGGCCAAGGCCCTGGTATTCGTCGCTCTCGTCCTCGTGAACTACCTCCTGCCCGAAGCCGCCATCCGCCACCAGCGCGGCTCGCACGCGCTGCGCCAGCTCGCCCACACCTTCGGCGTGATCGCCATCCCCTGCGGCGTCCTCCTCGCCATGGCGGTGTTCGCCTCGCATCGGGTCCTGAGCCTCGTCTTCGGCGAGAAGCTCACCGCGGCCGGACCGGCCTTCTCGACTCTCGTGCTCGCCATGGTGTTCATGTGCGTGAGCGTCGCCCTCGCCATCTACCTCCTCGGCATCGGGTGGCGGTGGGTCGTGGTCGTCCTGGCTGTGGGTGCAGGCGCACTGGCGGGGGCCACGGCCGCCGCCCATGGGCAGTACCTGGCCACGGCCCGCGCCGACCTCGCCGTACAGGTGGGATTGACCGTTGTCATGACCGTGTGTTTCGTCGGGGTCCACCGCGCCAGTGTCAAGCGTCGGGCGCATAGTGACGATGCTTCGTCGGAGGCGTCCGAGTCTGTAGCGTGACGCCCGGGCCCATCACGTGGTGGTGGTCCTTGTCGTCGCGGCCGAGCCCCAGCCGCCGGGACCGTGCCTAGGCGGGCAGAAAGGGGCGAGGCGTGAGCGAGGTCCACGATCGACACGGAGCCGCGTTGATCGGCACCGAGCGCGAGACGCGTGCTCGTGCGCAAGGCCTCGTCTTGATTCCCGGCACGACAGTGGGCAGCCTCGACGACGTCGTGGGGCGGGCCCTCGATGTCGGACTGCGCCGCATCCAGATGCTGGCCTGGAGGGACCTCGACGACCCCGAAGCCGGAGGGTCCGAGCGCCACGCCCATCAGGTCGCGTCACGATGGGCCGATGCGGGGCTCGACGTCACCCTGCGGACATCGGAGGCGAGGGGCCATCCGTCGCGTCTCGAGCGCGACGGCTATCGCGTGTGGCGCGTCGGGAAGCGCTACAGCGTCTTCCCGCGCAGTGCCCTGAGTGGTCTTCTGGGGCGGGGCAGCCCCGACGGCGTGGTGGAGATCTGGAACGGCATGCCGTTCTTCTCGCCGTTGTGGGCGCGATGTCCCCGCGTCGTGTTCCTCCATCATGTGCACGCCGAGATGTGGCAGATGGTGTTGCGTCCCTGGCGGGCCCGAGCCGGAGAGCTGGTGGAGAGAAGGCTGGCGCCCCCGGTGTATCGGGCCACGCGCGTGGTCACGCTGTCGAACTCGTCTCGGCGCGAGATCGTGGACATGCTCGGACTGCGACCCGAGCGCGTGAGCGTGGTCAGGCCCGGTGTCGACCGCCGCTTCGAGCCGGGAGGCACCCGGGCACCGCAGCCTCTCGTGATTGCCGTCGGTCGGTTGGTCCAGGTCAAGCGCTTCGATCTCCTCATGGACGTGCTCGCCGAGGTTCGTCGGTCGGTCCCCAACCTGCGCGCCGTGATCGTGGGCGAGGGCTACGAGCGGGCCCGACTCGAGGCGCATCGGCGCGCCGTGGGTGCGGAGGAGTGGCTCGAGCTTCCCGGGCACATGGACGACGACGGGCTCCTCGAGCTGTACCGGCGGGCCTGGGTGGTGGCGAGCACGTCGCAGCGCGAAGGGTGGGGGATGACTGTCAGCGAGGCGGCCGCGTGCGGCACGCCGGCGGTGGTGTCGCGCATCGCCGGCCACGTCGACGCCGTCGAGGACGGGGTGAGCGGGCTGGTCGTGAGCATGAACATGGGCGGCCGGCGCGGGGGCGCCACGCAGACGGCCCCGTTCGCGGAGGCGCTGCGGACCGTCCTCACCGACCCGGCGCTCCGGGCGCGCCTCGGCCAGGCCGCGCTGCGGCGCGCCGACGGGCTCACCTGGGAGGCGACCGCGGCGGGGACCCTCGACGCCCTCGTCGACGAGGCGATCGCCAGGAAGCGCCCCGGCAGGTAGTGGGGTGCTCGCCGTCGGGCTGACCGGAGGGATCGGCTCAGGGAAGTCGACGGTGGGAGACCTCCTCGTAGAGCGAGGGGCGGTCCTGATCGACGCCGATCGCATCGCCCGAGAGGTCGTCGTGCCCGGGGGCCCGGCCTACCAGCCCCTGGTGGACCGTTTCGGCCCGGGCATCGTCGCTCCCGATCTGACCATCGACCGGGCCGCCCTGGCCGCGCTGGCCTTCGCCGACGCCGAATCGGTGGCCGCGCTCAACGCCATCACCCACCCCGCCATCAGCGCCGTCATGGCCCAACGGCGCGCCGCGGAGGAGGACGGCGACCACGTGGTCGTGCTCGATGTACCGCTGCTCAAGCCGGCCCACCGCGACATCTTGAACTTGGACGTCGTCGTCGTGGTCGACTGCCCCGTCGAGACCGCTGTCGACCGCCTGGTGGGTCAGCGGGGGTTCTCACGCCAAGACGCCGAGGCCCGAATGGCAGCCCAGGCCACCAGGGAAGAGCGTCGGGAAGGCGCCGACCTCGTGATCGACAACTCGACGGACCGGGCGCACCTGGTGACCGAGGTGGACCGGGTGTGGGCGGCACTCGAGGACTGGCCCCGAGCTCCCGGCCGAGGCTGATACACCCCCCCGGTACCATCGCAAGGTGCCCCGTTTCGAAGTCGTGACCCCGCTACGTCCCGCGGGGGACCAGCCGCGGGCCATCGAATTGCTGACCGAGGGCATCGAGCGCGGCGACCGGTACCAGACCCTGCTGGGCATCACCGGGAGCGGGAAGACCGCCACCATCGCCTGGACCATCGAGCGGGCTCAGCGCCCCACCCTCATCATCGAGCCCAACAAGTCCCTGGCCGCCCAGTTGGCCGCCGAGCTCCATGAGCTGTACCCGAACAACCGGGTCGAGTACTTCGTGTCGTACTACGACTACTACCAGCCCGAGGCGTACCTGCCGACCTCCGACACCTACATCGAGAAGGACTCGTCGATCAACGACGAGATCGACCGGTTGCGCCACGCCACGACCTCCAGCCTGCTCCTGCGCCGCGACGTGATCGTGGTGGCGTCGGTGTCGTGCATCTACGGCCTGGGGTCGCCCGACGAGTACCGGCAACGGATCATGGCCGTGCGCCCCGGTGACACGGTGAACCAGCGCGACCTGCTGCGCAAACTGGTCGACCTCCACTACGACCGCAACGACGCCGTGCTCACGCGGGGCCACTTCCGGGTGCGGGGCGACACCGTCGAGTTGCATCCCGTCTACGAACAACAAGCGGTGCGCATCGAGCTCTTCGGGGACCAGGTGGAGCGGATCCGGCGCTTCGACGCCCTGACCGGCGACACCGGCGACGACATCGACGAGCTCGTCGTCTTCTCGGCCACGCACTACGGGGCCGGTGACGAGACCATGCGGCGGGCCATCGCCTCGATCGAGGCCGAGCTCGGCTCGCGCCTGGCCGAGCTGCAGGCGGCGGGCAAGCTGCTCGAGGCCCAGCGGCTGCGACTTCGGACCGAGCACGACCTCGAGATGCTGGCCGAGGTCGGGGTGTGCAACGGGATCGAGAACTACAGCCGACACCTCGACGGCCGCAGCGCCGGAGAGCCCAGCCACACCCTGCTCGACTTCTTCCCGGCCGACTTCCTGACCGTGATCGACGAGAGCCACGTGGCGGTGCCCCAGATCCACGGCCAGTACGAGGGCGACCGGTCGCGCAAGGACACTCTCGTCGAGCACGGCTTCCGGCTGCCGTCGGCGCTCGACAACCGCCCACTCACCTTCGACGAGTTCACCGAGCGGGTGGGCCAGGTCGTGTTCTTGTCGGCTACACCGGGGACCTATGAGCTCGGGATCTCGAGCCAGGTCGTGGACCAGGTCATCCGGCCCACGGGCCTGGTCGACCCCGAGGTCGTGATCCAACCCACCACGGGGCAGATCGACGACCTCATGGAGCGGATCCACAAGGCGTCGGAGGCGGGGGGGCGTTCGCTCGTCACGACCCTCACCAAGAAGATGGCCGAGGACCTGACCGACTACCTCGTCGAGCTCGGGGTGCGCGTGCGGTACCTGCATTCGGACATCGACACCATCACCCGCATCGAGCTGCTGCGCGACCTGCGGCTGGGCGAGTACGACGTGCTCGTGGGGATCAACCTCCTGCGCGAGGGCCTCGACCTGCCCGAGGTCCAGCTCGTCGCCATCCTCGACGCCGACAAGACCGGGTTCTTGCGCTCGGCGTCGTCGTTGATCCAGACCATGGGACGCGCCGCGCGCAACGTGGACGGCCTCGTCGTGCTCTATGCCGACACCATCACCGACGCCATGCGCGCCGCGATCTCCGAGACACAGCGCCGTCGAGCTCTGCAACAGGCCTACAACACCGAGCACGGCATCGACCCCACCACCATCCGCAAGGCTGTGACCGACATCCTGGCCAGCATCCGGCCCGCCGGCGCCGGGGACTCCGGGTCGCGCCCGGGGCGGGGCAGCCGCGGGGGCCGGGTCCGGCCCGGCCACGCTCCCGTGCGTGCCCCACGCGTGCCCCGGCGTGACGGTGTGGGGGGTCGCCGCCTGGCTGGCGCGGGCAGCTCCGGTTACGTCGACGACACGTCTGCGGTCGACGAGATGGCCGAGCTCAGCGCGCTCCCCATCGACGAGCTCCAACGCCTGGTGGTCCGGCTCGAACAGGAGATGCGCCTCGCCGCCACCGAGCTGCGCTACGAGGAGGCGGCGTTGTTGCGTGACGACATCGCCGAGCTTCGCCTGGCCCTGGCCGAGGCCGGGGAGGCACCGGGCGGATCCGGCTCGCCGGGAATCAACGTCGCCGTGCCCACGGCGTGACGCGGCGAGCCGGGGCGACCCCGACAACGGGCCCTCGCCCCGCCGGTAGCCTCGGATCGATGTCCGACCGGCTGGTGATCCGCGGGGCGCGAGAGCACAACTTGCGTGACGTCTCGCTGGAGTTGCCCCGTGACCGTCTCATCGTGTTCACAGGCTTGTCGGGGTCGGGCAAGTCATCACTGGCCTTCGACACCATCTATGCCGAGGGCCAGCGGCGCTATGTGGAGTCGCTGTCGTCGTATGCGCGGCAGTTCCTCGGGCAGATGGACAAGCCCGACGTCGATTTCATCGAGGGGTTGTCGCCGGCCATCTCCATCGACCAGAAGTCGTCCAGCCGCAACCCCCGTTCGACGGTGGGCACGGTCACCGAGATCTACGACTACCTGCGGCTGCTCTACGCGCGGGTGGGCCGGCCCCACTGTCCCAATTGCGGCCGGCCCGTGGCGCGCCAGACCCCGCAGCAGATCGTGGACCGTGTCTTGGACCTGCCCGAGGGGACGCGTTTCCAGGTGCTCGCCCCGGTCGTGCGGGGCCGCAAGGGAGAGTACGAGGCGTTCCTCGACGACCTGGCCAAGCAGGGCTTCGCCCGGGCCCGGGTCGACGGGGAGACCGTGGAGCTCTCGGACCGGGCCGCGCTCAACCTGGCCCGCTACGAGCAGCACACCATCGAGGTCGTCGTGGACCGGCTGGTGCGACGTGATGACATCCGCCAACGTCTCACGGAGTCGATGGAGACAGCCCTGCGGCTCACCGACGGCATCGCCGAGATCGGCATCATCGGCGAGGACGGGAGCGAAGAGCTCATCACGTTCTCCGAGCACCTGGCGTGCACGTTCTGCGGGCTGTCGTTCGAGGAACCCGCGCCCCGGAATTTCTCGTTCAACTCGCCCTACGGCGCGTGCACGGCCTGTGACGGGCTGGGCACCCAATTCGAGGTGGATCCCGACCTGGTCGTGCCCGACCCCACCCGGTCACTCGACGACGGGGCCATCTCGCCGTGGACGGGGGGCCACAGTCGTTGGTTCGACCGGATCGTCGAAGCCGTGGCCGCCGAGTTCGGCTTCAGCACCGAGACGCGCTGGGAGAAGCTGCGCGCCAAGGACAAGAAGGTGCTCCTGTATGGCTCGGGCACCAAGCAGGTGCACGTGCGTTACCGGAACCGGTACGGCCGCCAGCGCTCGTTCACGTCACAGTTCGAGGGGATCGTTCCGTGGCTCAAGCGCCGGCACCGTGACTCGGACTCCGATTCGGTGCGGCAGTGGACCGAGACCTTCATGCGCGAGGTGCCGTGCCCGACGTGCAAAGGGGCACGGCTCAAGCCCGAGTCCCTGGCCGTCACCGTCGGGGGCCGGAACATCTTCGAGTTGTGCAGCCTGTCGATCACGCGCGCCTCGGCGGAGGTCGACGCCCTCGAGCTCACCGAGCGCGAGCATCTCATCGCCGACCGGGTGTTGCGCGAAGTGCGGGCCCGGTTGCGGTTCCTGCTCGACGTGGGGCTCGACTACCTGTCCCTGGCGCGCGGGACCTCCACGTTGTCGGGTGGTGAGGCCCAGCGCATCCGGCTGGCGAGCCAGATCGGCTCGGGCCTCGTCGGCGTGCTGTACGTCCTCGACGAGCCGTCCATCGGGCTCCATCAACGGGACAACCGCCGGTTGCTCGACACCCTGGTGCGGCTGCGCGACCTGGGCAACACCGTGATCGTCGTCGAGCACGACGAGGAGACCATCCGCGAGGCCGACCACGTGGTGGACATCGGGCCCGGTGCGGGGGAGCACGGGGGTGAGGTCGTCTACAGCGGAGCCGTGCCGGGACTGCTCGAGGCCAAGGCCTCGGTGACGGGGAGCTATCTCACCGGGGAACGGTCCATCCCCGTGCCCGAGAAGCGCCGCCTCGGATCGGGTGACCAGCTGGTGGTGCGCGGCGCGCGCGAACACAACCTCCAGGCCATCGACGTGGCCTTCCCCCTCGGATGCCTGGTGGCGGTGACCGGCGTATCGGGGTCGGGGAAATCGACGCTCGTGAACGACATCCTGCTCCAGTCCATGCTGGCCCAGGTCCATCGGGCCCGCACCACACCCGGCCAGCACAAGGCCATCGACGGCGTCAAGCACGTGGACAAGGTGGTGGCCATCGACCAGTCACCGATCGGTCGGACGCCGCGTTCGAACCCGGCCACCTACACCGGCCTGTTCGACCACGTCCGGAAGCTCTTCAGCCAGACCAACGAGGCCAAGGTGCGCGGGTATCTGCCCGGGCGGTTCTCGTTCAACGTGCGCGGCGGGCGCTGTGAGGCCTGTGCCGGGGACGGGACCATCAAGATCGAGATGCACTTCCTCCCCGACGTGTACGTGCCCTGCGAGGTGTGCGCCGGGGCGCGCTACAACCGCGAGACCCTCGAGGTGACGTTCAAGAGCAAGAACATCGGCGACGTCCTCGACATGTCGTGCGAGGAGGCGCTGTCGTTCTTTGCCAACCAACCCACCATCGCCCGGCACCTCCAGACCCTCGTCGACGTCGGGCTCGGCTACATCCGGCTCGGCCAACCTGCCCCGACGCTCTCGGGGGGCGAGGCCCAGCGCGTGAAGCTGTCGTCGGAATTGTCGAGACGGTCGACCGGCCACACCCTGTACGTCCTCGACGAGCCCACCACGGGCCTGCACTTCGACGACGTGCGCAAGCTGCTCGAGGTGTTGAGCCGACTCGTGGACCAGGGCAACACCGTCATCGTCATCGAGCACAACCTCGATGTGATCAAGACGTCGGACTGGATCGTGGACCTCGGCCCCGAGGGCGGGGAGCGCGGCGGCAAGGTCATCGCCGAGGGCACGCCCGAGGAGGTGGCCGCCACGTCGAGGAGCTATACCGGCGAGGTGCTCGCTCCGGTGCTGGCCCGGGGTCACCGCCACCGTCCCGATCGTCTCGGGCCCGCCCCGGCGAGGCGTTCGCCGCCGAAGCGACCAAGCGGGGACGACGCGCGGCGTACCCCACAGGCGGTGAAGACCCCACGGGCGGTAAAGACCAACGGGGTGGTGAAGCGGGCCAAGACCTCGACCCGTACCACCGCCGCCAAGCGCGCCAAGGCGGGCTGATGGCCGTCGTCCGGCGCGACCACGTCGCCCGCTGGCTCGAGGGCTACGAAGAGGCCTGGCGTACCCCGGGCACGGATCGGTTGGCCGAGTTGTTCACCCCCGAGGTCACCTACGCGTCGTCACCGTGGGTCGAGCCCGTCCGGGGCCTCGACGAGCTGGCGTTGTTCTGGGACGCCGAGCGCGACGGGCCCGACGAGGCATTCTCGATGTCGAGCGAGATCGTCGCCGTCGATGCCGATACGGCGGTGGTCAGAGTGTGGGTGGGGTACGACAACGACCCCGACACGCCTTGGCGAGACCTGTGGGTGCTGCGTTTTGCCTCGGGGGGACGGTGCGCGGCCTTCGAGGAATGGCCCTTCGCACCCGAGGGCGACGAGGACCGCGACGACGCCGACTGAGCATCTCGGTCCTGACCCGGCTCGACAGGGGTTGGGCGACTGGAGTCAGGTGATCTCGAGCATGCGCTCGAGAGCGGCACGGGCCCATGTCGCCACCTCGGGCTCGACCGTGATGCGGTTCACGACCTCTCCCTCCACGAGGCGCTCGAGCACCCAGCACAGGTGGGCGGCGTCGATGCGGAACATGGTCGAGCACGGGCAGACGAGAGGGTCGAGCGACACCACCGTCTTGTCGGGGTGCTCGTCGTCGAGGCGCTTCACGAGGTGGATCTCGGTCCCGACCCCGATGACCGACCCCGCCGGGGCCTCGTCGACGGCCCGGATGATGAAGTCGGTCGACCCCACCTTGTCGGCCATCTCGACCACGTCGTGGGCGCACTCGGGGTGGATGAAGACGAAGCCGTCGGGGTGCTCGGCACGAAAGGCGTCGACGTGCTCGGGTCGGAAGCGCTGGTGGACCGAGCAGTGACCCTTCCACAACAACAAGGTGGCGTCTTTGACGTCCGCGTCGTCGAGGCCACCCATCTCGAGCAGTGGGTTCCATACCCGCATGTCGCTCGCACCCCAGCCGAGCTCGTAACCGGTATTTCGGCCGAGGTGCTGGTCGGGGAAGAACAGGACCTTGTCCCCCCGAGCAGTTGCCGTGCCCGCCGGGTCCAGCGCCCAGGTGAGCACGGCCCGGGCGTTCGACGAGGTGCACACCGCCCCGCCGTGGCGACCCACGAAGGCCTTCAGGGCGGCCGAGGAATTCATGTACGTCACGGGCACCACGCGCTCGATGTCGGTCACCGTCGCCAGGGACTCCCATGCTTCCTCGACGGCATCGATGTCGGCCATGTCGGCCATCGAGCACCCGGCGTTGAGGTCGGGCAGGATCACCTGCTGGTTCGGCGCGGTCAGGATGTCGGCGGACTCGGCCATGAAATGGACGCCGCAGAAGACGATGTAGTCGGCGTCGCGGCGGTCTGCGGCGGTGCGCGACAGCCCGAAGGAGTCGCCCCGGGCATCGGCCCAGCGCATCACCTCGTCGCGTTGGTAGTGGTGCCCGACGATGAGCACGCGGGGACCGAGCTCGGCTTTGGCCTCGGCGATCCACGCGCTGAGCTGATCGGGTGTCGCGTTGACGTAGCGCTCGGGGAGCGCCCGCTGCAACCGGAACATGGTCAACCCCCTTCGGGGAGCACTCCGATCACGGCCGGCGGGGACAGCCTGGTCGCCCATCCGCGGGGTTGTCGGCCT
>JADGOL010000179.1 GCA_017882995.1 Acidimicrobiales bacterium | reverse complement strand
ACGGTGCCGATCCCACCGTAGAGCGCACCGGCCAGCCCGGCGAGCCCGGCCGAGAACGCGAACACGATCAGCTTCGTGATGGTGAGGCTCAACCCGACGGTGCTGCATGCCGCCGGTGAGTCGTTCATGCCGACGAGACGCCGGCCGAAGGGACCACGACGGAGGGCCCCGACGCCGATCAGGCAAAGAGCCAACACGACAGCCAGGAAGACGTCGAAGGCACGATTGGTGGCAAAGCGCATGCCGAAGATGTCAGGACGACCGACCGGCACCGTGCCGCCGACTCCCATGATGGAGCTCGATTGGAAGAACACGTTGTCCATGAGCACCGCGAAGGCCAAGGTGGCCAGGGCCAGGTACAGACCCCGCAGGCGCAACACCGGAAGCGCCAGCACCGCACCGACACCGGCACAGACACCGACCGCCGCCAGCAGGCCGAGGACCGAGCTGCCGCCGTCGACAGCATGCATCGTCACGGCGCCGATACCCAGGAACGTGAATTGGCACAACGAGACCTGGCCCGCGTACCCCGAGAGCGGCACGAGACTCAACGCCAGAATCGACAAAGCCAGAGCGTTCCCCATGGTGAAGAGGTTGTTCCCGGTGAGCACGGCACCGAGCAGGATGACCACGATGACGACGGACATGCCCCCGACCAGCGTCGTCCGGGCGCTCGCCACGCGCGGGGGCCGGACACGTGCCACCCGGCCGATGGCCAGGCGCACCTCGGGGATGAGCAGCAGGGCCAGGAACAACATCGCCATGGGCAGAGCCGCGTCGACGTCGTTCACCACGCTCTGCGGGGCATAGCCGATGGCCATGGCGTTGGCCACGCCCAGGATCATGGCGCCCAGGAACGTCATGGGCAGGCTCCGCAACCGACCCACGACGGCGGCGGCATATCCATAGATCACGAGCTGGGTGAGGGTCTGGATATTCATCCCCTGCACGCTCGGCGCCAACAGGATGCCGCCGAGCCCGGCGAACATGACGCCGATCATCCAGGCGTAGGCCGAGATCCGTCCCGAAGGTGCCCCCGACAGTGACGCCAGGCTCGGGTCGTCGACCACGGCGCGCATGGCCACGCCGGTCCGGGTGCGGCGGAAGAACACCCGCAGGAAGATCGCCACGGCGATGGCCACACCCACCGTGATGAGCTGTTCCCACGAGAGCGTGATGCCGGCCAGTGAGATCGGGTTGCCGCTGAAGAGCTCGGGTGTGTTGTACGAGTTGGCGGATGGGCTCCAGATGGCGCCGGCGGCCGCCACGAGCACGAGGAGCAGGCCGAGGGTGACCGCCAGCCGGATGCTCGTGGCCGCACCATAGAGCGGACGCATGACGACCCGTTCGACGACGACCCCGAGCACCGGAGCCGCCACGAACAGGACGAGCACGATCGACAGGGGCTCCGAAAGGCCCCATCCCTGCCACAACTGCCAGAACAGGTAGGCCATCACCATGCCCATGGCACCGTGGGCGAAGTTGAAGATGCCCGTCGTGTTGTACGTGACCACGAGACCGCTGGCGCTCACGGCGTAGATCGCGCCGAACACCAGGCCGGCGATGAGGAAACTGAGAAATTCGGTCACCGAACGACGAGCTCCTGCGAGCTACTGCCCGAGAGTCGGGCGTTCCGGCGGTCGTCCATCTGCTGCCCTACGACGTCGGCCGAATCATCGGGGTGTAGCCGGGCTCCTTCAAGAAGCTGTTCGAGCCGCAGTAGAACCCGGTTGTCGGCGTGGGCGGCACCCGCTTGATCTTGCCGTTCTGCACCTGAGCCAGGAGGAAACACCCCGAGGGGATGGCCCCGGCGGGGTTGCTCGGCGGGACGAGCCCACCGGCATCGAAGAACGTGACCTTGTTGAGCGCCGCGATCAGGCCCGACCGTGTGGGCGGGTTGCCGGCATTCTGCAGCGCTTGGGCAAAGAGCATCGCCGACGCCCAGCCGTAGACCGCCTCGATCTCGAAGTTGGGCTTGGAGTCGACTTTGTTCATCCACTTGTTGAACAACCCCACCGCCGGCACCGTGTTGGCGTCCTGGCCGAGGTACAGCGCGTACCCCTGGGAGATGTACATGTTGTTGGCCGCACTACCGGCCAGCTTCAGCAACTGCGCCGAGTAGGCCGCACCTTCGATGTTGATGGCCTTGAAGTTCTGCTGCTGGAACTGCTTGGCAAGCGTGGCCGCGTAGTTGTCGGGCAGCTCCGTCGAGAAGAACATCTTCACGCCCTTGTTCTTCATCGAGATGATGTCGGGCAGGAAGTTGGTGTCGAAGGGCCCTACCCCGTGGTCGTAGACGATCTGCATCCCCGAAGCCTTCATGGCGGCCTCGACGGCGGTTTCCGCCGCGGTCGTCGAAGCAGTGGCGTTCTCCCAGATGACTCCGACCTTCTTGACGGCCTGCGGATACGTCTTCTTCAGGTACTTGAATAGGTTGAGCGGGTAGTAGCTCTCGGGATTGGGCAACGGGCTGTAGAGATAGGGGTCCGACGAGAGGCCCGGGCTCAACGAGAACCCGACGTCGGGGACCCGGGCGAGGTCGATGAGGGGCTTTTCGGCCGAGTCGAGGAGTGAGAACCCGCCCACGAGGGCGAAGTCGGAGCGAATCTGGGCGCCGGTCACGGTGGCAACCTGGCCACCTTGGAAGGTGCTGTCCTGGGCGTCGAGGATCAGGTGCCGACCGTTGACCCCACCCTTGCTGTTGATATACGCGAAGTAGGCCTTGGTGCCGTCCTCCGCCCCCTTGAACAACCCGGGGATCGGTGAGGACAGGTCGTCGACCTGCCCCACGGTGACCGAGGTGGCGGTGACTCCTGGTGAGCTCCCCGATGTCCCCGACGACCCGGACCCGCCGGTCGGGGTCGAGGCCTGAGACGTCGTGGCGGACGAGTTCCCGGTCTTCGACGAGCAGGCGACAAGGACGACCACGCACACGGAGAGTGTGATAGCGAGCCCGGCACGTGGCGCAAAAGGAGCCGCCGGGCGTCGACGGCGCGCTCGCATTCGCACCCTCTCTCGGTTCGCGTTCACAAGGCCCCCCTCTGTGTCCCAACCCTCACCCGTGCGACCCTTCCCCGGGGTCACACATCCAGCTTGCCATGTCGCCCTATCAAGGCTGGCGCGCCCCCGCGCCCCCGGCATCGCCCGATGCCGGGCCGAACCCGATCGCACGCGAGCCGAAGCGGGAACGCGTTCTAGTTATTAATGCTACGTCAGATGGGGGCGCTATGGGTAGTGGCCTGCTGGCACCGTTGCTGACCTGCCCGGGACACTGCCGCGGGGCGCGGAAACGGCTGGGGACGGGCGCCGGGCGCCCCCGCTACGACGCCCGGGGTGCCTCGTCTTCGTGTGCCTGCACTTCGGCCGAACCACGCAGTCGTGCCCCCTCGAGGAATCGCACGACGGCGGCCACGGCGTGGGCGCTGCGCACCGACGGAAGCACGTCGAAGGCGTGTTGGGTGTAGGGAAGCTCGGCATAGAGCACGAGCGACTTGGACACGGCCCGCAACGCGCTCACAAAAGCACGGGCGTCGGCGACCGGGACGAGGGTGTCGTTGGTCCCGTGAACGACGAAGAACGGCGGTGCGTCAGCGTTCACCCGGTGCAGGGGGGACGCAGCTTCGAACGCGGCGGGATCGTCGGCGATCTTTCGCTTGAACACCCGCCGCTCGAGCAGCGCCAGCAGCCCTTCGTCGTACCCTGACGTTCCCCGGCCCGCAGTCATGTCGTAGACGCCGTAGAACGGCACACACGCGTCCACCGAAGAGTCGAGCGCCTCGAATCCCGGCTGGAAATCGGGGTCGCCCGGGGTGAGCGCGAGCAAGGCTGAGAGGTGTCCACCCGCCGATCCCCCTGACACGGCGATGAACTCGGGGTCGCCGCCATACTCGGAAATGTGCTCGCGCACCCACCCCAACGCCCGCTTGCAGTCGACGATGTGGTCGGGCCAGGTGGCACGCGGGCTCAGCCGGTAGTTGATGGTGACGGTCACCCAACCGCGCCGGGCCAGCTCGTGCAAGAGGGGGAGACCCTGTTCGCGCTTGTCGCCGATGACCCACGCGCCGCCGTGGATGTACACCAGAACCGGAGCACCCTTCGGAGGCTCTCCGCGTCGCCGGATGATGTCGAGGCGATGCGCCCGCACGCCGTCGCCCACGTAGTCGATGTTGCGAAGAGCCTGCACCGACCGAGCCGGGCGCGGCAGGGGGTACAGAAGACGCGGGAAGCGCCACATGGTGTCGCCTCCGTGCACGGGGAGATTCGCAATTTCCGATCCCGGCAGGGGCGTCTCCATTTCGGCGCGGAGAAAGACACCGCGGGCACTGGCCGAGATCCGGGCGTGGACGACAAGCCCGCTCCACGAGGCTGCGTTGACCCCCAGCGCCACCCAACCGGGCCACGACCCGAGGGCACCTTCGAGGCCGAACACCACGGTGGCCGCCGCTTGCCAGGCAATGTGCCAGACCGGCATTTCGGCGGTGTACCAGCCGGCGAAGAAGCTCGGGACCACGAGGAGCTGGTGCCGGGCGGGTCGGAAGGCGTTGACCACCAACAGAGCGCCCACGAGGCTCACAGCCAGGTACACCCATGCCCACGCCATGGCACCATCCTCGCTCATGGTGGGAAGATGGCGCACGCCGAAACGGCGGGCGGCCGTGGGGCGTCGGGGGGGCACGAACCGACCAACGAGGGTAAGACGACCATGGAACAGCTCACCGGGCTCGACGCGACCTTCTTGTACCTGGAGACGCCCAGCCTGCACATGCACGTCTCGATGGCGGCGATGTTCGACCCGTCGACGGTCCCGGGCGGCTACTCGTTCGACAAGCTGCGCGATCTCGTGAGCTCGAGGCTCGAGCTGGCTCCGATCTTCCGCCGGAGGCTGGTCGAGGTTCCGTTCCGTCTGGGCCATCCCTACTGGGTCGACGACCCGACCTTCGACATCGAATACCACATCCGCCGGGGGGCGGTGCCCTCTCCCGGTGGCGTCGAGGAGCTGGCCCAGTTCGTCGGCGACGTGTGCAGCCGCCAACTCGACCGGAGCAAACCGTTGTGGGAGATGTACATCGTCGAGGGATTGCGCGGGGGTCAGATCGCGGTGGTCACCAAGATCCATCACTGCACCATCGACGGCGTCTCGGGCGCCGAGTTGCTCTCACAGCTCTTCGACCTCGAACCCGAGCCTCCGGCTCGACCCGCGCCCGACGCACCGGTGTCGGTCGACGAGCACCTGCCGTCGGACCTCCAGCTCATGGCGCAGTCGGTCGGGACGCGCCTGACGCGCCCGCTCGGGATGACGCAACTGGCGTGGCGTACGGGATGGGCCCTGCTCGACGTGCGCCGGGTGCGGGCTCGGGGACCGGGACGCGCCGCGTTGCCCCTCACGACTCCACGTACCTCGCTCAACGCGGCCATCACGCCACACCGACGCGTGGCCTTCTCCTCGATCTCCCTCGAGGACGCCAAGCGCATCAAGCGGGCGTGTGACACCACGCTCAACGACGTCGTCCTGGCCGTGTGCACGGGAGCGCTACGGCGGTACCTCCTCGACGGTGACGAGTTGCCCGACGGTCCCCTCGTGGCGACGGTCCCGGTATCGACGGCCCCGACCGACGCC
The DNA here is from genome assembly GCA_017882995.1 of Acidimicrobiales bacterium. Taxonomy (GTDB): domain Bacteria; phylum Actinomycetota; class Acidimicrobiia; order Acidimicrobiales; family UBA8190; genus Chersky-840. The sequence goes on along the minus strand of JADGOL010000179.1, from coordinate 4,752 downwards.
AACCGACGGGGTGCCAACAAGGTCTCGGCGATGTTCGTGGCACTGCCCTGTCACATCGCGGATCCGGTCGAGAGGCTGCACTCGATCCGCGAGGACACCAAAGGAGCCAAAGAGGAGCACAACGCGCTGGGTGCAGACGTGCTGCTCAATTGGGCGGAGCACGCCACTCCGAACGTGTTCTCGGCCGCGGCCCGCGCTTACACGAGGCTGAAGCTCGCCGACCACCACCGGCCCATCCACAGTCTCGTGATCTCCAACGTCCCGGGCCCCGATTTCCCGCTCTACCTGGCGGGAGCGGAGATGGTGGCCGGCTTTCCTCTTGGCCCGGTTATGGACGGGGCCGGACTGAACATCACCGTCATGAGCTACCGGGGTGTCCTCAACTGGGGGCTCATGGCCTGCGCCGAGACGGTGCCGCGCCTTGCCGACCTTGCCCTCTATGTCCCCGACGCCATCGACGAGCTCGCCTCCGCCGCCAAGCTCGCGCCCGCCCGCCCCGTGGGTGTGGCGCCCGGTCGGCCCAGACCGCGCCAGACCGTCGAATCAGCTCATCGCAGCCCGCAGCCCACGCGGTGACATCGGCGCGAATCGGCGACGGGAAGACGGGGTGATCGAACGTCGACGACCACTGCGGGTCGGGCTCGTCGGCTGCGGGATGATCGGACAGATCCATGCCGACGGGCTCCGCAAACTGGCCGAGGACGGCGAGGTCGTGACCGTCGGAGCGGCCGACCCCTCTGAAGCGTCGCGAACGGCGACCGCGCACAACTGCTCGTTCGAGTACCTGACCGACGATCCGACACAGGTGATCGAGGACCCGGGGATCGACGCTGTCATGATCACCTCGCCCACTTCGACGCACCGCGACTTGGTTCTTGCCACCTTGGAGTCGGGGAAGGCCCTCTTCTGCGAGAAGCCGCTCGCCCCGAGTTTCGCTGAAGTCCGTGAGCTCTGCGACGCGGTGGCGATGACGGCACGCCCCGCCCAGGTCGGCTTTCACTCCCGCTTCCACCCCATCTTCAACCGAATCCAGCGACTCGTCGAGTCGGCCGAACTCGGCGTCCCCATGGCCTACACGCTGCGCGACGACCAGTACTGGCCCACCGGAGCGGTGGTGCCGGGGCACAGCTCGTGGCGTTCGGATCGCGCCCAGGCGGGAGGAGGGGCTCTCCTCGAGCATTCGATCCACGCTGCGGACATCGTGTGCTGGATGTTCGGCCCCGCCGTCCGGGTCTCCGCGAGCACCCGGTCGGTGTTCGGATACGACGTCGAAGACGTGGCGACAGTCCTGGTCGAACATGCGTCTGGTGTCGTCGGCACCATCCTGAGTGTCTTCAACGGCGTTCGGGGACGCGAGGAGCGGCGCTTCGAGGTGTTCTTCGAGAACGCCGCGGTCGAGGCCACCACCGACTTCATCGTCGGAGCCACCGAGGACAGCTTTCTCGTGCAGAGACCCGATGCCGCCCCTGAGCGCCCCGATCTCGCCGCCTTGCGAGAGGACCACTTTGCCGAGCTCGGCCTCCCTCGCCGCGACTTCGTGTTCTACACGTATCCCGCCGATCGCCACTGGGTCCACTGCGTCAACGACGACAAGCCGGGGGCGCCCGGATTCGACGCCGCCCTGCGGGCTCACGAACTGGTTGACGCCGCCTATCGATCAGCGTCGACTGGAGTGACGGTCTCTGCCTGACGCCCGACTCGGTGAGCGGCATGATGCTGGGATGACCGACGTCCCCTCGGAACCTACACACCGGCCGCCTCGCCCCGGTATCGGAGGCCTCGCATCGGCGGTCCTCAAGTGGTTGGAACCCGAGGACAATCCGTCGGGCGTGATCTACGGAACCATCGCTGTCGGAGCGGTCCTGGCGGCTGAGAGCACCCGCCGCGAGACCTTCGCCGACACCATGGCGGCAACCGTGATCATTCTCGGGCTCTATTGGCTCGCCCACACCTACGCCACCGTTGTCGGCGACCGCCTCAAGACGCGAGAGTCGCTGTCAGTGCGCCGAACGTGGCGTGCACTGCTGCACGAGGGGTCCATCGTCAAAGGCGCAGCCATCCCGATCGCCGTGTTGGGGGTGTTGTGGGGTGCCGGGGTCTCGCTTCAGACCGGGGTCACCGCCGCGCTGTGGAGCAGTGCGGTCGCTCTCGTCGGTTTCGAGATCATCGCCACGCTGCGCAGTGGGGTAACCGGGGGCCAACGGTTCATGCAGATCGCAATGGGCGCGCTCCTGGGTGCCGGTGTCCTCCTGGTGCGTGTCGTCTTGCACTGACGGCGTTCGCAACCACCAACCGGCCCCGTCAGGTCTCAGCAATCGTCGGACGCCACCACTCGACGGGTCGAGGCCGGAAGGGCCGGACGGAGAAGGCTGCAGGCGAGTCCCGACAGGGCCGCCATCGACGCCGCGTACCACCACAGATGCCGGAAGTTCGAGGTCCCGTGTCCGTTGCGGTGCGAGCCGGTGTCGAGTCGATCGACGGTCAACGGGACCAAAGGCGTACATCCGCCCCGGGCCGAGGAGGATGTCGACCACCGACGGTCGGGTCATGTGCCCGGACCACCTCAAGAAGGTGTCGCCGAAGGCCGATGACCACAGACGGCGACCCCGACCATCGTGGTTCGGGAGGCTCAATCCGAGCCGTCGGACACTTCGGTGCAACCGGGGTCTGGAGGTCGTCTCGTGAGCGACACGTGGCAGGGTCCCGGATACTGGTTGGCTTCCGACGGGAAGTGGTATTCCCCCGAGCTCCACCCCGACGCGTCCCGGCCCGTGACCGCGTCATCAGAAGAACCCTTCGGCGCCCGACGCATTGACACCCCAATGAGTGCTGCGCCTTGGGACAGTTCTCCCTCGTCGAACTGGGGCAGCTCCCGGACCGCGACGCTCCCACATCCCAGAGACCGGTTCGGGCTTGATGCCGACGCCTTCGCCCTTGGGCCAGTGGACCCAGGTCGGCGGCGGCGCGTCAATCGCCGCGCACTGCGTTGGGGTTCGGGGGTGTTGGTGGCGTTGATGCTGACGGCGGGGATACTCGTGGCCCTCTCGGGTCAGAGCCCGAAATGGGATCCCCGCGTCCTCGGGATCGTGCATTTCGACGAGCAGCACCGCGGCCTGACATTCAAGACACCGGTCAAGGTCGAGTTTCTCAGCAATGCCCAGTTCAACGAACAGGTCAGCGTTCCTGAGCCGACATCGACGGCTGACCGCGCTGCCGAGAGTCGCGCCCTCGGTGAGCTCCGGGCCCTCGGACTCGTGCACGGCAATGTCAACCTCGCCGCGTCGGAGAACAAACTGAGCCAATCAGACATCGTCGGTCTGTACGTCGACACCAAGAAGACCGTCTTCGTCCGCGGCACGGAGCTCACGCCATCCGTCAAGGTCACCCTCGCGCACGAGCTCACCCATGCCCTTCAGGACCAGTACTTCAACCTCACGAAGTTGCAACAAGGAGTGAGGAACGGTGACGACGCTGCGCTCACGGCGCTCATCGAGGGCGACGCCGTGCGAGACGAGACTCTGTACGAGCAGAGCCTCTCAGCCTCCGATCAACAGGCATACCAGAAGGAGCAGGGCCAGCTCGAGAAGGGCGCCAACCAGACATCGAACGTCCCCGAGATATTGAGTGACATGCTCGAGTTCCCGTACGCCTTCGGTCCCACGTTCGTCGACTCCCTCGACGCGAACGGTGGCACCGCGGCGATCGATCGCGCCTTTCGTGATCCACCGGTCTCCGAAGCCCAGATCGCCGACCCCGTCGAATACCCGATCGGGTGGCGTCCGACTCGGGTCGCACCCCCGACACTGCGCGCCGGGGAGCATCGAGTCGACAAGCCGAGCTCGTTCGGGCAGGTGTCGCTGTTCGAGGTCCTGGGGAGCCGGCTCGGCTACGACCAGGCCTGGCATGCCGTGCAGGGATGGCAGGGAGACAATTCACTGCCTTACAAGGACCGTGGCCGCACCTGCATGGCCATCGATGTGGCCATGAGTAGCCCCCAAACGGCGACGAGCCTGACTCAAGCAGCTCGCGACTGGGCACAGACGGTCCCCGGCGCAACGGTGACCCAACACGGCAAGCTCGTCGACGTGCGCTCGTGTGACCCCGGGCCCAAGGCTCCGGGCCCGCCGACGATCACGCCGTCGGCCTTCGACGTACTCTCGGCCCGGGCCGGGATCATCGACGACATCATGTCGAGCGACCAGGTCGACTTCGCCCTGGGCAAATGCCTTGTCGACAAGATCCTGGTCGGAGTCGGGCCATCGCAATACGAAGACGTGATCTCCAACAGTCTGTCGCCAACCCAAGAGACACAGCTGCGGCAGCTGGCGCAGTCGTCAGCTACCAATTGTCGGGCGGAGGGCATCAACTAGGAACCGACGTTGGGCACATGACCAGCGTGTGCTACTCCGATACACGATGATTCGAAGCGTCAGTCATTCAATCCAGTGATGTCAAAGCGCCGCTGCTGACGTGCGCGGGTCTTACGAGGGGGTCCCTTGGTCGCGCTGCGCGACGAGCTCCGGCAGCCGCTGACGAGAACCAGGACCTGAGAGGCCAAGCCTGCGATAGGCACTCGAGAGGTGGGTCTCAACTGTCTTGATGCTCACGTACAGCGCCTGGGCGATTTCGGGATTGGAACGTCCTTCTGAAGCGAGGCGCACGATCCGCCGCTCGCTCGCGGTCAGTGCCGCGAACGCGCGCCCCGTGGCCTGGTCCGAGTTGGTCGCAACTGGTCATGGCTAACTGCACGTT
>JADGOL010000017.1 GCA_017882995.1 Acidimicrobiales bacterium | reverse complement strand
CGAGGGTGTCGGCCAGTCGTCTGCACCAGTGCGCGATCGACGGCCAGACGAGCGCGGCCAGTGCCAACGGGAGGAACAACACCGCCACCGACACCGCGGCGGCGCGCACCACCAACTCCAACCACAGGGCCAGCGCGGCCAGCGCCACGACGAGACTGCCGAGGAAGATGACGAAGCCCGGTATCGCACCTGTCACCGCCTCGGAAGGGACGAGGAATTTGAAGAGACCGGTGAAAAGGTCCGTCGTGTCGACACCCGCGCTCGAGAGCACCGTGGCGGACATGGCATCGGTCACGGCCAGGGACATGCGCACGAGGGTCACGGCCACACCGGTGAGCAAGAGCGACAACGGCAAGTGCACGAGAAATGTGCGCAAGAGTGTCGAGGCGCTCTGGCGGTAGATGGCCTGGATGGCGGCGCAGCACGCCATGGGGAGGACAACGGCCGCGGCCAAGCTCGCCATCACGGCTTCGTGCGCGGTGAACCATCCCGCATCAAGGTCGAGAGAGGTCGTGCCGGACATGGCCCGACCCACCTGGGCGATCAACCACACCGCCCCCGACGCCACCCACCGGGCCGCCTCGGAGAAGACCGCACCGATCCCCACCCCCGCGGTGCTGGCGGCGACGTTTCCGGCCGCACCGGAGACGGTGTTGCAGACGGTGCCGACGACGGGGACCACCCCGGGACACAGCGGGAACGCCTCGAGCACGGTCAGTGCACCCCCTGCCCGGCGTGAAAGAAGAAGTTGACGATCGCCGGTGCCGCTCCGATCAACAGCGCGGCGACAGCCGACACGAGGACGGTCTTCCGTCCGTTGAAGGACTGGTGATAGTTCTGCGAATGGGCCCCGAGCGCCCATGCCGCGGCACCGATCACGAGACCCACCAGCGCCATGATCAGGGCCCACCCCCCGAGCCCGTTGGTCAGCTGCTGGAGCACGGCACCACCGGGGAGGTTGCCGGGATCGGGATTGAGGGTCACCGTCGACACCGCCTCGCGCACTGCCCACAACACCATGACGATCCCTCTCCGAGTCGTGCCCGCCGGCGTCGGATGCCGCTCGGGTCTTGTCCTCGAGGGTATTGGCGGGCGCGAGGTCTTTCAAGCTATTTCATGATTTTTTGTATCTTTCCCTCCAGACATCGGTTCGGGGAGGCCAGCCGATCAGGAACCGGACCGACCACTGCCCGCCTGTCATGCTGGTGTCCGTGCTCGGCACCACCAACGTGTCCTCGAACGTCGTCATCGCGGGGTTCGCCGCACTCGGTGCGCTGGCGGTCATCGGGATCGTGGTGGCCACGATCCTCGGACGCCGGTCGGGGCGCCGGTCCCTCGAACAGCGCTTGTCGGCACTGGCGTCGCGGCTCGGCGTCGACGCGCCCGCCGAGGACCACGGCATGGGGATCGAGCCCGCGCTCCACCACCTCGAGCTCGTCACCGATCGCGCCGCCGAGGCGGTCGCCGAGTCCTCGTCGGACGCCATTCGGCTACGCCGCGCCCTGGACACACTCCCCCAAGGGGTCATCGTGTGCGACGAGAACGGGACCGTCGTGTTCCGCAACGCCCGCGCCGTGGGCCTCATGGGTGGTCGACACGGAGACGCCCTAGCCGCTCAAGCTGTGGTCGACCTTCTGGCGGATGCCTGGAAACAGGGCTCCGCGCACAAGACGCTCGACCTCTACGGCCCGCCCCGGCGCACCTTGGCCGTGTCCACGCAGCTGATCGATGACGGCCGACGCACATTGGGCGTGATCGCCGCCATCGATGACGTGTCCGAGCGCAGGCGCCTCGAAGAGATCCGACGCGACTTCGTCGCCAACGTGAGTCACGAGTTGAAGACCCCGATGGGTGCTATCGGCCTGCTGGCCGAGACCCTGGCGGCCGAGAAGGACCCCACCGTCGCCCAGCGTCTCGCCAGCCGCATCCACACCGAGGCATTCCGGATCAGCAGGATCATCGACGACCTGCTCGACCTCTCCCGGATAGAGGCCGAGGAAGCCCCACCGCGCGAGCCCGTCCTCGTCAACCTGATCATGGCCGAAGCCGTCGAGCGCATGCGGGCCGCCGCCGACCAACGCGACGTGAAGATCGACCTCGAGGAGCCCGCCCCCCCGGTCACGGTCCTCGGCGACCGTCGCCAGCTCGTGTCGGCTCTCTACAACCTCCTCGAGAACGCCGTGAAGTTCTCCTATGACGGCACCGCGGTGCGTTTCGTGGGCCGGGTCGCCGACGGCCAGGTACGTCTCGACGTTGAAGACCAGGGCGTGGGCATCCCCGCCCGGGATCTCGACCGCATCTTCGAACGCTTCTACCGAGTCGACCAGGGCAGGAGTCGCAACAGCGGAGGGACGGGGCTCGGCTTGTCCATCGTCCGCCATGTGGCCGCCAACCATCAGGGACACGTCGAGGTCGACTCTCGCGAAGGCGAGGGGTCGACGTTCCGGCTCATCCTCCCGACACACTCAGAGGTCGTCTGAATCGTGAGCAGCACCCAGGGCCGCACCCGGCCCGAGTTGTGAGCAACACCGTGGGCACCCACTCCACGCACAGACCGCACTCGACCCAACCGCCGCGCCCCTCGCAACGCGGGGGCCGAGGCGAGCGGTCGGGGGAGTCCCCCGACCGCGGACGCGACGATTCGCGAGCGGTGAAGGTGCTGATCGCAGAGGACGAAGAGTCCTTCGTCGACGCTCTGGTCATCGGGCTCGGGCGCGAGGGGTTCAACGTCTCGGTGGCACGGGACGGGCCCGAGGCCCTGGCCCTGTTCGACGCCATCGAGCCCGATCTCGTCCTCCTCGACATCATGCTGCCCAAGATGTCGGGCGTCGACGTGTGTCGCGCCATCCGTGCCCGTTCGCACGTCCCCATCATCATGGTGACCGCCAAGGGCACCGAGATCGACACTGTCGTGGGGCTCGAGGTGGGAGCCGACGACTACGTCACCAAGCCCTACCGCCTGCGCGAGCTCGTGGCCCGCATGCGCGCCGTGCTGCGACGCTCCCCGTTGGCCGCACCGGGCTCACCACACGCCGACGAGTCTGTCGAGCGCGGTGGGGTGCTCGAGGTGGGTGGTGTCCGGGTCGACCCTGATCGCCACCGGGTCTTCGTCCGGGGTCAAGAGGTCCATCTGCGCCGCAAGGAATTCGAGCTCCTGGTGTTGCTCGTCGAGAACGCGGGGCGCGTCCTCACCCGAGACACCCTCATCGACCGGGTATGGGGTACGGACTACGTGGGGGACACCAAGACTCTCGACGTCCACATCAAGCGCCTTCGGACCCATGTCGAAGCCGACCCGTCGTCGCCGGCGATCATCACGACGGTGCGGGGCGTGGGCTATCGATTCGAGATCCCCGCCGACGCGTGACCGCCGAAGACGACAGCCTGGGCTCTCCGAAACCCCGTCGCACGCCGTTCGACTCGGCCCGGCTCGGCCCGGTCACGCTCCGGAACCGATTCATCAAGGCGGCCACGTTCGAAGGATCGTCCCCCAAAGGACAGGTCACCGAGGCGCTCATCGACTTCCACCGCCGCGTGGGAGCGGGGGGCGCGGCGATGACCACGGTCGCGTATCTGGCGGTGTCGCCCGAGGGACGCACCGACCGGCACTGCATCTACGTGCACGACGAGGTGGTCCCGGACCTGCGCCGGCTCACCGACGCCGTCCACGACACCGGCGCAGCTGTTGCCGCCCAGCTGGGCCACGCCGGCCCGGTCGCGAACGCCCGGTCGAACGGGTCCCCTTCGCTGGCTCCGTCCCGACACATCAGCCCCCTCGGGACCATGAGTCGTGAGATCACCGATGCGGACATCGCCCGCGTCACCGCCGACTACGGGCACGCGGCGCGCAAGGTCGTCGACGCCGGCTTCGACAGCATCGAGATCCACCTCGGTCACAATTACCTGCTGAGTGCGTTCTTGAGCCCGAAGCTCAATCACCGCCGCGACCAGTGGGGCGGCACCGTCGAGAACCGTGCCCGCTTCGCCCGCCAGGTCGTCCGCACCGTGCGCGACGCCGTCGACGACAGCGTGGCGGTGACAGCCAAGCTCAACATGGCCGACGGGGTGCCCGGGGGGTTGTGGCTCGAGGAGAGCGTCCAGGTGGCCCGCCTGCTCGAGGCCGACGGTGCGCTCGACGCGCTCACCCTCACCGGTGGCAGCTCACTCGCCAACCCCATGTACCTGTTCCGGGGCGAGGCTCCCCGTGAGGAGTTCGCCGCCACCCTGCCCCGGGCACTGCGCCTCGGGTTCCGGGTCATGGGCCGCCGATTCATGCCGGACTACCCCTTCGAGGAGGCGTTCTTCCTTCCCTACGCCCGGCAATTCCGCGCCGCGCTCGACATGCCGCTCGTCCTGCTGGGCGGGATCAACGAGCTCTCGACGGTGGAGTTGGCGCTCTCGGAGGGTTTCTCGTTCGTCGCCATGGCGAGAGCCCTGCTCCGTGAACCCGATCTCGTCGCGAAGATGAGCGCCGGCACGTCGCGCGCCTCGCTCTGCATCCACTGCAACAAGTGCATGCCCACCATCTACAGCGGCACCCGCTGCGTGTTGGTCGACCCCGACGACCGTCACGGCCCTAACGACCAGAAGGCTCCCTAGCCGCGAACTACGGTCCGGGCATGCCCCTTCATGTGCACGAGACCAATGCCGCCGCGGACCAGCTCCAGATCCGCCCGCAGTTCGCCCAACGGGGCGAGACCAACGAGGTTCCCAAGCTCCGCCTGGCGCCGAGCGGCATGCCTGAGAGCACGGCGTACGAGATCGTCCACGACGAGCTGTTGCTCGACGGCAACGCCCGGCTCAACCTGGCCACGTTCGTCACGACCTGGATGGAGCGCGACGCGGAGCGTCTGATGGCGGAGTGCTCGGCCAAGAACATGATCGACAAGGACGAGTACCCCCAGACCGCGGAGCTCGAACGACGCTGCGTCAACATCCTGGCCGGACTGTGGAACGCTCCCGACGAGGGCGGCGCCACGGGGTGTTCGACGACGGGCTCGAGCGAGGCGTGCATGTTGGGTGGCCTGGCGCTCAAGTGGCGTTGGCGCCAGCGCCGTCAGGCGGCGGGTAAGTCCGTCGATCGACCCAATCTCGTCATGGGCGCCAACGTCCAGGTGTGCTGGGAGAAGTTCTGCCGCTACTGGGACGTCGAAGGCCGTCTCGTCCCTGTCGGCCCCGAGTCCACCTGTCTGACCGCACAGGGGGCGGCTGCGCATTGCGACGAGAACACCATCGGCGTCGTCGCCGTCATGGGATCGACCTACGACGGCGTCTACGAGCCCGTGGCCGATATCGCGTCCGCGCTCGACGACCTGGCCGCCGCCAGTGGCGTGGACGTGCCCATCCATGTGGACGGCGCGTCGGGAGGATTCATCGCCCCGTTCCTCGATCCCAAGGTGGCCTGGGACTTCCGCTTGGATCGCGTCCATTCCATCAACGCCTCGGGGCACAAATACGGCCTCGTGTACCCGGGCGTCGGCTGGGTCATCTGGCGCGATCGCGCCGCGCTCCCCGACGAGCTCGTCTTCGACGTGAACTACCTCGGCGGCAACATGCCCACGTGCGCGCTCAACTGCTCACGGCCCGGTGCCCAGGTCGTCGCCCAGTACTACAACTTCTTGCGGCTCGGAGCCGACGGATACCGGCAGGTACAGCAGGCGAGCCGGGACACCGCGCAGTGGCTCGCCCACGAGATCGCCGGCCTGGGGCCCTACGAGCTCGTCTCGGCCGGCGACGGCATCCCTGCCTTCGCCTTCCGCATCGGCGACGCCCCCTACAGCGTCTACGACGTGTCCGACGCCGTGCGGGTGCGGGGCTGGCTCGTCCCCGCCTACACCATGCCCCCGGCGCTCGACGATGTCGCCGTGCTGCGCATCGTGGTTCGCAACGGGTTCAGCCGTGACCTGGGTGGCATGTTGATCGAGGACCTGCAGAGGGTCGACGAACGCCTACGCAGCGCCCATCCGGCACGGACCACCGACGTCGGCTTCCACCACTGAGCCCCGGAACGAAGCGGTTGCATGTTCGAGACCGGGACGACAAAAGCTCAATAGCAACACCCACCTCACCTTGTCACCCTCCGCGGTCATCTCGACCGGCAGCGGCTGAAGGGGCGTCAGGTCTCGGGTTCTCAGATCATCAGAATTGATAATTCTCGCTGCGCGGGTGGCCCCCTATCGTGGCATTTCAGGTATCTCCACGTGGCGAAACGTCGGTCGCGATCTCTCCTATGGCGGGGGACGGGCAAGAAGACGCGTTGATTCCATGACCAACCGAGAGTGGCGGAACTCGATGGGATTCGTTCACAGCGTTCGCCAGCGGCAACTCATGCCCAGGTTGGTCGCCCTTGTGCTCGTGGCGGGAGGCTTCGTTCTTTTCAAGACCGCCACGGCCTCCGCGGCGTCGCCCACGATCTCCGTGCGGCCGGCCGCCGACCTCGGCGGCGGCAAGAAGGTGACGGTCACCGGTTCCGGGCTCGCCGCCAACGCCAAGGGGTACGTGCTGGAGTGCAACGAAGCGCCCGGCGAGCCCACGGTGCACATCGGACCGCCCTTCGACGAATCGCTTCCGATCGGCTGCAGTGCTCCGTCACTGAGACGCATCACCGCCACGACTCCAGAGGGAACCTTGGCGACGATCACCGTGGTCCACGAGGGCAGGAAACTCGGACCTCCGTGCGGCGTGTTCCCCGTGATCGCCGGATGCGGCCGGGCCGACAGTGCCGGGAAACGACCACGGGCCGACGCGCAGAACTTCCCGTGCCCACCTTCACCGGTCCAGCAGGTCCTCGGCGTGAAGTGTGCCCTCGTCTTCGTCGACACCGGCCACGACGTGGTGTCGGCGCCGATCACCTTCGCCGGCCCCCCCGCACCGCCCCCCGTCACGGTCCCGCCGACCACACCGGTCACGGTGCCGCGGACCACCCCTGGCACGAACCCGCCCGCGGGGCCTGGCACGGGGCCCCAGACCACGCCGGGCACGGGGCCCCAGACCACGCCGGGCACGAGCCCGGGTGGGGCGCCCGCCGCCACACCCGGACCGGGAGCCAGGACCGGGGGGAGCGGGGCGACATCGTCGACGGCACCCGGCACCGTCTCTGCAGGTTCGGGCTCCTTGGCCTTTACGGGCTTGGGGCTGCCGGAGAAGATCTTGGCCGGCGTCGGCGCGCTCCTCGTGCTGTTCGGGCTTGCCCTCTACTTCTTCGACCTCAAGAGAGTCGCGGCCTGGTTCCTCGGGCTTTGACCGACCGGCGATGACTGAACGTCCAGAGCACGCTCAACGGCGGCGGTAGCGAACGGGGCATCGACCGCCGGCGCGTGCCACCCCGCCGATCTGGTTGCGCACGGGCTGAGGGGGGTCGGTCCATCCCGGCTCCATGTCGAAGGTGGAGAGGAGCCGGGCCGCAGCGGCGGTCATGGTCGACAACGAGAACGGCTGGGCAGGACAGGTGTGGCGTCCATGACCGAAGACGGTCACCAATTCGACCGCCGCCAACGCCGAAGCCTCGGCCAGGCGACGCCGGTTCCAGCGATCGGGATCCCATGTGTCGAGGCCCGGAGCCGCGCTCGTGTTCGTGAGGGGGAGGAGGGTGGCGATGGTGGCGCCGGCCGCGACCTCGTGGACGGCGTCGCCGACGTCGAACGTCACCGGCTTCACCACGTAGCGGGCCATGATCGAGCGCTGGGCCAGGCGCGTCGACTCGAGCGCACACACCTCGGCCCGGGCGCGATCTCCGGCCCGTACCCGCTCGACCTCGTCTCGATGCGTCAACAGGTCGATGACCATCCACCCCAGCGCGGCGAAGAGGTTTGACATCGACGCCACGTGGACCAGAGCCACATCGAGGGCCAGGCCTGGCGCCCGCTCGTCGAAGGGTTGGTCGGCCCATGCCGCGGCCGCCCGGGCGAAGAGCGCGTTGTCCGACTCCACGCCTTCGAGCTCACCCAGAGCCTGGCTCAACTCGCCGGTGATGACCGCCAGCGCGGCACGCTCTTCGGACTTTCCCGACGCGGCCACCGCCGACATGGCATCGGGGTGGACGAAGGACTCCGAACCGTCCAACGCGTCGAACGCCCGGGCCAGTCGATCAAAGCGCTCGCCACTCGCCGATCCGGGGCCGCCCCACGACGCCAGCCCGACCCGGTGCCCCAGTCGTCGGGTCAGGTCGAACACGTCGAAGTCGCCGGCCTCGCCCAGCTCGTCGACGGTGCTGTCGAGGGCGCGCTCGACATTGGCGAGATAGGTGGCGACGTCGTCGCGGCCGAAAAGTTGATGCGGCAGCGTGCGCCTCCCTACGAAGATCTCGTCAGGCAGCTTGCGCCGCAGCATCCGCCAATCGGCGACGGCTTTGCTGGCCGACTCCTCAGGCAGCCCCTAGAACGACGCCACACCCACCGGCGAGAAGGTGAACAGGTAGCGGTCGTCACCACTGTCGACGACGAACGTGTCGCCGAGATCGTGTCGAGCCTGTGCCAATGCCGCGATCGGGTCGTCCACCGCGACGTCCCAGGGCAATCCGACCGTCGCCGCCAACGGTGGCATGGGCGAGATCGTCGGACGGTCCACGGATCGCATTCTTGCCCTCACGTGCCTTGCCAAGCTGCGAGATGAGCTGACATGACCGACATCGACTCCATCGAACAACGACTGCGACGCACGTTCCAAACCGTGGCCGAACAACCGATCGCGCCACTCGGCGACGCGGAGCCGTGGCGCAACGCTCCGGGACCGCCGTCGCGCCCGCGTCGACAGTTGGTCGCCGGCGGTCTCGCCGTCCTCGTCGTGATCGCTCTG
>JADGOL010000178.1 GCA_017882995.1 Acidimicrobiales bacterium | reverse complement strand
CGTCCAGCGCCTCGCCGGTGAGCTCGGCCGTCTGGCGGCCCTGGGACACGACGAGGACGCGGTCGCAGACCTCGGCGAGCTCGCCGAACTCCGTCGTCACCCAGACCACGGCCATCCCCTCGGCCGCGGCGGCCTTGACGAAGTGGTAGATGTCCCGGCGCGCCCCCACGTCGACCCCCTGGGTCGGCTCGTGGAGCACGAGAAGGCGGGGCTTGGCGAGCAGCCACTTGGCCACGACGACCTTCTGCTGGTTGCCGCCCGAGAGGGTCGCGGCGGCCACGTCGGCACGGGGTGGGCGGACGGCGAACTCGACGATCGTCTGCTCGGCGATGGCCACGAGCTCCCGACGGTGAAAGACGCCCTCGCGGAAGTGGTCGTCCTCGACGAGCATCGTCAGGTTCTCCCACACGCTCAGCGGGGCGCTGAGGCCGAGGAGCTGGCGGTCGGCCGGCACGAGGGCGATGCGCTTGGCCACGCAGCGCGCGGGGGTGAGGTGCGTGACCTGCAGCACCTCCCCGCTGAGCTCGAGGGTCCCGCCAGTCGCATCGGGCGAGCCGAACAGGAGGTAGGGCAAGTCCTCGGCCCCCGAGCCGATGAGGCCGGCGATGCCGACGATCTCACCCTTTCCGAGGCGGAAGCTCAGGTCACGAAGGCGCCCGCCGGCGAGGTGCGCGACGGCCACCACCGCCTCTCCGCCCCCGGCGCCGCCCGACGGGAAGGCCGGGGCCGGCATGGCGTCCCTCTCCGCACCGGCCGGCGCCGGCGTGGCGGCGGTCGCGCGGGCGCTCACGCCGACGATCAGCCCGACGAGGGCGTCCTCGTCGACCTCGCTCGCGGGCACGTCGGCGACCCCGCGGCCGTCGCGCAGGACGACGATCCGGTCGGCGATCTCCCGGATGGCGGCCAGGTCGTGGGAGATGAACAGCACGGCCGCCCCCTCGGCGACGATGGTGCGGACGAGGTCGAAGAGGAACGCGATGTCCTCCTCGGGGAGGAACACCGTGGGCTCGTCGAGGACGAGGACGGAGTGGGTGTCGCCCGTGCGCTCCCGGTAGCGGCGTAGCTCCTCGGCCGCCCGGACGATGGCGAGCCGGGCCTGGTCGACCGGCGGGAGCTCGCCGACGCGCTGGCCGGGGTCGAGGTCGACGCGGTAGCGCCGCAGCACGGCGGCCGCCTCCCGGCGCTCCCGGCGCCAGGCGATCGGACCGAAGGTCCCCATCCCGAGGCCCACCCGGGTGCCGAGGTTGAGGTTCTCGAGGACCGTGATGCCCGTGGCCAGGGCGAGGTTCTGGTAGACGAAGCTGCAGCCGATCTCGCCCGCCTTGCCGGGCTCGAGCGGGAGGGGGATCTCCCGGCCCCCCATCAGCAGCTGTCCGCCGGGCTCGGGTGCGTGGAACCCCGAGAGGATCTTGACGAGGGTCGACTTGCCCGAGCCGTTCTGGCCGACGAGGGCCACCACCTCGCCCTGGTGCAAGGTGAGGTCGACGCGGTCCAGCGCCCGGTTGCTCCCGAAGGTCTTGGAGATGTTGCGCAGCGCGACGACCGGAGGCCGCTGGCTCCCCGCCTCCTCGCCTTGGTCAGCTCCCACCGCCATGCCTTTGCCACCCCGTCCCCTCACGCTGCCCCCCGGCCGTCCCCGACGCTGGTGCGCCGGGGACGGCCGAAAGAAGCCCCTTCAGCGACACGGCGGGGCGCATGCCCCGCCGTGTCGCTACTTCCCGCTCAACCCAGGTGGGTTCACGGCTTCGCCGTCATCACCCCGTTCAGCGTGGCGGCCTTGAAGAGGGCGCTGCCCTTGAGCGCCGGCAGGCCGAGCATGCCGCGGAACCCGTTCACGAAGTCGGTCCCCCAGCCGCCCGTCTTCAGGATCTGGGCCACGTTCTGCGGCGTGGCGACCCGGTTCGGGCCGACCGCCTTGCTCTCGGGGATCGGCGCCTGGTGGAGGAGCACCTTGGCGGTCTGCACGAGCAGGAGGTAGCCCGTCCACACCGGGTAGCCGCCGATGATGCTCTGGATGATCGAGTGGCCCACCCCGGCCGCCTGCTCCTGCATCTCGGGCGTGCCCCCGCCGAAGGCCAGGTAGGTCTTGATCGTCGAGGTGCGGTGCGCCGCCTGGATCCCGGCCACCATCGGTGAGAGCATCCCCGCGTAGGCGGGGAAGATCGCCGTGGCCTTCGGGTTCCGGAGCAGCGCCGAGGTCACCGAGCTCTGCAAGGTCGTGAACCAGTTCGGGACCGGCACCACGATGTCCGTGAGCGTGCACTTCGGGCAGAGCTTCTTGAGGTCGGGCTGGTAGGTGGTCTCCAACAGCGGGTTGACGTTGGACACGATCCCGATCGCGTCGAAGGGCTTGCCGTGGTGCTGGAGCACCGCCTGGTCGACGGCGATCTGGGAGTCCAAGGCCCACGGGTCGACCGTGTTCGCATCCTCACCGCTGGCTACCGTCTCCGACGGGGTGGCCCCGTACGAGACGACGGCGATGTGGTGCGCCTTGGCCTGGGCGATCGACGGTGCGATCTGCACCGGGTTGAAGTCGCACCCGAAGTCGATGGCGTTGTAGCCCTGGCTGATGGCGTTCGACGTGGCCGTCACGAGGTCGCTGATCTTGCCGGTGGTCGAGAAGACCGTCGGCACCATGCCCACCGCCTTGGCCAGGGCCGCATCGGCCTGGGCGATCTCTGCGCACGCCGCCAGCTGGCTGTCGCCGACGGCGATCATGAGCTTCATGCCCTTCAGCTTGGCCGGGTTCTTCACATTCGCCCCGTAGCCGGCTGCATAGGTGGTGAACGACGGCTGGGCCGCCGCCTTGTTGACCGCCGCGGCGAGGGCCGCGAGGTTCACGGTCGACTTGGGTGTCGGGGGCGCCGAGGCGCTCGCCCCCGCGGTCGCGAGGGTCGCAGCGGCCAGCCCCGACGCGGCGAGCACGCCGAGTCCTGGAAAGATGGATCGTCGGAACAACGTTCGTGGTTGCACGTTTCCCCCTTGTTGCCGGATCGGATGCCGCTCCCACTACCGCCTCGATAGGTGGCTGTGCCCCCCTCGTCCCGCGACCGCCCTGGCTCGAATCACCAAGTCGACAGGGGCGGATCCGGTGCGACCGGCGCTGCGAGCAACCGGGCAAGCCTAACGACGAGCCCCGAGAAGGTCAAGACGGCGTTCCCAGGTCGCGCCGGGCTTTCAGCCGGAATGGGACATGCCCCCGGGGTCTGACCCCCGGACCTAAGAGCTAGTCCAGCGACGCCCCTCCGGATGGGCCTGTGATCCGGAGCGGCGCTAACCAACACGCTCGGCACCGAGGGAACGCCAATCGCCCGAGGTGCGATGCTTAAGGATGGCTAGTCCGTCAGTTGGGCGGTTGCACTCCGACTAACGGATGACGTGAAAAGTGCGACCTATGCTTGTAGACGCTCAGCCGGTGCGGCTGCGGACGCGGGTTCGATTCCCGCCGCCTCCATCGCATCGGGGCGCGGCCTAGGTGTAGGACCCGAGGACGTTGTTCCGGTTGAGCGTGTGTAGGCGCTCGATCGGGGTTTGGCGGCCGAGGCTGCGGTGTGGTCGTCGTCGATTGTAGAAGTCGAGCCAGCCGGCGAGCGCGCG
>JADGOL010000016.1 GCA_017882995.1 Acidimicrobiales bacterium | reverse complement strand
GGGATCCCGGAGCATAGGTGGCGGCGTTCTGGTACAGGGCCTTGGCCTCGGTGAGACCGTTCGTCAGGTTCGACTGAGCAGCGCGGTCACCGGCCGAGTTGGCAACCCCGAGGAACGTGGGGATGGCGATGGCGAGCAGGATGGCGATGATCAAGAGCACCACCATCAGTTCGATCAAGGTGAAGCCCGCTTCTGCAGCTTCCTCTCCCTCGGACTCCCGCATACTTGTCTCACGCAGGTGCGCGAGCATGGACTTGAGCATGGACTTCCTCCCTTAATACGCAATGGCTATCGGAACAACTATCGGCAGAGGTTCGGAGCTCCTTTAGGCCATTGAGCGAAATCTCCCAATGGCCGAACAACGAGCCGCTGATATCCGCGCCTGGTCAGTGAACGGCTGCGGTTGTGGACGCGGCGCAGACGTTCTGCTGGCCCGAGCTGTAGTAGATGTTGCCGGTCAGATCGAGTGTGTAGCCCGTCGTCGCCGGGTTGATCGTGGCGCCACCGGTCGCGACGGGACCACCGTTGATCGTGATGGCGGTGACCGTGAACAACCGGGGGAACGTGTCGAGGCCCTTCAAGAAGGCAGACATCTGTCCGTAGGTGCCCTGGAGAGTGAATGTCACGGCCACCGGGCTTGCCCCGCCACTCGCGGCTGCCGTCGCCTGCGTGACGCTGATGCTCGGCGTGTTGGGATCACCGCTCGCGACTGCGAGGGCCGTCACCTGGTTGAAGAAGCTGTCCACGCTCGGGGTCCCGGGGATCTCGCCCAGGTCCTTGGAGAGCGCCTCGCAATTCGCCGCCAGGTGTGCCTTGGCCTGCTTGAGCGTCGCCAGCTCGGTCTGGAGATGGGTTTGCTGGGATGCGAGCTGTGTCTGCTGAGCATGCAGGCTCGACAGCTTGCTGCCTTCGGGCGAGATCCACGCCGCGAACACGATGATGGCGAGGACGACGGCACCGACGCCGGTCAAGACAGGAATTCGGTAACGGGTCAGCTTTTCCATCAGAAGCCTGCGTTCTTGATCAGGTTGGACGTGGGCAAGAGCCACAGCGCCGACGTGAACGTGACGCTCGTATCCGCCCCGGCCGGGGTGTTGGCCACTGCGCTCACACCCGGCGGGCTGAACATCGGCGACGCGGTGAGATTGTCGATCCACTGGGCGACGGGGTCGAAGTGGGCGGAGCTCGGGAAGTTGCCAGAGAGTCCCACCGTCAGCGAGCCGATCGCTCCGGGGGCCGGGGTCGTACCCGCAGAGGTCGGACTGGCCGCCGATGTCGTGCTGGCCGCGGCGCCTCCCGTGGTGAGCCCGGCGCCGGTGAAGGTGATGACGCTCAGCCCCGCAGGGATGCGGCCTCCGAGCTGGGAGACCACCGCCGACCAGTCAACGGCCGTACCCCCCAGTGTCGTGACCTGAGACTTCGCCACCCGGAGCTCGTTGTTGATGGCGACGACCTTGTCGTACCTGGGGATCTGGGCATTGAGCGCGGCGACGGCGGTGTGGAGATTGCTGACGCCGTTCTGGGCGCTGTGCACCTGCAAGAAGCGTCCGGCGCTCGCGGCCACCAACAAGAGCACGGCCACGCCTGCGGCCACGAATGCCCTTCGGGCCACCTGACGCTCGAAGGCGCGCTGGACGATCTCGGGCGGTACCAGGTTGAACTTCTTCACCGACGGGTTCGGCTCGGGAAGAGCGAGCCCGATGGGTGTGGCCAGAACCGGCTCGATGCTGGCCGCCTGCTCGGGATCGAGGTCGATCCTCGACAGGTCGAGGCGGTCCAAGGGTGAGACGTGCTCGACGGGGATGCGAACCTGGGCCCGCAGCTCCTTCACCAGGCCCCGCAACCGGGCGCCGCCGCCAGTCAGGAGCACCCGGGCGATGGGCGCACGACCCGGAAGGGTGGCGAAGTACTGCACGGAGTTGCGGATCTCGCCCACGAGCTCGGCGATGGCCGGCTGCACCGCGCTCTCCGCCGACGTCACCTGGGCAGATGCCTCACCGAGGCGCCGTTTGATCCCTTCGGCGTCGACGAGAGGAAGGTCGAGCGCGGACGCCACCGCCGCGGTGGCGGCATTGCCGCCCGTGCCGATGGTCCGGACGAACTGGGGACGCCCGTGCTGGTGAACCACCACGACGGTCAGGCCGGCTCCGATGGAGACGATCGCCTCGGGCCGCTCGGCTGCCACCGACGGGTCACCGAGGGCTCGCACCAACGCAGACGACACGAGGTCGACGCCTTCGACGATGAGGCCCGCCTTCTCGGCCGCGTTCACCACACCCTCGACCAGGTCGCGATGAGCGGCGGCGACCAACACCCGCCTCGTCTTGGTGCCGTCGGAAGCGGTGTTGTCGGAAAGGACCTGTGCAGAGAGGATGGTCTTGTCCGGAGGGAACGGAATGACCTCCTCGGACTGGAAACGGACCGCGCTGTCGACGTCTTCGTCGGGCACCCACGGCAGGTCGACCTCGCGCGTGATGGCGCGCAGGCCGGCGATGCCGACCACGACCGATTTCGACTGGAACTTCCCGTTCTGCCACAGACGAGCGATGGCGTCGGAGACGGCGGACGCGTCCTGGACCTCGCCGTCGACGATGGCGCCCGGGGGCAGGCCGACCTGCCCGAAGGCCACGAGAACCGGGGCTCCGGATCCGAACTCGAGTTCGGCGGCGCGCACCGCGCTGGTGCCGATGTCGAGTCCTACTACCTGTGCCATGTCGCCAATCTCCTGGTCACGGTCTTGCTCCCACCAGTGCAGGGGGATGGTCACGAACGGGCGCAGCATCCGCCACGTTTGTAGTTATCGGCAGGGGGCGCCGAAGCCTTGACGGAATACCCGCCCCGAGAAGCAGGACGATGCCGCCGTTCACAGACCCCCACCAAGCCCACTCACCGAGGCGAAAATCGCTACATACCGTGACGGCCAGGGCGACTCCGACGGCGAACGCCCAACGCCACGGAGACCGACGCATGACCACCACGAGCGCCACCGCCAGGACGGGCCACACGTAGAACGCGACCATCACCGATTCGGTGAAGCACCGCAGGGCCAACGTGAACGCCACCGCCAGCACGATCATCTCAGGGCGGTCTCGCCACCGTCTCGACCACCAGCCCACCGCACAGGCGAGGACCACCGCGACAAGGCGACCCGGTCCGGCCGCCACCTTGAGCCCCTGTCCGGATCCTCCCAACCTCGGAGCGAGCGAGGTCCATGGAGTCCGGTGGTCGACATTGGGAAAATTGGGCTGGGCCACGAGAGCATGGGCGGTGGCGTGGAACTCTGCCGCCAACGGCGTGGCCAGCAACAGCAGCGACGGCAGGGACACCCGGACAAGCAGAGGAAGCGCCCGCTGCTTTCCGGCGAGGGCCAGGATCACCGGAAGCATGAGCACGACGACGGGCTGCGTCGCCAGCGCGGCGCCGAAGAGCCAGCCCGCGCCGTTCCACCGACCGTCGAATGCGAGCACCAACGCGTACACCGCGAGTGCCACCGCCACTGCGTCTTCGGGGTGACCCCAGATCACCGAGACGTTCCACAACGCCACACCTTCGGCGACACACAACAGTCCTCGGCGACCTCGACCGACCCCCAGCCGCTCGGCCAACGCGTCACAGGCGAAGAGCGCGGCGCAGCTGATGAGGATCTCGAACGGGCCGAGGACCAGCCATGTCGTCGGGTGGGGAAGGTTGTAGGGAAAGCTCTCGCTCAACCCGAAGGTCCCGGTCAGCATCGCCACCGGGGTGAACAGAATGAGTATCCCCGGGAAGGTGACGAGCGCGGTGCCGGCGCTGTAGACGTTGCCGAGGTCACCCCACCCGATGAAATGCGCGGAGCGATACGCACCCCAGATGTCCCAGGGGACGATCCAGCTTTGGGTGTGACGCACCAGCGGGCCCCACAGCAGGCAGTACGCCATGCCCGTCACCAACGACACCACGGTGACAGCAAGAGGCCACGACCGGCGTCGCAGACGCGCGGCAAGACCGCGTCCGATGCCGTCGAGGGCTGCGGCACCGCCAATCGGCGACCTCATGGACCGAGCGAGACCGCCGCGACTCAGTGCGTCGGGACGGCTTTGATGTAGCTGAACATGGGCAGGTACATGCTGATGACCATGACGCCCACGCCGGCACCCATGAACACCGTCATGATGGGCTCGAGCATCGACGTGAGGTTGTTGACTGTGGTCTCGACCTCGCCGTCGTAGAACTCCCCCACCTTGTGCAGCATGGCGTCGAGCGCACCGGTCTGCTCACCGACCTCGACCATCTGTGTGACCAGAGCAGGGATGACCTCCTCGTGCTCCCGCAAGGTGTCCGCGAAAGAACGTCCTTCACGCACCCCGGCCTTGGCATCGAGTAGGGCGTTGCCCACGACCTGGTTTCCCGCCGTCTCCGACACGATGTCGAGCGATTCGAGGATCGGGACACCGGCCTGGATCAGAGACCCCAACGTGTGCGCCAACCGGGCGAGCGACACCTTGTGCACGAGCTGCCCGAAGATCGGTGGCTTGAGCTTGAATGCGTCCCACTTCAGGCGTCCGTGCTCGGTCTTGATCCAGCGCCGTAGCCAGACGATCCCTGCCACCATCATGGCGACGATAAGCACGGCCCACACACTCAGCACGATCTTCGAGATCCCGATCACGATCTGGGTGGGAAGGGGCAACTTGGCGTGCAGCGACGCGAAGAGCTTCTGGAACACCGGGACGATGAAGATCAGAAGCGCCAGGAAGATGACGACCATGACGCTCAGCACGATGGCCGGATAGGTCATGGCGGAGCGGACCTTGCGCCGAAGGATCGCCTGCTTCTCGATGGTGGCGGCAAGGTCGAGCAAGACGGCGTCGAGGTGCCCTCCCGCCTCACCCGCCTGCACCATCGTCACGAACAGGGTGTTGAAGACCTTGGGGTGCTTGGCGCACGCGGCAGAGAGCGACGACCCGCGTTCGACCTCCATCCGCACCTCGGCCAAGACCCGGCCCAGCTCCTTGTTCTCGACCTGACCCGCCAGGATCCCGAGCGACCGGACGACCGAAAGGCCCGAGTCGATCATGGTGGCGAGCTGGCGGGTGGCGACCGCGATCTCGTTGAGCTTCACGCGGTTGGTGAAACCGGGGATCGAAATCTCCCGGTGCACGTTCACGCCGGTCTTGGGCGTGACCGCCAGAGGGAGATATCCCATCTCGCGTAGCTTGCCGACGACCAGCGCCAGGCTGTCGCCCTCGAGCTGGCCCTCCACGAGATTGCCGGTACGGTCCCGGACCTTGTAATCGAATGTCATCGCCATGTCAGGCTCCTACGCGCTCAGGTGGTTGCGAAGGTCTTCCTCGCTACGGCACCTGTCGAACGCGACTGCTTCGGTGATCCGCCCGGTCTTGACCAACTTGGCCAGACCCTGGTCCATCGTCTGCATGCCGTATTGACCACCGGTCTGCATCAACGAGTAGATCTGGTGGGTCTTGGCACTTCGGACGAGGTTTCGGATCGCGGACGTGCAGATCATGACCTCGCACGCGGCCAGGCGACCCGTCCCATCGGCGTTGAGCAACAGCTGCTGGGTGACCACACCCTCGAGCGACCCCGCCAGCATGGTCCGAACCTGCTCCTGCTGGCTCGTCGGGAACACGTCGATGATGCGGTCGATGGTCTGCGGGGCGTCCTGGGTGTGCAACGTCCCGAAGACGAGGTGGCCCGTCTCCGCCGCGGTGAGCGCCATCGAGATGGTCTCGAGGTCACGCATTTCACCGACCAGAATGACGTCGGGGTCCTCGCGCAGGACCCGGCGAAGGGCCTCGGAGAACGACATCGTGTCCTGACCGACCTCGCGCTGGTTCACCATCGCCCGCTTGTGATTGTGGAGGAATTCGATGGGGTCCTCCACGGTGACGATGTGCAGCGGCTTGGTGCGGTTGATGATGTCGACGAGCGAGGCCAGGGTCGTCGACTTGCCCGATCCCGTGGGTCCGGTGACGAGGACGAGCCCGTGGCGCATATCGGTGAAGGCTCGGATCGACTCAGGGATGCCCAGTACCTCGAAGGGTGGGATCTCGTGCGGAATGGCGCGCAACGCGGCGGCGACCGTTCCTCGCTGTTGGAAGACGTTGACTCGGAATCGCCCGACGTCGACGATCGAGTGGGAGGTGTCGAGCTCCTTTTCGGCCTCGAATCGTTCCCGCAAGGTCTGGGGAAGGATCCCGAAGACCATGTCCCTGATCATCTCGTTGTTGAGCACCGGACAGCCCTCGATGGGCCGGATGGCGCCGTGCAAGCGGATGCAGGCGGGCAGACCCGTCGTGATGTGGAGGTCCGACGCGCCGACGCTCACCGCGTAGCGAAGGAGATCGTCCAAGTGCAGCGCCTCGGGCTCGTCTTGATTCGGGCTCGCATGCAAGACGCCGCTCTGTCCGCTGTTGCTCGGGGGCCGAGCCGTGCCGTTACCGGCCAACCCACCCGACGGAGTCGGGGAGGCCGAGCCGTTGCCCATGGCAGGTGCCGCAGGCGGAACCGGAGCAGCTTGGGGCGGCTCGATCGATGCGAGGACACGCTCGATGGCGAGCGGGTTGGCGAGCACGGGCACGACCACGTGTCCGACGAGCATCGACAAGGCCCGCACGTCATCCTCGTCGGGGGGGTCCCCGAAGGCGGTGGTCAGCTGGTCGCCGTCAAGGCGGTATCCCACGGCTCCGTACTCGCGAGCCACCGTCACCGGTGTCGACGCCAGTGCCTGGTCGCTCGGGCGATCGCGGTCGAGATCGACCACGGGAAGCCTGGTGAGCTGAGAGAGGAGTCCGAGCACCACCTCTTGGGACGTGACGTCGCGCGAGATGAGCAGGGCCGGGAACGAGGAGCCTCGATCGGTCGCCTCGTTGAGAACGGGCGCAACCTCGGCGTCGGTGGCGTATCCATCGGTGACGATGGAATGCGCTAGGCGCCGGGCCCATTCAACGCGAGTACTGGCAGAGGGGCTCATGCGACCACCCTGAGCACTTCCTCGAGGGTTGTCTCACCCTCGAGCGCCTTGCGGACGCCACTCTGTCGCAGGGTCACCATGCCCTGTTCGACCGCGAGTTTGTGGATGTCATCAGCCGTACCTCCCTCGATGATCAACCGCTCAACGTCTTCAGTGACGACGAGGAGCTCGAGGAGCGCTTTGCGCCCCCGGTATCCAGTGTTCGAACATGCCGGGCAGCCCACGGCCCGGTGCAGCGTGGGCGCTGTGGCGCTGCCGAACACCTCAGCCGGCTTCCATCCCGCCGCCACGACGTCCGCCTCGGTGGCTTCATAGGGCTCTCGGCAGTGAATGCACAACCGACGCGCCAGTCGTTGCGCCAGGGCACCGGTGATGGCCGAGGTGACGAGAAAGGGTTCGATTCCCATTTCGACGAGACGCATCGGCGTGCTGGCGGAGTCATTGGTGTGCAAGGTGGCAAGCACCATGTGTCCGGTGAGGGCGGCCTCGATCGAGATCAGGGCCGTCTCCCGGTCACGGATCTCTCCCACGAGCACGATGTCAGGGTCAGATCGCAGGATCGACCGCAACGCGGCGGCGAAGGTGAGGCCCGCCTTGACGTTGAGCTGCACCTGACTGATGCCCTTGATGCGGAGCTCGACGGGGTCCTCGACCGTGATGATGTTCTTCTCGGGGTTGTTGAGGGCCGACAACGTGGCGTAGAGCGT
>JADGOL010000177.1 GCA_017882995.1 Acidimicrobiales bacterium | reverse complement strand
TGCAGAGCACGTGCTCGATCTCGGACACGTCGGCCGAATGTGCGATGGTCAAGATCTGAGCCAGGCCCGGGTTCATGCCGGTGCCGTAGAACGTGGAACCGCCTCGGCGACAGGCCGCCTCGATCACGTCGGACTCACTCCGACCCGAGGGGTGCGGATGGTTGGCGTTGCGGTGGTGGCCGGTGATCCAGTCCGCGGTGGTCACGACGTTGATGCCCGCTTCGAGCACCTTCTCGTAGAGGTCGATGTCGGGGAACACGCCATGGAACGTGACGCAGTCCGGGCTCGCTGCGAGGATCTCCTCGATGGTCCCCGTAGCGGTGACGCCGATCGGGCCCAGCCCGACGATCTCGCCGACGTCCTTGCCGATCTTCTCCTCGGAGTAGCAGTGCAGACCGATCAGCTCGAGGTCCGGGTGGTGTTGCAGCCGGTTGATCATCTCGCTGCCGACGTTGCCGGTCGCGACCTGGAAGACCCGTATCTTGCGGTCGGGGGCGTGGAGTGCAGTGCTCATGCGGTTGCTTCCCTGGTTGGTAGGTGGTCGAGATGCCATGTGCCGCGGTCAGTCGACCGCTCCCCGGGCGAGCGCGTCGACGCCGGGGCGCAGCCAGTGATCGAGGTAGGCACGGAGCTCACGTCCTGTGCGAGGCGGGGTGCCTGGGTCGATGACAAAGGACTGGATCGTCCGCAGCACCTGCTCGACCAGTCCGTTGAGATCCGACTCGCCGAGACCCAGGCGCTCCCACCTCACGAAGACCGATCGGCCCAGCGCGATCGCCGTCGGGGACGTGAAGTCGCGGCTCAAGGCGCCGATCCGGCCCGGGTTCAACAGAAGCCCGAGCGACGGCTCGTGCGGGAGTTGCTCCAACGTGAACGCCACGCCCTCGATCAGCGCGTCGGTCGGCGACAGGTCCTGACCAGCGAGGTGCGCATGGAGCCGGCCCAGGAACGCAGACGCGTCATCGGTTGCGGTGGCGACCACGAGCGCGTCGGTCGACCGGAAGTAGCGGTACACGGTCTGTCGGGTCACGCCCACTTCCCGAGCTACCTCAGCAATGCCGACATCGCCGTCGCGGCCGATGCAGCGGTGGGCGCCGTCGAGGATCCGGCGGATGGCCTCCTCCTCGTCGGCTGGAGGATCCCCGAGCCATCCGTGACGTCTCACGGGAGCGAACCATACACAACTCAGAATGTGGATGGACGGAGATCAGGATGTGTATGGACAGCACGGTGGCGCTGTCCGCGGCTTCGTCGTCTGCCGGGTCGTCGGTGTCGGACGGTGTCAGGTCGTTTCGCGGGGTTCGAAGGCGATCACGGGCGTGGCGATCGAACGCGTGGCGGCGTAGCCGTCGAGGTTCTCGTCGACTGCGGCCCACTTTCGCCACAGCCGCTCGCGCTCCTCGCCCTCGACCTCGCGGGTGCGCACCGGGCGCTCCGGCTGGCCCTTCAGGCGGATGACGGCGTCCGGGTGCGCCTCGAGGTTGAGCCACCACGCGGGGTGGCCCTCGTCCCATCCGTTCATCGCCATCACGACGGGCGTGTCGCCGTCTTCGATGTAGCCGAGGATGACGCCGCGGACCTGGCCGGACTTCCGGCCGATGGTCGTGAGGTGCATCGCACCCCAGCCTCGCTTGCTCGCCGGGGTCCAGAGGACGCGGCCGCCGACAAGCCGGTAGAGCACCCGGTGGGCGCGCCAGAACAGGTGCTTGAACCACACCGGTGGCAACTTCGGCGACTTGGTCGACTCGGTGCTCATGTGACCCTCCCTGGGGTGTTCGGCGGTCAGAACGACGTCAGCCTGAATCGGCGGATCTGCGTGCCATCTTCCTTCACCTGCGTGCGGCCATGTACACCGGCACCGGCGGTTGGCCCTTCAGGGGCCTGAGGGGGTCTCGTCGCTAGTCTCGGATCGGTGTCCAGGGAGCCGAGCAGGTGGTGGAACCGGCTCGACCGGCGCACGGTCCGGTCCTCGTGCCTGTTCGTCGTCGTTGCGGCGGGGCTTGGGTGGATGGTTGTCGCAGCGTTGCAGGGTGGGTCTGTCATCGCCCGGGGAACGTCGTCCCGCGAGGTCTCGATTGCCCGGGCCCGGTTGGCCTGGGACCTGTGCGTGCAGGACGCGATTCGGGAGCGCGTTCCGTCCGGGGCCTCGGTCTGGGTGGTGCCGAAGGGCGACTTCTACTGGCAGTACAGCCTCGGCCCGATGTCGACACCGAACCACGAGGTGCTGACAAGGCCACGATCGGGGGCGTACTCGCTGCGGGTGATCCGGGAGCAGCCTGGCTACGAGAGCGACGCGCACTGCGCGGGCCATCCGGGTACGCACTACGGGGCGATCATCGTGCTGGTTCGTCGCCTGTGAGCATTCTCGTGGTCGTCGCTGTGATGGTCGTGACCTCGGGAGCTCCGGTGTGGGCGCTCACCAGGGATCCGTGGCTATCGGTTGCAGCCGTGCCACTCCTGTATGGGCTCCTCGCCGCGGTGTCAGGCGTCGGCGCCACGCTCCTCGGTGTCTCGGTGCTGGCGGTCTTCGTGCCCATCACGATCGTCGCAAACGCGACGGCCGCCTACGTCCTGTTCTGCCACCACACGTCCCGCGGTGGTCGGCAACTCATGGCAGGTGCAGCGATCGCGGTCGCCACGATCTGCGGCCTCATGCCCTTGAAGGCACCATTTCTCGGGTGGGACACCCGCACCCACTGGCTGGGTCCCGCCCGCTGGTACTACGGCGGCGGCACCTACGTTCGTCACGCGCTCACGAACCATGCGTTCGCCCACCCCACGTACCCGCCGCTCCTCGCCGCCTCCGCGGGCACCCTCTGGCTCTTCGAGGGCCACATCGACCTCAGGTCGGGCCAAGTCGTGATCTCCTTGATGAACTTCGGTGCGGTCCTGATGGTCGGGCTCGCCATCCCTCGGCTGTTCCCGAAGATGGGTGCGCTTCCGACGATCACCGCGATCCTCATGGTCCTGGCGACGTTCGGCGTCGCCGGCACGAACGCGACGAACGGGTACGCCGACCTGCTCTGGGCGGCGTCTGCAACCGCCGCGGTCGCCTACCTGTTGCTCGCAAACCCGACCCGCGTGAACGTGGGTGTCGGCAGCCTCGCCCTCGCTGTCGCAGGACTTACGAAGGTCGAGGGCACCGTCTTTGCCTTGGCCCTGGTGGGGGCCTGTGCTTGGAAGTACCGGCGTGGGCTGCCGCGCATCGCGCTTGTGCTCGCCGCAGGCGCCGTGGTGGTCGTATGGCCCGTCTTCGTGCGCCTGCTGGGTACCGAGAACGAGATCCAGGGCAAGGACGTCGCATCGCTACTGACCTTTCGAGGAGAGATCTGGCGACGCATCATCCCCACTGCAGGTTCGCTGATCTCCGCGACCGGTGGCGTGCTCATCGTGGCCGCGCTCTGCGCGTTGATCGGTCGGAACGTTGCCGGCCCCGCTCGAGAACGAGCTCACATCGGGTCGAGCGCCTGGGTGTGGGCGCTCGTGGGATTCACAGCGATCGCGCTCTCGATGGACTACATCCTCGCCACCGACGGTCTCACCAACCACCTCGACTCCTCCGTCGAACGGGTCACCATCGTGCTCCGTCTGCTGCTGATGTTGGACATCACTCTCTGGGTGCTGTGCGCCGTCCGCACCTTGGCGAACACCCGTCATCCTGAGCGCACGATGCCCAGCGCACCCTCAGCTCCTGATGTGCCTGCGGACTTCGAGGCCCCGCCGACGGCATGAAGCGGCTCGGGGCGGCGGTGCCATCGTGCGGCGGCTGTCGACGATGGGATACTCAGACGATGTCCTGGTCACCAGACACCGTGTTCATCGAGGGGCTCGACTCCTTCTCGACCTCCGTGGCGCTGCTCCAGGGCGGTGACTGGCAGCGACCATCACCGTGCTCGGGGTGGGCGGCACTGGATGTTCTCGGTCACGTCGGTACGGCCGTGGGCTTCGGAACGGCGCTCCTTCGTGGTGAGCAGCCCGTGTGGTCGCCGAGCGATCCGCCGGGCGCCAACGTCGAGGGTGACCCTCGCAGGTGGTGGGACGCGCTCGTCGCTCCGGCTCGTCAAGCAGTCAGAGGCGTTGACCTGACCATGGTGGTGGAGTCGCCGGCGGGTAAGCGCACCATCGGCGACGGGTTGAGCTTTCCGGCATTGGACCTCTTCATCCACGGCTGGGACCTGGCTCGCAGCGTCGGCAAGGACGTCGTGATCCCCGCCGAGGTGATCGAGTTCGCTCAGGTGATCTTCGCCCCGATCCCCTCCGATCAGATGCGCAGCTCGAGGATCTTTGCGGCTGCGTTGGCTCCTCCGTCCGACGCGACCTCCACCGAGGAGTTCATCGCCTGGACGGGCCGGGACCCACGATGGACACCTCCGGGTGAGGGTCCGACGTAGCCACCCGCTCGCCGGCCCGGAGCTGTCGGGCCTGCTCAGGGTTCCTGCAGCGGAACCCGGGCGAGAGCTGTGACCTGGTCGCACCCGGCAACCTCGTCCGCCGGGCCAGCCGGCGGCGCGCTCCTGCGCACCGGCCAGGAGCGCTACACGCTTGCCGACGCGGAGTTCTACGACTACTCGGGCATGACCCGCGAGGGCACGCTGCTCCTCGCAGAGCTCGGCGCACGGGTACTCGGCACCGATGCCCTCGGCTGGGACCCCCCTTCGGCGTCATGCGACGGGCCTTCCTCGACGATCCGCCGCACTGAAACAACTGTCTTGACTTGGGTGGGCCTGTACGAGCTGCGGGTGAGCCAGCTCGACCCGCATCGCCCGGGATCGGTGCACAACGTGTCGCTCGATACCGGACGCCGGAACGGTCGCACCGGGCCACTCGTACGCGGCGCTCCAGGTCAGCGTCTCCGATCGGAGGGTCAGCCCTGGATGCGGTACCGGAGGTTCACGACACCGTTGCCGAACCGGTGCTCCTCGAGCAGGTCCAACTGGGCGCGGGCGTCACCGGGGAATGCGGGCTTTCCCTCACCGACGAGCGCCGGACAGACGAAGAGCTGGCACTCATCGACCAGCCCGGCGTTGAACGCGTGCGCCGCGAGGTTCGGCCCGCCGACGGTCAGATCGCTCGCGGCGGACGCCTTCATGTCGCGGACCGCCTCGGGGTCGAAGCGGTGGTCGAGCCGCGTGTTGGTGGTCGAGACTGTGTGCAGCGTCGTGGAGTAGACGATCTTGTCGGCCGCTCGCCAGACGTTCGCGAAGTCGGCCCTGAGCTCCGACTGGGCGGCCAGGGCAGGTTGGGTCTCCCAGACGGCCATCGTCTCGTACATGCGCCGTCCATAGAGGTAGGTGCCGACGGGGCGCACCAGGTCCGTGATGAACGTGAAGACCTCGTCGGTGGGCTCGGTCCAGTCGAACCTGCCGTGCTCGTCCTCGATGTAGCCGTCGAGGGACACGTTCGCCACGTAGATCAGCTTGGCCATGCCGCTCCTCAGTCGCCTGCGTGATGGTGTCTGGGAGCAAACGTAAGTGAGATGCCTCGGGGGCGCCATGCCCGAGCGGCGCTGCCTCCGGGATCGCTTGCTCCGGCGCCCGTCCTGCCCGATCCCATTGCCATCCGCCGGCGAGGTGGATGCCCGGCGGTGTGCCGGCGGTCAGGACGTGGCGGCCCGATCCTGGGCGACGGCGTCGTAGGACTCGTAGTCCTCGGCGGTGTCGGTGCCGTCGTCGAAGCGCATGATGCCGACCTTCTCCCATTCCTTGCGGAGGTGACGGTCGTTGGCGTCGAGCAGGCCGAGCTTGCGGACGTTGGGAACGAGCTTGGAGAAGAACCCGTGCTCGAAGTTGGTGAACAGGCTCCGGTCGAGGGTCGCCGCGCCCGCCAGGAGGGATGGCGTGAGCGCGTCGAGGTCGACGCCGAGGCGTTCCCACATCTCCGGCGTCGTGGATCGGGCCTTGTTGCGGATCGTCGCGTCGAGGAGGAAGTCCTGGCGGTCCTTGAGCTCGGCACTCGTCAGGCCCTGGTAGTACTCGGCCAGGGTGAGGACGCCAAAGGCGACGTGGCGGGCCTCGTCGGACATGACGTAGCGGAGGAGCTTCTTGAGGAGCGGCTCCTCGGTGGCGCGGTGCATCGACCCGAAGGCGGCCAGCGCCAAGCTCTCGATGACGATCTGCATGCCGAGGTAGGCGATGTCCCACCGGCTGTCCTCGATCAGATC
>JADGOL010000176.1 GCA_017882995.1 Acidimicrobiales bacterium | reverse complement strand
ATCGACTGGAAGGTGGCCTTGCGCAACATGGTGTCGGGCACCTCGACGTCGAACGCGTCCTCGAGTGCCAGCATCACGTTGACGCTGGCGTGCGACGTGAGACCGACGCGGTAGAGATCCGCCTCGTCGTCGAGCTGAGCGACGTCAGCCGACAGGCGTCCGTGCTGGGCCAGGATCGACCTGATCATCTCGTCCATCATTCGCACACCTCCCGTTGCTCTTTGTCATCGGTGCGAGTCGTCTCCACCTTGAACGGCGGCGGGATCACTGCCAGCCGTTGCTGACGAGCCGTCTTTCGGCACTGAATTGCCTGGTCAGAGGCTCAAGGCGCGCCGAGCGACCAGGCACTGTCTGTGTCTGCGGTGTCTCATGACCCGGTCAGGTACAAGAAGCCGTAGCCTTCGTCGCGCACCGACACCCCCTCGTCCCCGAGGGCGACGTCCCAGTCGCCGGTGACCTCGGGGTCGGCCAGTTCCATGCCGTGGTCGGCGACGAGCACGAAGGCAGTGTCGTCCCAGGCGCCGGATCGCCCCACGGCGTCGAAGAGGTGTCCGATACGGGCGTCGGTGTCGTGCACCGACGCGGCCGCGATCTCCGAGTACGGGCCGCCTTCGTGGAAGGCCGCGTCGGTGAGCGTGAAGTTGACCCAGGTGAACGTGGGCAGGGGCCAGGATCTTCCGCGGTACTCGCCGCTCCAGATGCCGCAGAACTGGTCGACGGCGGTATGGTCGATGAGCGAGGACCACCGGTAGTCCTTGCTCGGTCGAACGAACCGCGCCGTGGCGTCGGGGAGCTCCTCCGCCCGCGGAGGTCGGTCGATGGGCTCACCGGTCCGCATCAGCTCGAAGATCGAGTAGTCGGCACCCGAGTCACACGGCTCGTTGATCGAGATCGACAAGGCCCCGGGTCGGGCGCGATGCAGAGCGTCGTGGACGGTCTCGACCGAGGGGCTCAACCACTTCATGGCGGTTGGCCACGTCGAGGGAGAATTCGTCACGACCTGGGCACCGCTGTCACGATCGACCCATGCGTTGTGCAGGATGCCGTGATGGCCGGGATGGCTCCCGGTCAGGATCGCGGTGTGGTTGGCGAGGGTGACCGTAGGGAGCGACGCCATCGCCCCGTAGCGATAGGTGGAGCCGAGGTCCATGAGCCGGGCGATGTTGGGCGCCTTGCCGCGCGCCGCGAGGTCATAGAGCACGTTCGGATTGGTGCCGTCCAGGAGCATGGCGACGACATGGCGCGCCCGGCCGGGATCGGCCACGACACGGTCGAGCACCGTGCCGTCTTGGTGGACGAGCCGGGCTCCGGGCGCTGCCCCGGGCGGCTCGGGGCACCCGAGCAATTCGAGGATCGTGGGCGCCACGTCGACCAAGCGACACGAGTCGTCGACGAGACCGCCCGCCTCGATGCCGGCACCGGCGGCGATGAACGGGGCCCGCGCCTGGACGATGCCGAGAGACCCGTGTTCACCGAGGTGACCCCCTTGGTCGCCCCAGTAGTGCGCAGCCGAGTGCAGCACCACGAGGTCGGGGGCGGACCGATGGTCGAAGAGCTGGGCCAGGTGATCGAGGGCGTGGGGATACGAGTTGAGGTGCCGGGGCGGGTGGGGCAGGGCCCTCTCGTCCTCGAGGCAGGCGAAATGCGTCGGATCCTGGCGCGCCAACGGACTGCGACCACTGATCAACTCGGTTTCGAAGGCCCATGTCCGCGCCCCGCGCCCGGTGGTTTGTTCTGCGCTTCGCCGGAATCGGAGATGGCCTTCGGCGCTCGCCACTTCGTACATCCCGGGAGCCGGTGACCACGCCACGAGGTCCACGATGGGCTCGAGCGTCCGCCCGAGCAGGACCGCCAGTGCGCGTTCCCGAAGGGCGGGCCCGGCAACGGGCAGTACGGGCGGTGCCATCGCCGCGAAGCGTACGACGCCCTTGGAATCGTGGCGAGGGCAGCGCCGGTTCGACGCGGATTCCCGCCGACCGACAGTGAGATGGCGGGTGGTGTCGCTGTCGTGTGGCTCAGAGCGTGACGGGGACGGGACCCGTCGTGACGCCGTCGACGGCGGCGGCCAGGAAACGCTGCGCGTCGGCTTCCTCGAGCGGGCGGCTGAAATAGAAGCCCTGTCCGGCGTCGCATCCCTCGTGCTTCAGCTGCATGAGTTGGTCGATCGTCTCGATGCCCTCGGCCACGGTCTTGAGTCCCAGGGCGTTCCCGAGCTCGATCAATGCGTGGACGAGTGCGGTGCTGGCTTGGTCCGTAGCGGTTCCCATGACGAAGGTCCGGTCGATCTTGATGATGTCCACGGGGAACTGCTGGAGATAGGCGAGAGACGAGTAGCCGGTGCCGAAGTCGTCGATGGCGAGGCGGATGCCGAGGTCCTTCAACGCCATGAGCCGCAGGGCCGACTCGCGTGAGTCGCGCATCAGGGTGGTCTCGGTCATCTCCAGGATCAACGAGGTCGGGTCGAGGCCCGACTCCTCCAGGGCCGACTGGATCTCGTCGACGAGTGTGCCCGTCTCGAATTGTCGGGGCGAGACGTTGACCGACACCGCCGTCGGGAACCCGGCGTCGTTCCAGTGACGTGTCTGGCGACACGCCTCTCGCAGCACGAAGGCACCCACGTCGACGATGAGCCCCGAGTCCTCGAGAGCCGGGATGAAGGCGTCGGGCGCCACGACGAGCCCCGAGGGCCGCCGCCATCGCAGCAAGGCCTCCATGCTCTGGACGGTGCCGGCGCTCAATTGGATCACCGGCTGGTAGACGACGAAGAACTCGCCCCCTTCGAGCGCGAGGCGTAGATCCCGTTCGAGGTCGATGCGGGTACGGAACTCGCCGCGCATCTGCGGCTCGAAGCGCACCGCTCGATTCCGGCCCGCCGCCTTGGCTTCGTAGAGCGCGACGTCGGCATCCATGAGCAGGTCTTCGGCCGAGGCGTAGGCGCCCGAGACGATGCCGATGCTGGCCGCAATGGTGAGCTGGGGCCGCGCCGCGCTGTGCACCGCGAACGGGGCGGCCAGTGATTCGAGCAGTCGCTGCGCGGCGGCTTCCGCGTCGTGGACGCCCGACCCTTCGACCAGGACGACGAACTCGTCGCCACCGAGCCGGCCGATCGAGTCTGTTTCGCGCAACGCGCCTTGAAAGCGGATGGCGGTCTGGCGGAGCACGTCGTCGCCCACGCGATGGCCCAGTGAGTCGTTCACGTCCTTGAACTGGTCGAGGTCGATGAAGAGCACCGCCCCGTCGTGGCCGCTGCGTCGACCGCGCTTTTGCATCTGCTCGATTCGGTCCAGGATGAGCTTGCGGTTGGGCAGTCCGGTGAGCGGATCGCGTGTCGCCAGCCGCTCGAGCGCGTCTCGGGTCGATCGGAGCTGGGTGATGTTGTGGGCGGACACCACCAGCCCGTTGACGGTCGGGTCGTCGAGCAGGTTGACGATGCTCAGCTCGCACGGGACAGGGACGCCTCCGTCTCGACGGCGTAGGTCGACCTCGACGATGGTGGGTCCTTCCTCGGCCAGCTCGCCGTCGATCGCCGAGGACAGAGCGGCCTCGAGGGCGGGGCGGTCGGCTTGGACCACGAGGTCCTCGAGGGGGTGTCCCTCGACCAGGGCCTGGTCGTGACCCAGCATCCGGGTGATCGCGGCGGACACCGATTGCACGGTTCCGGATCGGTCGAGGAGGAGGAGAATGCTCGCCGAGTTGTGGACGAGGGACCGGAAGCGCTCGATGTCGTTGGTGGCCACTTCCCAGCGACGTCGTTCGGTGAGATCTCGGAAGCACCACACGAGCCCGTCGATGGGCGGCTTGCCGACGAGGTTGGCGCCGATCAACTCGACGAGCTTCCAACCGGTCGGTGTCTTGACCCGGAGCTCGATGGGAGAGCCCACGTTCTTGTCCAGGACGCTCGCCAACGACGCCACGGCCAGTTCGAGGTCCTCAGGGTGGAGGAATTGGAGAGCGTCGGACCCGACGATGTCGGCGTTGGACAGGCCGAAGATCCGCTCCGCGGCCGGATTGCCCCACACCAGGCGCCCGTCCGACCCGGCCACGACGACGGCATCGGGCAACTCCAAGGCGAGATGCTCCAGCCACGCAGGTTCCATTGCCCCTTCCCAAAAAGCCGCATCTCAGGCATCGGCCCGCCGGGACAGCTTCTGTACCCCTGACTGGGACTGACTGGTGCTCCGGCGTTGCCATCCGCTGGGCGCGTCTGTCCTGGTCAGAGGGCCAAATGCCCGAACCGGGGGTGAGGTGGCCCGAGATGTGGCGAATGCCGACGTCGCCCGGGGGTCACTGCCGCCCCGGTGTTCGGGTGGGAGCAAGGCCCGCCATGGGACCGGTGTCCAGGTGGGCGCAAACCTGGCGAAGGCGAACGGGCCCTGGTCAGACATCGGGTAAAGCTGAGTCGTGATGATCCGAGCCCAGCCAGCTGCAATCGATGTTGCTCCGCACCCGCCGGCCATTCCCGTGCATAAGGCTCTGCGTGACGGGCGTGGCCAGGGCCGAGGACAGGCCGCTCCGGCCGTGAGCGCGAAAGGTTGCTGTGGCTGAGCGGGAGATCGTCAGCATCATCTGGCACCAACAGGGGGATCAGGTCGACCTGGTCTACCTCGAGGGCGAGTCCGACCGTCTCGTCGGCGCGCAAGACGTCGTCGCCGAATTGGCCCGAAGCGCGGGCCTGGTGAGCGTGCCGTCAGCGTCGGGGACGATTCGGTGGGTCCGCCCTACAGGCGCAGGAAAGAGCTGATCGGCGGCGCCACGCACGGACGCAGTCGTGTCGCCTTCTCGAGGGCCGAGATCGTGGACGGAGCACCAACCGGCTCAGCTCGCGGGGACTGCAGGGCCAGAGGGAACGGTGGGGACTCCGAAGCCGACGAGGCCCGTGGGCCAGATGGGTGAGTAGCTCACGACAGAGCCCGTGCTCGGGGCCTCGAGCACGATCCCGGCGCCGACATAGATGGCGACGTGTTGCACCGACGGGGTTCCGTCGTTCCAGAACACGAGATCCCCGGGCAGGGCCTGAGCGGCGGGCACTGGTGTGGTGGCGTCGTGCTGTTCTTGCGCGGTGCGGGGCAAGGCGATGCCGGCCTGGCCGTAGGCCCATTGCACGAGCCCCGAGCAGTCGAAGCCCGCGTTGGCAGCTGGCAGCGGATTCTCGCCTCCCCAGACATAGGGGACTCCGACCTGCGATGACGCCGCCCAGATCGCCGCGTTCAGCGCAGGCGGGATCGATGCGGTGCCCCGGTCGGTGTCCACCGAGTTACGTCCGGCCGATTGAGCGGCGAGGTACAGGGGAATCGAAGGGTCGTTCCCGGTGCTCAACGCCACGAGGGACGCCTGTTGCGTCGAGGCCGCCACGACGGCGGACTGTTGGGCCTTGGCGATGTCGGTCAGCTCCGCCTGGACCTTGTCCTCCGTTGCCACCAGAGTCGCGTCCTCGGCGGCGAGCGTGCGTGCCTGGGATTCGTAGGCGACGGCCACCGCCGCGGTGATGGCGATGGCGACCTGCTGGTATTCGCTCGTGGCCGCGGCATCATTGGAGCTCGAGAACGGCACCGTCGTGATCTCGGTCAGCGGGACGCCTCCCATGTAAGCGATGAGGGCGTCGGTACGGAGGCGGAGCCGGGTGGCGGCGACCCTTCGCTGGGTGATCGCAACCTGGGCCCGGATCGATGCCTCGTGCTCCTCCAGCGCGCTCAGCTGGGTGGAGTCCGTCTCGTAGGTCTGGGCCAGCTGGTCGAGGACCGCACCGGTCTGGGTGATCTGGACCTGGAGTGCAGACATCTGCTGGACCTGGGGCGGTGTGAGGGTGACCGGGATGGGAGCCGTGGTCGTGGTCGATGACGTCGACGAGGTCGGAGTCGGCGAACTCGGTTGAGCGTCAGCAACGGCGGGGGCGAGGGTGATGCCTCCGACCAGGGTGACCACCACGAGCGCGGCCCGCAGGGCGAGGCTCGAGCTTCGGACCGAGGAGTGAACAATGCGAGGCAAGATGCGCATGTTACGCGGACCAGCCTGGGCGTCGACCGGGGTGCCGGCCAGCTCTCCGATGTGCCGAGGCATGAACGGGAAGGGAAGGGGAGCTGACACCCTCACGTCAGAGGACCGAGGCGTCACGAGGCTCGTCTTCGACGTGGCGATGACGGCGTGACCTGGCAAGGGACGACAACGGTGCCCAACGTTGCCGGCTCACTCCGGACAGTTCGGGGTGAAGAGTCGAACTATGTGCGGATCTCTTCCAATCGCTTCCTGGTACCGGGCTGCCCTCCCGGGAGCGATCGATCGGAGCGTACTGATGAGACGGTCATGGCCGTCGACAGGCCCTCCGAGAGCCAGTAACGCCATCCGAGCCATTTGAGAAAAGGCAAGGACTGGCGGGTAAACGCAGCTCCTGTGTGCAGGATGCTTCCGCTCGAGATCAGAACTTCCAGAGTCGTCGGAAACACATTGATGTGTGTGCCGATGATCGGCGTGGCCCGTGTGGGAGGTGTTGATCGCTGTCCGAGTGCTCGCAAATATCCTTGGCTGGTGTCGATGCCTGCGGCCCGGAAGTTTCCGGAGGCGCCGAATGCCCGCGGGTTGAAGTCGATGAGCCAATCGAGACCCTGTTCGTCGCGAATCACGTCCATGTTGATCAGACCGGTGCACCCCGAAGCATCGATGACCCTCCGGCCGAACGTTACGAGCTGAGGATCCTCGATTGTCACGACTTCGGTGGCGCGGCCCACCGGTCGTTGCCACTGCAGTACCCGGTACGCGATCTCTTGCTCGATACCGGCGGGACTGACGGTGGCCGCATAATCGAGCTTGGTGCCAGCGATGAACTCCTCGTAGTAAAGGTCCTCGCAATCGTCGACGGACGTGACAGCTGTGAGCTCATCGAGGTCCTGTGCAATGCTCACATTGGCGCCGCCGCAGCCCACTTTGGGCTTGACCATCACCGGGAAACCGAATTTGACTGCGATCTCCTGCGGGGACATCTCGGTCACGGGGACCGTCGCCGGGGTGCGAATCCCAGCATCGGTGAAGATGCGGGACGCCGCCAATTTGTCGATGAGGTCGAGGCGCCGGTTCAACCGCTCGCCCACGCCAGACCGCAATGTTCGGACAATCGAGCGCACCGATTCCGCCATAGTCTCGGAGT
>JADGOL010000175.1 GCA_017882995.1 Acidimicrobiales bacterium | reverse complement strand
GCCGATGTCGTCGTCGCCATGGCGAGCGAGCACGTGTCGTATGTCCGTCGCCGCCACGCCATGGGCGCGGACCGCACCGCGACCTTGCATTTCCTCGCGCAGCACCTCCCGATCGGAACGTTGCCGCTGTCCGAGCGCGTCGCTGCTCTCGGGCTGGCCGGCCTGGATCCTCTCGGACAAGGTGACGTCGCCGACCCCGCCGGAGGCGACGAGCAGGACTACGTCGACTGCGCCCGCCAGCTGTCGGTGCTGATCGGCGAGCTCGTGCCACGGCTCGTCTGAGGAACGCCTCGCGCCGGTCTTCTCATGATCGAGATCCGAGCATCCCCGAACCGGAGTTCTAGACCCCGGCGGGCTCGCGCCGGAGTTCGGGGAGATGTGCGGTGATGTCCGAGCACGCCTCGCACACGGTGTCGGGGATGAGCCCGACCCGCATGAGCACGGTGAAGACCTTGCAACCGAGACACAGGCCGAATGCGGATTCGAGGACAGCCGCGACCCCGAGCAGGCCGATGACGACCCACGCCGCGGTGTGGGCCCCGAGCCCGAACCACAGCACGACCGCACTCGAGGAGAACACCACACCGATGGCCTGGGCGAAGCGCTTGGGTGGGCCGGCCACCAGGCGGGGGCCGGTCGGGAGCCGGGGCGCGATCACCCTGGTGGCCAGCTGGCCGAGCGGGCTCATCGTGGGCCCGGTCAGGACGCGGGCCCAGAAACCGTAGGCAAGGGGGACGAGCAGCCATTGCTGGCGCAGCGCCAAGGCCACGACGCACGTCACCACGACGCCCCCCGCCACCACCCGGGCCGCGATCTCGTTCACCGGGTTCGGGAAGCTGAAGACCGACCTGAGTCGTGTGCTCATGGTGTCCACCTGGCGTCTGGTCCACGCCTGGTGCGTGGCCGCGCCGAAAGCTTACCTGTTGAGTCGGCTTTTCGTCCCGGGGAGGTGGGCCCGTCTCGGTCGGGAGGACCGAGAGTCAGTCGGGATGGACCGAGCGCAGACCGGCCCAGGCCAGATCGGCGAGCCGTCGGGCCAGGCGGGTTGCCTCGGACTCGTGGGGATCGCCTTCGTCGGGGTCGCGCTCGGCGAGAAAGTGCCGGCTGGCGCCCTCGGCCATGCCGACGACGGCGAAGGCGAGGAGGCGGCGATGGTCCTCGTCGAGCCCGGCGTCGATCATGACGTCAATGGACTCGGCGATGCTGTCCTCGACCTTGCGTAGTGCTCTCGACAGCTCCGGATCGTTGGGCACCTCGCTGCCGAAGAGCAGGTGAAATGCGTCGGCGTGGGTCACGACGAGGTGGAAGTAGGCGGCGAAGCCGCCTTCGACCTGCTGACGCGGCCCCCCCGCCGCTGCGATGGCCTTTCCGATGGCCTCGAGCATGGTGTGGGACACCGAGTCGAGCAGCTCGAGATACAGCGCACGCTTGGACGCGAAGTGCTGGTAGAGCAGCGGCTTGGTGACACCGGCGGCCTCGGCGATGTCGTCCATGGTGGTGGCGTTGAACCCACGCTCGGCGAACAGATTCAACGAGATGTCGAGAAGCTGCTGGCGACGCCGGTCGGCAGGCAGCCGCTTGGCGGTGCTGCCATTGCCGTTGGGACCACGGGTCGCCATACCCGCAGCGTACCGGCACCTGCCCGGCTCCTCCGGTCTCAATCGAGGCGCCGTTGTCGGCGCGGGCTCCACCGGGCTCGGGACCCGACTCCGGGGAGGCCTACGGGAACCTCCATCGGGCTGACTCGAAGACCCGCCCGATCCGACCGGGCAGATCGCGCAGCGCGAAGTGGTCGCGGGCGACGAGATGGTTGTGCTCGAGGAGGGACGGGTCCGGAGCGTCGAGAAAGGCGGAAACTGCCCGCGGGTCGTCGTGCGCGAACCACCGGAAGCCGAACGCGGCCAGCTCTGCGGCCACGGGGTAGGGACCGATGGCGAGCGGACGCCGGTACACCGCCGACTCGATGGCCGGATTGCCGAATCCCTCCCAGGTGGACCCGAGGACGACGACGTCGCACGCCGCGTAGGCGTCCTCGACCCGCCCGCCCGGCCCGACGGATGCGGGCCCGAGCACGCACGGGCACCGGGCCCGTGCCACGAGCCGGTCCAATTCGAGACCGAAGCCGTCCTCGGCCGGCCCGAGGAGCCAGAACGTGGCCCCCAGGTCCTCGGCGAGCGCGATGCCACCGGCGACGTTCTTCCTCGGGATGGCCCGGGTGGGCTGGAGTACGAGCCGCGTCTCGGCACGCAGTCCGAGAGCTCGGCGGGTGACGTCTCGATCACCTGCGGCGGCGTCGACGTCGAAGGCATTGCGCACCACCGTGGCCGCGATCCCGATGTCGGCCAGCTCTCGTCGGGACCTGTCGTTCACCGTCACGTGGACCCAGGCGCGGTCATCGGGTGGCGGGGAAGAGCCGGCGAACTGCTCGCGCTGCCAGGGGAGGTCGTGGTGATGCAGCACCGCACGGCGGTCCCGGATCACCGCGGCGACGACAGCGGCAGCGGGTTC
>JADGOL010000174.1 GCA_017882995.1 Acidimicrobiales bacterium | reverse complement strand
TCTGACGGCGCGGCCACTCGGTCACAGCTGGTGGTGGATGTCCACCAGGCGGCATCCACCCGTCAGTAGCCTGGGCGTGGACCATGTCGACCATTACCGAATCCATCGGTCGGGTCCTTGCCGGCCGCTACCGGATCGAAGCTGCACTCGGAAGCGGGGCGTCTGCGAACGTGTTCGCGGCGTTCGACACGACACTGCAACGTCGTGTGGCCGTCAAGGTCCTGCACCCTGCGCTGGCCGCCGACGGCGGCTTTCTCCGCCGGTTCCGCGCCGAGGCCCAGGCCGCGGCGGCGCTCGCCAACGCGCATGTGCTGGCGGTCCACGACTGGGGTGAGGACGAACAGGGCCCGTTCCTCGTGCTCGAGTTCCTGGGCGGTGGGTCGTTGCGGGACATGCTCGACGAGGGGACCCGACTCAGCCTGGCCCAAGCCGTCTCCGTCGGGGCCCAGGCCGCCGAGGGACTGGCCTACGCGCACGCCCGTGGTTTCGTGCATCGCGACGTGAAGCCCGCCAACCTGCTCTTCGACGAGGGGGGACGGCTGCGGGTCGCCGACTTCGGTCTCGCCCGGGCCCTGGCCGAGGCTTCGCTGACCGAGCCGGCCGGGACGACGGTGGGCACGGCCCGGTATGCCGCGCCCGAGCAGGCGCTCGGCCACAGGGTCGACGGCCGGGCCGACGTCTACTCGCTCGCCCTGGTCCTCTACGAGGCGGTCACCGGGGTGGTCCCCTTCACCGCCGACTCCACGATCTCGACGCTCATGGCGCGCGTCGGTGCCGAGCTCCCGGGACATGACGGCCTGGGGCCGCTGGCCGAAGTGCTGAGCGAGGCGGCCACCCCCGATGCCGAGGACAGGCTCGACGCGGCCGCCTTCCAGGCCCGCCTCAACGAGTTGGCCGAAGAGCTCCCCGCGCCCGAGAAGCTCCGACTGGCCGGAGCCGGCGGGGCCGGCGTGGTGGTGCCTCGGCCGGTCACCGCGCCCCCCGAAGACGACCTCACCAATCACGGCATGGTGCTGCCCCCGCCCACCGCGGGCCGGCGTGCCCGTGGAGCCGAAGACCCCGACGTGCTGGCCTTTGCCACCGCGGTGGGGATCACCGACAGCGCCGCCGCGCTACGCCGCCGCCGTCGCCGGTGGCCATGGGTCGTCGCCATCCTGGTCGTGGTGCTCGCCCTGGGTGGCGCCGGGGCCGTCGTGGCCCTCCAGAAGGCGAAGATCATCCTCACGCCCAGCTACAAGCTTCCGGCCATCACCGGCCTCACCGTGGCGCAGGCCACGGCGAAGCTGCATCACGACCAGTTCCAGGTGACCGTCGTCGGCCATCAGACCTCGATCACCGCGCCCACCGGCCAGATCCTGAGCCAGAAGCCGCATCCGGGGAGGAAGCTGAAGCGGGGGAGCACGGTGTCGGTGGTGACGTCGTCGGGCCTGCCCGCCGTCGCCATCCCGGCGCTCACCACGGTGACCGGCGACTGCGCGGCCATCACCGCGCTGCTCTTGCAGTCGCACTTCGCCACGGCGTGCACCGATCAGAACTCGACCAGCGTGGTCAAGGGGACCGTCATCGCCTGGAGTCCCCAGGGGAGCGCCCCCTACGGGTCGACGATCAGTGTG
This sequence comes from Acidimicrobiales bacterium, assembly GCA_017882995.1. Lineage (GTDB taxonomy): Bacteria > Actinomycetota > Acidimicrobiia > Acidimicrobiales > UBA8190 > Chersky-840. The sequence continues at coordinate 10,056 of JADGOL010000174.1, read as the reverse complement.
CTCGTCTCGTCGGGACCGCCGAGCGAGACCATCCCCTCGCTCACCGGCGAGAACTGTGACGGCGCCACCACCACGCTCAAGGCGGTCGGCCTCCTCGCCAACTGCACCTCGCAGTACAGCTCGACCGTGCCGAACAACTTGGTGATCACCTGGGCCCCCACCGGTACCGCGCTCGAGGGGAGCACGGTGAACATCGTCGTCTCCCAGGGTCCGCAACCGGTCACGATCCCCTCGAACCTCTACGGGATGACCGTGTCGGAGGCCATCGCCGCCCTCCAGGCCCTCGGCCTGACTCCGGTCAGCGGTGGCGGCTCTCTGAGCGGCCACGTCTTCTTGAGCAGCCCGGCCGCCGGTACATCGGTGCTCCCGGGGGCGACCGTCACGCTCTTCAGCAAGTAGGCGCGCGCATCTCGATGCCTCTCCCCGGTCGGCACTCGGGCAACGAGGCGAGATGATGGGCAGAGCCGGGGCCGGCTGTGAGCTGTGCGAGGCGGCGAGGCTCACCACCTGGTACCACGAGGACGACGTGTGCTGGGTGGCCGACTGCGAGATCTGCGCGGTGCCCATGGTGGTGTGGCGGGCGCACGGCACCGATCCCCCCGAGTCCGATCGTGAGCACATGATGGCGCAGCTCGGACGCGTGGCCGACGAGGTGCTCGGAACACAGACGTGGTCGGTCGATGCCGTCATGCGCCAGATCCCTGACCACTTCCACGCCCATGCCCGTGACCCTGGTTGGTGGATGCGCCGGTTCGGCGCGCCGCGCCGGTAGGGCATGGCCTTTGTCGATCGTCGCGACGCGGGCCGCCGGCTGGCCGCATTGCTCGTGGAGTCGGGCTCATGGGAGATGGAGCGGCCGGTCGTGGTGGGCATGGCGCGCGGCGGTGTCCCGGTGGCCTTCGAGGTCGCCGGCGCGCTGGACGCCCCGCTCGAGGTCGTGGTGGTGCGCAAGCTCGGCCACCCTCGACAGCCCGAGCTCGGCCTGGGGGCGATCGCAGAGGACGGTGTGCGTGTCGTCAACGACGCGCTGGTGCGAAAGCTCGGGGTGTCCGAAGACGTGATCGACGCCGTCGCCGCCCAAGAGACGATCGAGCTCGAGCGCCGTCTTCGTCTGTATCGAGGGGATCGCGCTCCGGTGTCGGTGCAAGGTCGGACCGCGATCGTCGTCGACGACGGGCTGGCGACGGGATTCACCGCCCGGGCCGCCATCGAGGTCATGCGTCGTCGGGGGGCGGCCCGGGTCGTCCTGGCTGTGCCGGTGAGCCCGCCCGACTCGCTCGACGCGCTGCGCGACGTTGCCGATGAGGTCGTGTGCGTCGAGGCGCCGGCAAGGTTCTTCGGCCTCAGCGAATGGTACGACGACTTCGGACAGCTGGGCGACGACGAGGTCGCCAGGCTCCTCGTGCCCGGTGCACGGTGATCAAGTACCTCGGGTCCAAGCGTCGCCTCGTTCCTGTCCTCGCCGAGCTCGCCCGTCGAGCAAACGCCCGGACCGCTCTCGACCTCTTCACGGGCACCACGCGCGTCGCCCAGGCCTTCAAGCTCGAGGGTGTCGAGGTGACCGCTGTCGACTCGACGCGGTGCGCGGCCGCGCTCGCCGGGTGTTACGTGGCGACCGACCCAGACGTCGTCGACACCGAGGCGCTGGAGCGGGCCGTGGCCGAGCTCGATGCCGTGCCGGGGTGTCCCGGATATGTCACCGAGACGTTCTGCGAGCGCTCCCGGTTCTTCCAGCCGTTCAACGGCGCGCGGATCGACGCTGTGCGCGACGCCATCGCAGAGCGGTATGGGGGAACCTGGCTCGAGCCCGTGCTGCTCACGAGTCTTCTCGAAGCTGCGGACCGGGTGGACTCCACGACCGGCGTGCAGATGGCGTACGTGAAGCGCTGGGCCGACCGCTCGTTCCGGCCCCTCGAGCTCCGGGTGCCACTGCTGTTGTCGGGCCCGGGTCGGGCCGTGCGGGGCGATGCGTGTGTCGTGGCGTCGGAGCTCGGCGACTTCGATCTCGCCTACCTCGACCCGCCCTACAACCAGCACCGCTACGAGGCGAACTATCACATCTGGGAGACAGTCGTCGCCTGGGACGCGCCCGATCACTACGGGGTGGCGTGCAAGCGGACCGAGATACGCCACGGTGAGCGAAGCGCGTTCAATTCCCGTCGCACCATGCCCGCCGCACTGGGACAGGTCGTGCGTGACGTCGCGGCCCGGGTCCTGGTGCTGTCGTACAACGACGAGTCGTGGATGGGCCTCGACGAATTGGTCGAGATCTGTCGCGCCCGGGGGCATGTGGAGGTCCTCGCATTCGCCTCGAACCGGTACGTGGGTGCCCGGATCGGCATCCACAACCCCGCCGGGGAGCGGGTCGGGACCGTCGGGCGCCTCCGGAATCTCGAATACGTCTTGGTGGCCGGGAAGCGCGACGAGGTCCGCCACATCGTGGAGCCCTGGCGCGACTCGCTGGTGCGGGCCCGGGCGAGTTGACCCGAGACCGGGTCGGTCCCGACCGACTCGCTGCTTGACCCCTCCGAGCAGCCCTGTCAACGTGGGCTGCCTTCCGACGCCACAGATGACGTGGCCGGGGGCAGCCGGGGGGTTGTCGGGCGAATGACCCGGGAACCCGAGGAGGAGACGACGTGGGAGCGCTCGAAGGGCGAGTGGCGATCATCACCGGTGCCGGGCGCGGCCTCGGTCGTGAGCACGCGCTGTTGTTCGCTGCCGAAGGCGCCAAGGTCATCGTGAACGACCTGGGGGGGTCGGTCGACGGCTCGGGCGATGACCGGAGCGCGGCGGAGATGGTGGTGGACGAGATCCGGGCCTTCGGCGGGGAGGCCCAGTCCAACAGCGACGACATCGCTTCCCCCGACGGTGCGCAGAACCTGGTCAACGCGGCGGTGGACGCGTTCGGCGACCTCCATGTGCTGGTGAACAACGCCGGGATCCTGCGCGACCGGATGCTGGTCAACATGTCCGAGGAGGATTGGGACTCGGTCATCCACGTGCATCTCAAAGGTCATTTCCTTCCCACCCGTTACGCGGCCGGGTATTGGCGCGAGCAGGTGAAGCAGGGTCGCGACGTGAGTGCGTCGGTCATCAACACGTCCTCGACTTCCGGCCTACTCGGCAATCCGGGCCAGACCAACTACGGCGCCGCCAAGGCGGGGATCGCCGCATTCACCGTCATCGCCGCGCAGGAGTTGAGTCGCTACGGCGTGCGGGTGAACGCCATCGCGCCCGCGGCGCGCACGCGGATGACCGAGGCGACGCCGGGACTCGGCGACATCGTGAAGGCACCGCGCGACCCCGGCGCATTCGACGTCTGGAATCCGGCCAATGTGTCCCCGCTCGTGGCCTATCTCGCCACCGAGGGATGTCCGTTGACCGGTCGGGTCTTGTTCGTCCAGGGAGGCCAGGTGCGCGTGTTCCAACCATGGACCATGACCACCACCCTCGAGAAGGACGACCGTTGGACCGTCGAGGAACTTGCCAAGGAGCTCCCCGGTCTCTTCGACTGAGCCTTGGCGCTCAGTGTCTGACCTGAGCGGGCCGACGGGAGGGGCCGTCGAAGCGCGGCGGTAACCTTGGGCCGTTGTGTGCCCCCTGTTCCGACCACTCCTGACGATCGCGCCACTCCTGAAAGTCGCGCCACTCCCGGCCGCGACGCGGGCGGGGACGCGGGCGGGGCTGCGGGCGGGGACGCGGGCGGGGACGCGGGCGCGCCGATGACCCCCGACGCCAATGTGTCGCGACTTCGTTCGCGCATGGATTCCCTGGGCGCACATGCGCGTCGGAGTCCCCGGTACCAATGGTGGGTGTTGTGGGTGTCACTGTCGGGCTTGCTCGCCACCAATCTGCTCTTCACCGTGTTCGTGGTGGCGTTGCCCGAGGTCTCCAAAGGCCTGCACGCGAGCTTCGGAGCCACCACCTGGGTCGTGACGGGGCCGTTGCTCGCCTACGGCGTGGTGGCGCCGTTGGTCGGCAAGGCCGGGGACCTGTTCGGCCATCGCCGGCTGTTCATGGCCGGGATCATGGCCGAGACGGTGGCCGCGGCTCTGTCCGCGCTGGCGCCGAACATCGGCGTGCTCATCGCGGCCCGAATCCTGGGCGGCATGGTGGGGGCGTCCATCGGCGCCGCGTCGATGGCGCTCGTGCTGTCGGTCTTCGACCACGGCGATCGAGTGAAGGCACTCGGTTTCTGGTCGCTCGTGGGCGCGGGGGGACCGGTGATCGGCGTTGCCTTGGGTGGTCCGGTCATCCAGGCCTTCGGTTGGCGGTGGATGTTCTTCCTCCAGGTCCCGCTGTTGTTGATCTCGGCGGTGCTCGCCATGGCCGTGTTGCCGCAGCGAGCCGCCGGGCGCCGACATGTCAGGTGGGAGGAGCTCGATCTGGACTGGGCCGGGGCATTGTCGATCGCGTCGTGTGTCGCCGCCTTCCTCTTGGCCCTGACCTTCTTACCGACCTACGGGTTGTCGAGCCCGCTCGTGGCCGGTCTGCTGGCGGCGTCGGTCGTGTGCGGTGTCGTGTTCCGGGCCGCCGAACGCCGGGCCTCGGAGCCCATCTTCCCGCTCTCGTATCTGCGCAAACGGAACTTCGTCTTCCCCGTCGTCGCGCAGAGCACCGCCAACTTCGCCTATCTCGGTGGGTTCTTCCTCACCCCGTTGTTGCTCGAGTACTCGTTCGGGTACCTCCACAATCAGTCGGTGGTTGGCTTCTTGTCGCTGCCGCGACCCATCGTCTTCTCCACCATCGCGCCTTTCGCCGGGTACCTGGCCGTGCGCGTCGGGGAGCGGACGTTGGCGGTGGTGGGGACGACGGCTGTGGTGCTCTCCATGGGCGTGTTCGCGCTGGCGGGACATTCCACGGGGATCGCCTTGGTGGAGATCGCGCTGGCGCTGTCGGGGATGGGCCTCGGCCTGGCGTCGCCGTCTCTGTCTGCCACCGCGTCCAATGAATTCGCCCCCGAGGACCTCGGCACCGCGGCCGCCTCCCAACAGCTCATGAATCAGCTCGGCACCGTGGCCGGGATCCAGGTGATGGAGACCGTGTACGACGCGGTCCTCCGGGGCCATCACGTCGCGGGCGACCGACTGCATGCCTTCCACGTCGCGTATCTGGTTGGGGGCGCGGTGGCGTTGCTGGGCGTGGCGGGTGCGGTGATGTCGCGATCGACTCCGAGGAACCTGGCGCCGTCGGTCGAGGCACTCGAAGCTCTCGACGTGACCGAGCGCCAGCCCGTCGTGCTGCGCGATCCGGCCCAGCCCCGACCGGGCTCAGACCGATAGCCAGCTCTAGGAGGTCATCGCCCGGAGTCGCTGGGCGACCTCCTGGGCGTTCTCGTCGGGAGCGGCGCCCTGGAGCATCATCAGCTTGGCCATGTCGCCCTCGACCTTGATCTTGCCGGCCATGAAGGCCTGCATGCCGACCTGGGGATTGCCCTCCACGAGGATCGCCTTGGCCGTGGCGTACTCGAGAGTGACCTTGAGGTCGGCGGGGTCGATGTGGCCCTTGTCGAGCTTCAGGGGGCCGTCGGTGGTGTCGAGGTGGGCGTCGATCGGACCGTCGCCGAAGGGGACGTCGGTTACGACCAGGTTCATCCGCATCTGATGGGCCATGGCCGCGGCGCGACCCTCGTACTCCTGGCGGATCTTGCGGGCCTCGTCTACCCATTCGTCACTCAGGAAGGCGTACTGGGCCATCGTCGCTGTGCTCCTTGCTGTTCGTTGCAGTTCGGTGCGGTTCGTGGTGTGCACCGCGGCCGATGCCCACGCACGGCCCCGGGTCGGGCGGATTCACCATACCCGGCGGGCCCCACCGTAGGTCCGAGCAGGCCGGTGCGGCCCGTCGCCTAGCATCTCGACGTGGTCGCCCCTGTCCTTCCCGGTGCCGAGCCCTTCACCCACGACGGTGATGCGCGCGGCGTCCTCGTCCTGCACGGTTTCACAGGCAACCCCCAGTCCATGCGGCCGTTGGCCCAGGCGGTGGCGGCCGAGGGGTACACCGTCGAGCTCCCCCTCCTGCCCGGTCACGGGACCGCCCTCGAAGACATGATCCCCACGCGGTGGTCCGACTACGTCGCCGCGGCCGAAGCCGCGTACAGCGATCTGGCGCGACGCTGCGACGCGGTCGCGGTGGTGGCGCTGTCGATGGGAGCGACACTGGCCTGCCGGTTGGCCGAGCACCATCCCGAGATCGTGGGGATGGTGGTGGTCAACCCGTTCGTCGACCCGCCGGCGGAGAGCTTCCGAGAGGTACTGCAGGGGATTCTCGATACAGGCACCGAGGTGGCTCCGGGCGTGGGGTCCGACATCGCCAAGGAAGGATCTGTCGAGCTCGCTTATCTGGGGTCGCCCATCGAGGCCGCGCTGAGTCTGTTCGCGGGGATCGACGAGGTCGCCGCCGAGCTCGGCCGGATCACGTGTCCGGTGCTGTTGCTCTCGAGCCGACAGGACCACGTGGTGCCGTCGTCGTCGGGGGACGTGCTCGTCGAAAAGGTCTCGGGTCCCATCGAGCGGGTGTGGCTCGAACGGAGCTACCACGTGGCCACGCTCGACTACGACGCCGAGCTCGTGGTGTCGCGGACGGTGGAGTTCGTGGGCGATGTGCTGAGCTCGGCCTCGGCCGGCGGGATGGTGGCAGGGACGGCGGGTTGATGCCGGGCCAGCCCGAGACCGGCGAGCCCGGGTCCGGCACACCCAGCCTCACGCGCGAAGACGCCGCCTACGTGGCGCGTCTGGCGCGCATCGACCTGACCGACGACGAGCTCGATTTGTACGCAGTGCAGCTGGCCGCGGTCATCGGACACGCGGCGGAGGTCGCCGCCCTCGACACCGAGGGGGTCGAGCCCACCGCGCATCCCCTGCCGTTGCGCAACGTGACGCGTACCGACGAGCCGCGGCCGTCGCTCGACCGCGCCGAGGTGCTCGCCCAGGCGCCGGCCGTTGAAGACGGGCGCTTCAGGGTGCCGCCGATCCTGGGGGAGGCCCTGTGACCGGCGCCGGTCCCACCGACCTCGCCGCCCCCGGAGCCAGGCCGAGCGCTGCCCTCGACATCGCCCGAGACGTGCGGTCCGGGTCGGTCTCGGCCGCCGACGTCGTCGACAGGTACCTCGGCGCCATCGACGAGATCGACGGGGAGCTGCACGCCTTCGTGACCGTGCTGCACGACGGGGCGCGCCGCGAGGCGGAGTCTGTCGACCTGAAGGTGGCGGCGGGAGGGGACCCGGGTCCTCTGGCCGGTGTTCCCGTGGCGTTGAAGGACAACATGTGCACGCGTGGGGTGCCCACCACGTGTTCGTCGCGGATCCTCGACGGTTGGTGCCCGCCCTACGACGCCACCGTGGTGCAGCGTCTTCGGGCCGCCGGCGCGATCGTGATCGGCAAGACCAACCTCGACGAGTTCGCCATGGGGTCCTCCACCGAGAACTCCGCCTTCGGGCCCACCCGCAACCCTCATGATCCCGCCCGCGTCCCGGGAGGCTCGTCGGGGGGATCGGCTGCCGCCGTGGCGGCGGGGTTGGCGCCGCTCGCGCTCGGTTCCGACACCGGGGGCTCGATCCGGCAACCCGCCGCGTTGTGCGGCGTCGTGGGGATGAAGCCCACCTACGGGACGGTGTCTCGGTACGGGCTCGTGGCCTTCGCCAGCTCGCTCGACCAGATCGGCCCGCTCACGACGACGGTCACCGAGAGCGCGGTGTTGTTCGATGTCATCGGCGGGCAGGACCCCATGGACTCGACCTGTCTGGAGCGGCCCGTGCCCCGCACGGTCTCGGCGCTCGCCGACGGCGTCGAGGGGTTGCGGGTGGGGTTGGTCTCCGAGCTGGTCGACGGGGTGGACGGGGCCGTCGAGGCGCGGGTGCGCGAGGCGGCGGAGACCCTGGCGGGCGCCGGTGCCAATGTCGAGGAGTTCTCCATCCCCGAGTTCCGTCACGGCCTGCCCGCGTATTACATCGTGGCACCGGCCGAGGCCTCGTCGAACCTGTCTCGGTACGACGGCGTGCGGTACGGATTGCGGGTCGATGCCGAGACGGCCGAGTCCATGAACGCGGCGACGCGCGCGGCGGGGTTCGGGGCCGAGGTGAAGCGGCGGATCATGCTCGGCACCTACGCCTTGTCGGCCGGGTACTACGACGCCTATTACGGCCAGGCCCAGAAGGTGAGGACGCTCATCATCGACGCACTGGCGGTCGCCTATCAGCGCTTCGACGTGCTGCTCGGTGCGACCACGCCCACCACTGCGTTTGCCATCGGGGCCAAGGTCGACGATCCGTGGGCGATGTACCTGTCCGACGTGTGCACCGTGCCGTCCAACCTGGCCGGGCATCCCGCCATCAGCATCCCCTTCGGCCCCGACGACAGCGGGTTGCCGGTCGGGGTCCAGGTGCTCGCACCGGCCTTGGGCGAGCCCGTCATGTTCCAGGTGGCCGCGGTCCTCGAGCTCGGCGCGCCGGTCCTCGGTCCTCCCCGGGTGCACGCCCGATGACCGCCGACTCCAAGAGCGACAGGTCCAGCGACAAGGCGGCGTGGGAACCGGTCATCGGGCTCGAGGTGCATTGCGAGCTGAACACGAAGACCAAGCTCTTCTGCGGATGCCGGAACGCCTTCGGCGACGAGCCCAACACCAACGTGTGCCCGGTGTGCCTGGGCCTGCCCGGCTCGCTCCCGGTGCTCAACATACGGGCCGTCGAATACGCCATGAGGATCGGCCTGGCGTTGCATTGTGAGATCCGGCCGTCGATCTTCCACCGGAAGAACTACTTCTATCCGGACATGCCCAAGGACTATCAGGTCAGTCAGTACGACGCGCCCATCAACGTCAACGGCTGGCTCGAGCTTCCCGACGACAGCCGGGTGAGGATCGAGCGGGCGCACATGGAGGAGGACACCGGCAAGACGTCACACATCGGCGGGGGCGGGCGGATCCATGACGCCGACCACTCGCTCGTCGATTACAACCGGGCCGGGGTGCCGTTGGTGGAGATCGTCTCCGCGCCCGACATGAGGTCCTCGACCCAGGCGAGGCTCTACGCGTCGGAGCTCCGGGGGATCCTCGTCGCCACCGGGGCGTCGGACGGTCGGATGGAGGAGGGGTCCATGCGGGTCGACGCCAATGTGTCGGTGCGGCCGGCGGGGACCTTCGAGCTCGGCACGCGTTGCGAGATCAAGAACCTCAACTCACTGCGGTCGCTCGGTCGGGCCATCGAGTACGAGATCGAGCGGCAGATCGGGTTGGTCGGGGCCGGCGACAAAGTGGTCCAGCAGACGCGGCACTGGAACGAGGACGAGGGTGTGACCGTGGCCCTGCGGTCGAAGGAGGAGGCCTTCGACTACCGGTACTTTCCCGAGCCCGACCTCGTGCCGGTGGTGCCCGACGCAAGTTGGCAGGCCGAGGTGGCGGCGTCGATCGGTCCCATGCCGGCCGAGCGACGGGACAAGCTCGCCGGGCTGCTCGGCCCCGAGCCCGTCAGTCGGGCCCGCGCCGATCAGATCGCCACGGTTGTCGAGCACGGTCTCGACGGTCTCGTGACCGCGGCGGCCGGCGCGGGTGTGGACGCCGCGTTGGCGTTGGCGCGGACCTCCAACGAGGCGTCGGCCGATCCCGACGCGGCCCGCCGGATCGAGGTGGCCTCGTTCGTGGCGCTGTTGCGGATGGAGCAGGACGGGAAGCTCAGTGCCACCCAGTCCAAGACCGTGCTCGCCGAAATGCTCGAGAACGGCGGCGATCCCGCCGAGATCGCCCGGCGACGGGGCTTCGAGGCCCTCGACACCGGGTCACTGGCGACCGTTGTGGCCGAGGTCGTGGCCGCCCACCCCGACGAGTGGCAGCGGTACGTCGGGGGCGAGGACAAGCTCGTCGGCTTCTTCACCGGCCACGTGATGAGGGCCTCGAACAACCGGGCCGACGGCAAGGCCGTGGCCGCGGAGCTCCGCCGTCTTCGCGGTTGAACGTCGTGCGGGGGGCCTCGCCCCTCCGGGACACGTCGGTGATGGTGCCAACCTCAGCGTTTGCTCGCTCTAGCCCCTTTCCTCAGTTTTAACTAAATTTCATGTATTGCTGGTC
>JADGOL010000173.1 GCA_017882995.1 Acidimicrobiales bacterium | reverse complement strand
GTGGGGCCGACGTCGTCGGAGAGGAGGATCCCTCCGGAGTTGCCGCTCACGAAGTTGTCACTCACGTCGGACCAGGCCACTCCGCCGGCGAAGTGGATCCCCTCGCCGCAGTCACCGGGGATCTGACCGTTGGCGGCGCACTGGAAATACGGCGAGGCCGGTGGAACACCTCCACCGAGGTCGTTGTTGACGACCTTGTTGTGGTTGATGTGTACGTGGGTGATCGGGGCCCCGAGCCCGGCGGCGATGATGCCCTCGCCCATGGCGCCAGTGATCGTGAGGTTCTCGACCTCCACGTTGGAGCTGATGATCACCACAGCGGCGTAGATCGCGACGTCGGGGCCCGGGGGCATGGGCACCGAGAAGGTCGGGGTGACGCCGGTCTCGTCGATCGTGGCGTTGTTGCGACCCTCGATCGACAACGGTTGCGTGATCACCACCTGCTCGTGGTAGGTGCCGCCGCATACCACGATCGTGGCCCACGGGCTCGCCGCACTCACCGCCGCGTCGATTGTCGAATATCCGGCGGTGTTGCACGACCAGTCGGAGTTCCCCGTCTGGCCCGAGGGCGAGACGAAGAGTGTGGCGGGACCGTTGTGGTGGTGATCACCGTGGAACGAACCACCGTTGCCGTCGGCAAATGCGGTCCCTGCACCAGTGAATGCCACGGTTCCCACGACCAGCGCGGCGACGAAGAGCGATCGAACGGTACGGGCGAGTCTCACGTGTCCCCCAAGAAGCGGTTTGTGATTGCGGCATCGCGGTATCGGTGCCGAAGGGCTGCTTCGGTTCATGATCATCGTGCGTCCGCTCGTGAGCGTCAACTACTTTCGTGCGGCCGCAATTGACCACTCGTCGCGCCGACTCTGTTGAAAGAGCAGGACAAGGTCTCAGGAACGTGACCAATCGACTGATCACAGGATCTCGCGGCCCTCGCTTACCTCGCGTGCCCCGTGGACCCCGCGCACCCCACACACCACGCCGTCACCGCGCACACCACGACGTCACCGCGCGTACCCCGTACTTCACTCGGCGCGTTCGAGGATGACGACAGGTATCTGGCGCGTCGTCTTCGTCTCGTAGTCGGCAAATCCCGGGTTGTCGCGCTTCTGGGCTTCCCAGATCGGCGCGCGCTCGGCGTCGTCGGCGACGCGGGCCACGACCGGGATCGTCTCGGAACCCACCTCGACGGTGGTGTGGGGATGGGCGCGCAGGTTGTAGTACCAGTCGGGGTTGGTCGGTGCCCCTCCCTTCGACGCGAACACGACCAGCGAGTCGCCCAACCTTCGGTACGCGACCGGGTTCACCCGCTCGGTGCCGGTCTTGGCGCCCTTGTGATGTAGAAGGAGCATCTGCGCGCCCGCGAATGGCCCTCCGAGCTTGCCACCGTTGGCGTGGAACTCTTCGATGATCTGCCCGTTGAAATCGTTTACCCCTGCCACTGTCTCCTCCTGGTCGTCGCCCTCACCGAGGTGAACGCCCAGGCGTCAGAAGTGATTCCGTCAACCCGTCAGGGCAGCGCTCGGGTCCTTGTAGGTCTTGAGCTCGATGGCGTTGCCGCTGGGGTCGGCAACCATGGCTTTGTGCTGCTCGCGAGGGGTGTCGGCATAGTCGGTGGCGGGCGGCCGCAGGAACACGGTGCCCTCGGCCCGGAGGCGATCGACCAGTTCGCGCCACCTTTCGTCGCTCAGCGTCACCCCGAAGTGGCGGACACCTTGCTGTTCGGGGGCGAGCACTTCGGCCGGTCGCTCGTGCAGTGTCACCTGGCAGCCGAAGAAGAAGACGTCGAAGGACCGGTCCATGACCCGACCCGGTTCGCAGCCGAGCACGTCGACGTAGAAGTGCCGGGACTCCTCGAGATCGCGCACTGGCATGGAGATGTGGAGGATCGGCTCGCCCGACGGGAATTTCACAAATCTCCTCCTCGTAGGCCTCGTCGCCGCAGGGCGACTGCGGTGAGCGCCATTGTTGTCGCCAGCAGGAGGTAGGGGACAGCGTCGACCGTTGCCTGGGCGAGAGCACCGCTGGCCGCCGCCGCAACCCCTTGACCCGACGCCCAGGCCAGGTTCCCCACGCCGTAGGCCAGGCCATGATGCAGCTGGCGACGTTCCGCGCCGTCGCCGATCATCGTGGCCGCGGGCACGAACAACGTGCCGAACGCGGGCAGCCCGAGGACGAGGAGGACGACGAGGACCGGGAGGGGGCGGAGCCACGGTGCGAGCACGGCGACGGCGATGGCCGCGATAAGTGACAGGCGCACCGGGACCATGCGTCCCCGTCGGTCCGCCAGGCGACCCACCAAGGGCGAGAGCACGACCTCGACCGCCGCCGCGCCCAGGAACACGCCGGCGATGACGAGCGCGTCGGCCCCGAGTCGGTTGAGCCGCAACGGGGCGAGCACGTCGACGACGCCGAGGGCGAGCCCGGCCACGAACGTCAACCACAGCCCCACGGAGATGGCAGGTTCGGAGATCGCCGGCAGCGCGCTACGCAGGGTCTGGCGCGTGGCGGCCAATGGTTTTGGGACGAGCACACTGGCCACCATGAGCGTGCCGCCGGCCACGGTGGCGGCCGCGAAGGCGGGTCCGGTTCCCACGTGGCTGGCAACGGCGCCGATGACCGGGCCGAGAAGTGCTCCTCCGACCGCCGCCGCGAATGCCGTTCCGAGCGCGGCACCCCGTCGTTCCGCGGTGGCGGCGGCCGCGAGCCAGGCGAGCCCGCCCGCCCAGGTGCACGCACCGGCGACACCCTGGACGAATCGGGCCGAGTCGAGCAGTGCCAGCGAATGCGCGTACCCGAAGACGAGACTTGCCACACTCATGGCGGCCAGTCCGATCATCACGGCCGGTCGCACGCCGAGGCGACTGGCGAGCACACCGCCGGGGACCGCGCCGAGAAGCGTGCCGATGGGGTACGACGCCACCAGGATGCCGGCCTGCGCCTTGGAGAGGCCGAGAGTGTGGACGTAGTGGGGGAGAAGTGGTGTCAGTGCTGTGAAGAACACCGTATCGACGAGCACGACCGCGCTCACCAGCACGACGAGTCCGGGTGCGACCCCCGATCGCCCGGGAGGACGCGTCCCACCTGTCATCGGATCAGTATGGCCGCGATGGTTGGGGCGAGCCCCGGGGCCCGTTGAGGCGGGCGAACATCGGTTTCTGCGAGCGATAGAGCTTGGGGAACTCGCCGAACAGGCGGTCGTACGTCGCCGCGGCGCCCGCATCGGGCTCGAAGCGGGCATCGACGGCGACGAGCCCGGCTATCTCCTCGAGGTCCACTTCGCCCAGAGCCAGGGCCGCGAACATGGCCGCACCGCGCAAGTTGGCGTGCAAGGGTTCGGCGACGCGTTCAATTGTTCGTCCCATCACATCGGCATGGATCTGGCACCACAGGTCCGAGGTGGCGCCACCGCCGATCACGCGCAGGGGATCGAGGCGGCGCTTGACGAATCGCTCGACCGCGTCGTGCAGCCACCGACTGTTGAAGGCCACTCCTTCGAGCACCGCCCGCACCAGATGGGCCCGGGTGGTGGCCAGCGACATGTTGTGAAAGCCCCCTCGGGCCTTGCGGTCGTCGACCGGTGATCGCTCCCCGGCCAGCCACGGGGTGAACAAGACGTCCCCACTGCCGGCCGGTACCGACGCCGCCAGCGCGGTGAGTGCATCGAAGCTGGGCGCGGCGCCGTGGAGGGGGTCGTCGAGCAGATCGTCGGCGGGCCCGATCACGTTGTCTCGCAGCCACTGCAGGCACAGGCCCCCGGTGTCGTGGTTGTCGGCGATCAGGTATCGACCCGGACTCAGTCCCGGCACCGAGGCGATCTGGTGCACGGCATCGGTCTTCTTCATCGGCACCGGACAACTGATCCACGATGTCGTACTGATCACCAGGTGGGTCTGGTAGTCGAGGACGGCTCCCGAACCGACGGCGGCGGAGTGGAGGTCCGGGGTCCCGGTCACCACCCTGACGCCGCGAGGTAGGCCGAGCTCGTCAGCCACCTCAGGGCGCACATCGCCCACCACCGAGCCGGTGGGCACCAGGGGTGGGAGCTTGCCGGCGGGCACCCCGGCCCGTCGGACGAGGACGTCGTCGTAGACGAGGCGGTCGGGCTTTCGGTTGTCGGTCAGCCACGCCGCGGTCATCGAGGCATGAGAGGCGGCGGCAATGCCGGTGAATCGCATCGACAAGTAGTCGACCGGCTCCATATACCAACGGACCCGTTCGGCTACGGCCGGCTCATCGTGCTCGAGATACAGCATGTGCCCGATGGGATCGGCTCCCGAGGTGGAGGGGGCGCCGCCGCTGTGTCGCACCCAGCGCCACAACGCCAGGGGGGCGTATCCCGACACGGGCCCTCCCACGGCCCGACGGGAATGCGGGGCGCCCCGACTGTCCATCCACATGACACAGTCACCGACGGGCCGCCCGTCCTCGGCGACGGGGACGGTGCTCGCCCATTGCCCGGTGCACGACACCGCTACGAGCTGGTCGCGTCGCACCGCACCGCTTCTCATCGCCCGCCGCGAGGCGTCGGCGATCACTCGCCACCACTCCTCGGCGTCTTGGACCGACCCACCACCGGGAAGCATTCGGGTGGTGAGCGCCACGTGTTCGCTCCACGCCACCGCGCCGGTGAGCGACACGAGTCCGATCTTCGGTCCGCCCGTCCCCAGGTCCACGGCGAGGACGAAACGTTCGTGACGTGGGAGGGTCACTCCTCCCCGGGAACCTGCTGGTACCCGTCCATCATGTCGGCCATGACGGCCTTGATGAAGCTGTCGGCCTCGTCGGTCATGCCGCCGGCGACGCCGCCATAGATAGCACCGGACTTGGGCGCCTCGTCCTTGTGGGCCCGGGCGTACTCCACGGCGTCGGCCAGGTCGACGGTGAAGGCGTCGGCGACACCGGCCTGGGTCTGAGGTCGGGTCACCGCCATGTGCAGCGCGTTCGGGTACTGCTGGCCGTTGAGTCGCCACCCTCGCAGGCGCATGAAGTCGTTGACGTGGTACACGTCGAAGACGTCTGAGGTGAAGCTGAACAGGAATGTCGGTTTGCCGCGGAGCTGAAGCTCGGGATGCGAGCGCACCGCGCCCTGCATGACTTCGGCGGTCTCGAAGATCCGGCGGGCGTGGTTGCGATATCCCTCCCGGCCGAGGTGCACCATCGACGCCCACGTGGCGGCGAGAAGCCCACCCGAGCGCGATCCCTCCATGCCCGGCGAGCAGTACTTCCCCCCGCTCCAGTCGGTGAGGAAGAAGTACTGGGAGTTGCGCAGCGCCTGGTCGCGGAATGTCAGCACCGACGTGCCCTTCAACGCGTAGCCGTACTTGTGGGTGTCGGCAGACATGGAGGTGACGCCGGGCAGGCGGTAGTCGAAGACCGGGATGTCGTATCCGAGCTCCTGGCCGAAGGGCAGGATGAACCCGCCCAGGCAACTGTCGACGTGCAGGCCCACTCCATGGCGCAGCGCCACATCCGAGAGCCGGTCGATGGGGTCGACGGTCCCGTAGCCGTAGTTGCACGCCGAGCCGATGATGGCGACGGTCTGGTCGTCGATGTTCTCGTCGACCCAGTCGACGTCGACGAGAGTGGACTCGGGGTCGACGGGGGCGCGCCGCAACTCGATGCCGAAGAGATGACAGGCCTTGTCGAAGGCGGGGTGGGCGGTTTCGGGTTTGATGACATTGGGTCGGGTGACCCCGCGCTCCTGATTGGCGTGATCGCGGTAGGCGAGCATGGCGTGGGCGATGCTGCCCGTGCCCCCCGTGGTCACGAGGCCGGCGGGTGTCGAGCCCTGTACCGCCTCGGCGTGGAGAAGATCGAGTGTCATGGCGATGACCTCGGCTTCGAACTTGGTGGAGCTCGGGCACATGTCGCGTTGGAGCGAGTTGACATGAGCGAACATTCCGAACGCCTTGTTGAGGAAGTGGTAGTGGTCGTGGTCGCCGCAGTACATCGTCCCCGAGCACTTCCCGGTCTCCCAGAACGCGTCCTCCTCCTTCGCCATCACCTCCAGCTCGCCGAGGATCTCGTGGTGGCTCCGGCCCGCTTCGGGGAGCCGACGATTGATCTCGAAGCGGTCCTGATACGGGTAGGTGCTCATGGCGTGGTGCCCTCCGGTGCAAGAGGGTGGCCGGGTAACCCCGACCGCGGTGATGTCCGACCTCGCCCACTGTACGGCAACGCCCGCACGCCGCCCGAAGGGGCCACTGCGATGGAGCGGTGTGCCCGACAGGGGGCTCTTGACACCCTCGAACTCCGAGATCATCCTGGGCTTCGGCGTCGACACCTGCGGCGACCGAGGAGGCATCATGCGCGATGTCCGCTCCGAGCACCCGATCGACCTGCTCG
>JADGOL010000172.1 GCA_017882995.1 Acidimicrobiales bacterium | reverse complement strand
GTGTCCTCAGGGGCCCTCGACGTCGTGTCGACGGCCATCCCGGGCATCCGGGACATCCTGGTCCTCGGCAAGGTGAAGAGCCTCGAGCGCCAGCGCGCCGCCGATCTGATCCTCGTGGACGCGCCCGCCACGGGTCATGCCATGACGTTTCTGTCCTCGGCGCAGGGTCTCATGGACGCGGCCCGCTCGGGCCCGGTGCGGATTCAGGCGGCTGATGTGGTCGAGCTGTTGTCTGACCCCGATCGATGCCAGGTGGCGCTCGTCACCCTTCCCGAGGAGATGCCGGTCAACGAGGTCGTCGAGGCCGCCTATGCGCTCGAGGACCGGATCGGCATCTCCCTGGGGCCCGTCATCGTCAACTCGTGCCTTCCCGCCGATCCCGGTCTCGAGCGCGATCCCGAGGAGGCCGCGTCCGAGGTCGGGGTGACCTTGACGAAGGACCAGGCCGGCGCGTTGCGAGCCGCGGCCGAGTTCCGGGCCCGGCGCTTCCGCCTCCAAGAGGAGCAGCGGGCACGCCTCGCCAGCGAGCTTCCCCTGCCGCAGCTCCAGGCCCCGTTCCTCTTCAGCGCCGGGATCGGGCTCGATGAGCTCGACGTGTTGGCCGAACAGCTCGCCGCGGCCGTTCGCCGGCTCCCCGACGAAGGCGCCCGGGCCCCGCTGCCCCGGACCGAACCCGGTGCAAACTCCGGCGATTCCGCTGACGATGGCCCCCACGATGGGGTCACGCTGTGAGCTCGGTTCCGCCGCCCCCCGGGTCCGACGTTGTCCCGCCCGACGTCCCTCTTGTGCCGCCGGTGCCTCTTGCCCTGAGCGGCATGGTCGGGCTATCGGAGATCGTCGCCGAACGCGCCATCGTGGTGTGCTGCGGCTCGGGTGGGGTGGGCAAGACCACGGTGTCAGCCGCTTTCGCCCTCGAGGCCGCCCGGAGGGGCCGACGGGCCTGCGTGGTCACCATCGACCCGGCCAAACGCCTCGCCGACGCGTTGGGCGTCGACACCCTCGCCAACACGCCGCGGCGGATCGACGGGGACTGGCCCGGGGAGTTGTGGGCGCTGATGCTCGACCCCAAAGGCACCTTCGACGAGCTGATCGCCACGTATGCCTCGTCACCCGAGCAGGCCGAGAGCATCCTGACCAACCGGATCTACCGCAATCTCACCGGGGCGTTGTCGGGGACCCAGGAGTACATGGCCATGGAGAAGCTCTACGAGCTCTCCGAAGACGGGCACTACGACCTCGTGGTCGTCGACACCCCGCCGTCGCGCAACGCGCTCGACTTCCTCGACGCCCCGCGCCGGCTCACCCGGTTCCTCGGTCACCGCCTGTTCCAGCTACTGCTGATGCCGACGCGCGCCTATCTCCGCGCCGTGTCGGTGGCGACCCAGGCCCTGCTGCGCACGATCTCGAAGGTGGCCGGGGCCGAGATCGTCCACGACGCGGTGGCGTTCTTCCAGGCCTTCGAAGGGATGGAGGAGGGATTCCGGAACCGGGCCGAGCACATGCGCCGGCTCCTGGCACGACGGACCACAGCGTTCGTGCTCGTGACTTCGCCCCGGTCCGACACCGTGGAAGAGGCCGGGTGGTTCGCCGACAAGCTGAACGAGTCGGGGCTGGCCGTGGAGGGCCTGGTCGTCAATCGGGTCCATCCCGCCTTCGGAGCGGCCGGCGCACTCCCGGTGGCTCCCCCGGGAAGTGCGCTCGCCGCGCTCATCGACAATCTCCGGGGCTACCAAGCAGTGAACCGGCGCGAGGAGGATGCCTTCGCCGCGCTCGTGATCCAGGTGGCGCCGTCCCCGGTGTCGCTCGTCCCCCTGCTCGACGTGGACGTGCACGACGTGGACGGGCTCGGGCTGGTCGCCGACCACCTCTTTTCCGATCAGGTCGGCACCCGTTAGCCTGACGTCCGTGCGCACGATCGTGGTGGCCAGCGACGCCCCGTCGGTGCGCGCCGATGTGGTCGCCGTGGCGGGCGATCCCGACACCGAGATCATCGAGGTCGACTCCGGCCACGCCGTGGCCCCTGCCGTCGACGAGCACGAGCCCGATCTCGTGATCGTGGACCTCCAGATGGGAAGCATGGGGGGCATGGCGGTCTGTCTCGAGCTGCGTCTCGAGGAGTCCTACGACAACCTCCCCCACGTACCGGTGCTCATGCTGCTCGACCGCCGCCCCGACGTCTTTCTGGCCAAGCGGTCGGGCGCCGAGGGATGGATCGTGAAGCCCCTCGACCCCATTCGGCTCCGCAAAGCTACGACCGCGCTCGTCGACGGCGGGACGTACCACGACGAGTCCTTCCAGCCCGTGCCGGTTCTGGCGGTGGTCAGTGCAGAGCACTCGGGCGGGGACGCCGCCGGTGTCGACGTCTGATCGTTCGTTTCTCAACGTGTTCCGCAAACGCGAAGGCTCACCCGAAGACCGCCCTCCAGGATCACGCCCGGGTCGCAGCCGACGCCGGGAAGAATCGGGCGAGGACCAGGAACGACTGATCCTCGCCGCGTTGCACGACCTGCGCGACACGACGGTGCGCGAAGTGATGACACCCCGTGTGGATGTGGTCGGCCTTCCCATCCCCGTCCACGCCGCCGACGTGGCTCGGGCCGTCCGCCAGACCGGTCACAGCAGTTTCCCTGTCTACGACGACGACCTCGACCATCTCATCGGGATCCTCTTGGTCAACGACCTGTTCCGCTCAGGGTGGGCGCTCGACGTCCGCAACGGCAGCGGCGGTGGTGAGCCCGACAAGCCCACACCGCTCGACATCTCGCGCCGGCTCCGTCAGCCCTACCCGGTGCCCGAAAGCCGCTTCGTGCTCGACGTCCTCGCCGATATGCGACGCGACCGAAGGGCCTTCGCGATCGTCGTCGACGAATACGGCGGGGTGGCGGGCGTCCTGACCGTGAAAGACCTTCTCGCCGCCCTCGTCGGGGACCTGCGCGACGAGTTCGATCCTGGGGGAGAGCCCGAGATCGTCCGGGTCGACGGCACCCGCTGGCTCGTGGACGGGGGCGCGAGCATCGACGACGTGCGCGACCAACTCGGGGTCGATGTCCCCGAAGGTGACTACGTGACCCTGGGCGGCTTCCTGTTCGACGCGTTCGGTCACATCCCCGAGGAGGGTGAGAAGCTGACGCACGACGGATGGGAGCTGCGGGTGGCCGAGATGGACAAGCGGCGGGTGGCCAAGGTGGTCGTCCAAGCAGCCAGCGACGTCGTCGCCGAGGAACGATCCGGCACCACCTGACGCCGGGCGGAGCCACCTGGGGTTTTCGCACTACCATCGACGCGGTTGCCGGTCGGTCGACAACGTT
Organism: Acidimicrobiales bacterium; assembly: GCA_017882995.1. Lineage (GTDB taxonomy): Bacteria > Actinomycetota > Acidimicrobiia > Acidimicrobiales > UBA8190 > Chersky-840. The sequence continues at coordinate 1,596 of JADGOL010000172.1, read as the reverse complement.
CCGGCCCAGCCGGGATGCCGGCACCACGGGCTGTAGCGCAGCTTGGTTAGCGCGCCACGTTCGGGACGTGGAGGTCCCGGGTTCAAATCCCGGCAGCCCGACCCTGATTTCCCCGCTGATGGCCAGTGGGCACATGTCGAGACGCCCCGAGGGAGCGCCGCCTCGTGAGCCCGAAGCTCTGCGCCGGGAAGTGGTCTCGGCGGTGAGACCGCCTCGTCAACTCACTGGATCTGGACCGAGCCGACGTACCAACCCCCCGGGGCCTGAGACTCATAAAGCTGGTAGATCGGCGCGTTGGTGGGCCCTCCCCCGGGCGCCCCGAAGGTACAGATGATGGGGGGGAACGCCGAGGTGCATCCACGATCGACCGCCAGCCCACTGGGATAGGGGACTGCGAACAACGTCGTCACCGCCTGTGGAGTCGCCACCCGGAGCGCGGTGGTCCTGTTTCCCGAGGCCCAGTACCCGACGAGCGCGTTGGCGGCAGCCTCGGCGGTCGGTTGTGGGGCGGGCGGGATCACCGGGGCGGCCGTCGTCGGCACGGGAACCGTGGTCGAAGTCGTCGAGGCGGGAGGAATGGTCTGGAGGGTGGTGGCGGTCGCCGCGGTGGTGGTCGGCTGCGTGGTCGGCGCGGCTGCCTTGGAGGTCCCGCACGCGGTCGCGGTCACGCCCAGCACACAGACGATCGCAGCTGCTCGGACCGATCGTGAGAGGACGGGTGTCACCCTGCCATTCTGACAAATCCTCGGACGCAACTTGAGACGCGCCCGGCCCGTGTCCGACGTCAGAGGGTCTTGACGAGATACTCGCTCATCGTCACGTTCCGGATGCGGGCAAGGTCGAGACAGGCGTTCACGCTGGCGAGCATGGCGGTGATGTGCTGCGAGAGCACGGCCGGGTCGCCGTGCGCGTTGAAGAACAGCATGGGGTCGGCGACATGTTGCGCCGAGGGCCACGCCTCCTCCACGATGCCGTGGATCTCGGGCGCTCCATCGGTGAGCGGACGCACCACCTCGTTGCGGACGTACCGGCACCGAGGTTGGAGCTCGCCCGACAGGGGCGACTGCGTTCCGTGCCAGCGATCGATCCACGTCGCGTAGTCGAGGCCCGCGGGCCGGTGGATGAGCGACACCGTGAGGACTCCCGGAGAGCGTCGACCGTCTTCCCAATTCCGTGGCCCCGAATGGGGGGTCGTCCCGTAGTCTTCGTAGAGCGACTCGACCACGAGGTAGCCGGCGACCGGCAGTCCAAGCGCGACGATCTGCTTCTCCAAGGGCCCCCGGCGGTCGTAGCTGCCGACCCAGATCGAGATCTCGGCGACGTGACAGTCCTCGCCTTCCGGGGTGGGCACGGGCGAAGGGGCCTCGGCCGCGGCGCTGTCGTGCACGTTCACCGTCACGGCGTGCGCGCCGGCGTCGATCAGACGAGGTGCGAGCTCGAGAAGCCGGTCGCGCAGTTGATCGCCGTGCGCGGGCGCGCCATCACCCCACAACAGGTACACGAGCTTCTCCACCGAGCCAGCTTACGGTCGGTCAGCGGTCGGTCTGGTCCCACTCCTCGGACATGATCTGGACCTCCATGAGCGAGGCGATCTCT
>JADGOL010000171.1 GCA_017882995.1 Acidimicrobiales bacterium | reverse complement strand
GTCCACAGCGCGCTCGAGCGCCTGTTCTGGGACCACCCCCGGGGCGAGCGCACCCCCGAAGCCGCCCGTCATGCACTCGATCTGGCATGGCAGGCGCTCCAAGAGGACCCCGACCTGGCGTGCCTCGAGCTGACAGACCTCGAGCGCGAGTCGTTCGTGGCCGACGCCGCCTCGCTGGTCGACGGCTACCTGCGACTCGAGGACCCCGACGCGGTCGACGCCGTGGGTGTGGAATTGACCCTCGAGGCCGACGTGGCGGGCCTCCGGCTACGGGGCATCATCGACCGACTCGACGTCACCGCCGAGGGCGAGCTCGAAGTCGTCGACTACAAGACCGGGCGCGTCCCGTCGATCAACCAGGAGCAGCAACGGCTTGGCGGCGTCCAGTTCTACGCGCTGCTGTGCGAACAGGTGCTGGGTCGTCGTCCGAGCCGTATCCGGCTCATGTACCTGCGCGAGCCACTCGTCATCGAGGCCGTACCCTCCGAACAGGCCGTGCGCGGAACCCGCCAGCGGACCTCGGCGGTGTGGTCCGCCATCGAGCGGGCCTGTGAGAACGAGGACTTCCGCCCCCGGCCCTCGGCGCTGTGCAACTGGTGCAGCTTCCAGCCCCTGTGCCCGATCTACGGAGGTGATCCGGCCCGGGCGTCGGAATTCACCGGGGCGAGCTTGGCCGCGCCGATCGCCCAGGCCGGCTGACACCAAGCACCTCGGTGTCCTGCTCAGGCGGCAGGGACGCGTCCTCGTGCCGGTTGGAGGGGCGCTCGTGATTCGGATGGAATGTCTGGGTGGCGAGCAGCGTTGACTACAAGGTGACCCCTCGAACCTTCTCCGTTACCTATGACTACCGCTGTCCGTTCGCCCGCAACGCCCACGAGCATCTGGTGGCCGCACTGCGAGCTGGAGCGCCCTGGGACGTGGAATTCGCCCCGTTCTCGCTTTCGCAAGTTCACGTCGAGGAAGGTGGAATCGCCGTCTGGGACGACCCCGCCAAGGCCGCCGATCTCCGGGCCACAGAGGCGGGTCTGGTCGTCAGAGACACCTTCCCCGACCACTTCTTCGACGTCCATCTGGGCCTGTTCTCGGCCCGCCACGACCGCAGCCTCGACCTGCGCGACGAGTCGGTGATCCGCGATGTTCTCGCAGCCGCTGGCGTCGACGCCGGCGAGGTGCTCGATATCGTGGCCGACGGCGCTCCCCACGACGTCTACTGCAAGACTCACGAGGCCGCCGTCACCGACCACCAGGTCTTCGGGGTCCCGACGTTCATCGTCGACGACGCCGCCGCATTCGTGCGCATCATGACCCGACCCGAAAGTGATGGCGCGATGGCCCGCTCGACGATCGACGGAGTCTTGGCGCTGTTCGACGAGCACCCCGAACTCAACGAGTTCAAGCACACCAGCATCAGCCGCTGATCCGCCAGGGACTGGCGCCTCGGGGCCGGAGCGTCAGTTCGACACCGCTCTCGCCAGCCCTCCCAGCAATGTCCGGGAGCGCTCGACTTCTTCGGGCGTTCCGTAGACGGCTCCGGAGAACTCCGTTGCTCCTCCTTGCGCGAAGCGGCGGATCTGCGCCGTGACCTCTTCCTCGGTACCCACGACGGCGACGTCGGCGGGCCCGTCCGCCCCTTCGCGGTCCAACATGGCTCGGTACGAAGGAAGCTGTCCGTACATGGCGAAGATCTTGGCGGCCCGGGCCCGGGCCGCAGTTGGATCATTGGTCACGCACACGGGAAGGGTGACAACAACCCGGGGCGGCGGGCGGCCGGCATCGGAGGCCGCCGCGCTGATGGCAGGCACGACGTGTTGCTCCACGGTCTCGGGTCCCACCATCCACGTCACGGTACCGTCGGCCTGCGTACCCGCCTGGCGGAGCATGGTCGGGCCCAGCGCAGCGACGAGCACGGGCGGGGGCGGCGTGGGGGGCACGTCGAGAGGCCCGAAGGTATTGGTGCGGATCACCTCGCCGTTGAACGAGACCTGTTCACCGCGCAACAAGGGCACGAGCACCGAGAGGTACTCCCGCATGTAGCGGGCGGGCTTGTCGAATGAGTAGCCCCACGCCCCCTCCACCACGACCTGGTGCGACAGGCCGATGCCGAGCACGAGGCGACCGCCACTGGCGGCCTGCACGGTGAGCGCCTGCTCGGCCAACATCATGGGATGACGCGGGTGCACGGGGATCACCGCCGTGCCCAGATCGACACCAGGCACCTCACGGCCGACAACGGCCAGGACCGTCAGCGTGTCCCATCCGAAGATCTGCGATGACCACAACGACGCCACGCCCGTCGACGCCAGGACGCGGGCCCTGGCCACGATCTCGTCCATCGTCCCGTTCAACTCGAGGCCCAAGCCGATGCGCATGCGGTTCCCCTTACGTCGTGGCGTCGCCGGTCGAAGGCCCTCACCCTCGGTCAGGCGCTGTCGACCCCAATCGACCGTCGTGAGCACCCATGGTGCCAGTACCGTTCTGAGGGTGCCTCTTCGCGGTGACGAGTACGACGCCCGGTTCGCCCGGTTCGAGACCGAGGGGCTCTACCTCCATGGCGAGGCGGACCTGGTAGCCGGGCTCCTCGGCGAACCACCCGCTACGGTCCTCGACGCCGGCTGCGGCACCGGCCGCGTCGCTATCGAGCTGGCCCGACGTGGCTTCGACACCGTCGGCATCGACGTCGAGCAGTCCATGCTCGACTCCGCCCGGGCCAAGGCGCCGGACCTGGAATGGATCCTCGGGGACCTCTCGAGCGCCCAGCTCCCTGATGCACACTTCGACCTCGTCGTCGCCGCCGGCAACGTGATGATCTTCCTCGAGCTCGGCACCGAAGCCGCCGTGATCTCGAACCTGGCCCGGACCGTCGTGACCGGGGGCCTGGTCGTGGCGGGCTTCCAGGTCGGGCGCCAACTCACCCTCGAGCGCTACGACGAGCTGAGCGCGTCGGTGGGGCTCGAGCTCGTGCACCGGTGGGCGACGTGGGAACGAGCCCCGTATGAGGGGGGCGAGTACGCCGTGTCGTTGCATCGCCGGGAGAACGCCTCGTGAGCGGCCACATGACCCCGGTGTCGGCGGCCCTGCACGATGGCGTCGCGCCGCTCTCGTTCCTCCTCGGGCGGTGGGCCGGTGAGGGTGAGGGCTCGTACCCGACCATCGAGCCCTTCCGCTACGGCGAAGAGATCACTCTGTCGCACGTGGGCAAGCCGTTTCTCGCCTACGCACAGCGCTCCTGGAGTCTCGACGACGGCCGCCCTCTCCACGCCGAGACGGGCTACTGGCGCTGCCCGTCACCCACGCGGGTGGAGCTCGTCGTCGCTCATCCGACGGGTGTCGTGGAGGTGAGCGAGGGCCCCCTGTCCACGACGTCGCTCGTGCTGTCGTCGACAACCATGGCCGGTACCGGTTCCGCCAAGGAGGTCACGGCCGTGGTCAGACACATCACCGTCGAAGAAGACCGCCTCGACTACGACCTCGACATGGCCGCGGTCGGGGTCAGCCTCACCGCCCACCTGCGCGGGGTACTCCATCGTGTGTCGACGCCTTCGGGTTGATCGACCAGGCTCGTGGCCCGCCTGGCCCCGGGCCGAATGTGAGCGGCGGCGGGCCCACGAAGCAGAATGACGGGATCGTCACACAGAACGAATGGGCACGAGTCGACCAGGGAAGACGGGAGTCCGATGAAGACGGTAGGCGTGGTGATGGGAAGCGCGTCAGATGTGTCGGTGATGGAGGGCGCCATCGAGGTGCTGCGCGAGTTCGGCGTACCCGTCGAGGTTCGCGTGCTCTCCGCCCATCGCACGCCCGATGACGCCTTGCAGTTCGCTCGCGATGCTGCGGATCGGGGATTCGGGGCCCTGATCGCGGGCGCAGGCAAGGCGGCACATCTCGCCGGAGTGCTCGCCGCGGTCACCTCGCTCCCCGTGATCGGTGTGCCGATCGCGTCGGGGGATCTCGGAGGGCTCGACGCGCTCCTGGCGATGGTGCAGATGCCCCCGGGCGTCCCCGTCGCCACCGTCGCCGTGGATGGCGCTCGGAATGCCGGACTCCTCGCGGTTCGGATCCTGGCGCTCTCCGAGGACGGACTGTCCGCCGCCTACGACAAGTTCCGCCACGGCATGGCGGCCAAGGTCCGCGCCGCAGACGAAGGAATCCGAGCGCGCTACGAAGACGGCGGGGGCGGCGGCTCCTGACCCCAGAGGTCTTCGGCCGACGATCCACTTGACGGGCTCGCACCGCCCGGCGCCGGGTCTCCAGCGCCGGGTTGGCTCGAGCCACTCGACCGACCGACCGGCGCCGGGGGCCGGGGCGGAGCGGGCGGGATGACGGCGACAGGCGGTACCGAGTCGCCGGCGGCGCGCCCGTGGGTGACGAATCCCGACAGCAATTCGATCGGGATGGGGAACACCAGCGTCGAGTTGTGCTCGCTCGCCACCTCCGCCAGCGTCTGCAGGGCCCGGAGCTGCAGGGCACCGGGGGACTCGTAGAGCTTGGCGGCGGCTTCGGACAGTTCCTTGCTCGCCTCGAGCTCACCGGTGGCGGCGATGACCTTCGCTCGACGCTCGCGCTCGGCTTCAGCCTGACGAGCCATTGCTCTGAGTAGCTCGGGCGGCAACGTGATGTCGCGCAGCTCGACCTGGCGCACCTCCACCCCCCAGTGTCCGGTGGAGGCGGCGATCACGGTACGCAGTTCGTTGTTCACGTCCTCTCGATGGGCGAGGAGGTTGTCGAGCTCGTGTCGGCCGATGATGGACCGCAGGCTCGTCATGGCGATGCGTTGGCTGGCGAAGCGGAAGTTGTCGACCCCGAGCACGGCTTGGACGGGGTCGACGACTTGGAAGTACACCACCGCGTCGACCGAGATCGTGACGTTGTCCTTGGTGATCACCGCCTGTGGCGGGATGTCCACCACCTCGACCCGCAACGTCACCTTCACCAGTCGGTCCACGATGGGGAACCGGAAGATGACCCCCGGGCCCTTGGCTTCGGGGCGGACGTGGCCGAGGCGGAAGAACACCGAACGCTCGTACTCGGTCACCACCCGGATCGCCGACGAGAGGAAGATGAAACCGAGGAAGAGCACGACGAGCACGGCCACGATGACGCCGACGACCGCCCCCGACGCCGCCAGGACCGGGCCCACGAGTGACTCCATGTCCGCAGTCTCGCGCCTCGGGTCTCCACGCGCTCGCCAGGACATAGCCTGACTCCGGCCGGGTGACCCGGAACTGAGCCCGGCCCCGCGGGCCAGAGTGCCGGGAACGGAGGGCGGGCATGCACATCGTGATCTCGGGCTCGAGCGGGCTCATCGGACGATCGGTGATGGCCGCCCTGCGGTCCCGCGGCGACGAGGTCACGGCCCTCGTCCGCCATCCGCCGTCGACCGGCGAGTCGCAGTGGGATCCCGTCGCGGGGTCGATCGACCCCGGCGCGTTCGATGGATCCGACGGGGTTGTCCACCTCGCCGGTGCCGGCATCGGCGACAAACGCTGGTCGGCTCCACGCCGGGCCGAGATCGTGTCGAGCCGGGTCCAGACGACGACGCTCCTGGCGCACACCCTGGCCGGTCTGCGCCATCCCCCGACCGTGCTCGTGAGCGCCTCCGCCGTCGGCTTCTACGGGGATCGCGGTGACGAGGTGCTCACCGAGGAGAGCACCGGGGGAACCGGATTCCTGGCCGAGGTGTGCCGCGCCTGGGAGGACGCCACCGAACCGGCTGGTCTTGCCGGCATCCGGGTCGTCCGGCTGCGCTCGGGGGTCGTGCTCTGCGCCCGTGGCGGCGCCTTGGCGCGCCAACTTCCTCTGTTTCGGTACGGGATCGGGGGCAGGTTGGGAAGCGGCCGCCAATGGTTGAGTTGGATCACACTCGCCGACGAGGTCCGCGCCATCCTCTACGCACTCGACGAGCCATCGGTCCAGGGAGCGGTCAACGCCACCGCGCCGGAACCCGTCACCAACCGCGTCTTCACCCGTGCTCTGGGCCGGGCGCTGCACCGACCGTCGGTCCTTGCCGTCCCGGGCTTCGCGCTCCGGGTGGCGTTGGGCCCCGACCTCGCCTCGGAGATGGTGCTGGCGGGCCAGCGAGTTCTCCCCGCCAAACTGACGACAACCGGCTTCACCTTCGAGGAACCCCGCATCGACTCCGCCCTTGCCGCCCTGCTGTCGTGACACGGCCCGCCGGTTCCTCGCCCCCGGCGGCGCCTCGGACCCCGGCGCTCAGGCCGATCCGGGAGCGAGGTTCTCCACCACCTTGGCGAGGTCGTCTCCCCCGGGGAGCACGGCGAGGACAGGAATCGTGACGCCATTGTCGACATATCGCTGCACGTGGGCGCGACATTCAGCGGGCGAACCGTGGACCACGAGCGCGTCCACGACGTCGTCGGGGATCCCGGCCAGCGCCGCTTTGCGGTCCCCGGCGCGCCATGCCGTCCACATCGCTTCGAGCTGTGGCCCGCGACCCAGCCACTCGTGGAAGGCCGCGTACACCGCCACGTTGAGATAGGCGGCGATGCCGATACGACCGACGTACCGGGCCCGATCGGCGTCCTCGGTCGGACACACGAAGATGCGGGCCACGATGGCTTTGCCCGGGCCCACTTCCGGGACGACCTTCGACACGTCCTCGGCCGACAGCCAATTGAGAATGGCCCCGTCCGCCTCGCGCCCCGCCAACCGCAGCATCCCGGGCCGCAGGGCGGCGACGTAGATCGGTGGTGGTTGCTCCACGCGCCGCCCCAGGCGGAACCCGCGCACGGTGAAGGTCTCGTACTCGGCGTCGACCTTCTCCCCTGTGAGCGCGGCGCGCAGGAATCGGACCGTGTCGCGCACGCGCTTGTAGGGCTCGAGGAAGGGCGTCGCGTTCCAGCGCTCCACGATGACGTCGGACGACGAGCCGACTCCCAAGGCGAAGCGCCCGGGCGCGAGCTCGGCCATGGTGGCGGCCTGCATGGCGAGCAGCCCGGGGCCGCGCGTGTAGACCGGCACGACCGCCGTCCCGAGTTGCAGCCGGGCGCTCGCCACCGCGGCCAACGCCAGCGGCGTGAAACCGTCGGCGCTGTTCGCCTCCCCCGTCCAGACGTCGGTGTAGCCGAGCTCGTCCAGGCGCCGATACCAGGAGACGTGCTCGGCCAGCGGGACGTCGTCAAAGGGGACGGTGATGCCGTATCGATCCACGGAGCGAAGCTACAGGTTCGGCACCCGAGGTCGCGGCGCCGGCGGCCCCACACCCTCAGAGAAGCGGCCCGCACTGGGTCGGCGCGGTGGGGAGTCGACCTCGGAACGGGTCGCAGTACTCCCGGGGGGCGGGCAGCCCCAGGGCCACGGCGAGCTCGTCCCACAAGCTCGGGCCCGCGGCGCGGGTCGGGCCCAGTCCCATGAGGCTCGGGCATCCGGCGGGGTCCCCGGTGACGGTCTCGATCGGGGTGGTTCCCGCCATGAAGGTGAGCGCGTAGGTGACGCCGAAGTCTTCGGGACAGAACCTCCCGGACGGCAAGATCGGCAGCTGGCATGCGGTGCGGGCTACTTCGGCGACGGCGAAGGCGTCCGAAGACGTGACGTGGTCGGGAAGGACAAACGAGATCTCGTTCTCGGGAAACTCGTCCGTCCTCGTCACCGAGAGGCCGGTGAGGGTGTCCGGGGCGTGGCAGATCCGCGCCGGGGATGCTGCCCGGGTCGGCGCGGGGCTCGGAGGAATCGAAACACCGGTCGGGACCGGCACCGAGGATGGAGGGGGCCAGACGCAGACTGGCAGCCGGCTCCCAGCAGCGCCACCAGCAAGAACCCCGGTCCACACGTCGGCAGCCGAGAACGACCCACGGTCACCGCCTTTCGATCTTCCCTGCCCGTTCGACGGAGATCACGAGCGTTCGGTTCCCGCCCCGGCCCCGGACCGGTTTCCAGCAGGACCTTTGGAACCGCGGGTGGCTGTTACACCTGGGTGCGATCCTGGGGCCTGTGGAGAACCAACTGCAGCTGCCCCTGGTTGGCGACCTCGCCGGACGGCCGGCGCGAGACGCCGCCGACAGCGACTGGCGGATCGATGAGCCCACCCGCCGGGTCGGTCGTCGCGGCCTGGCGGAGGCCCGTGCCGCGCTGGCTCGTGCAGCCGCGCTCGACGACACCCGAGCCGACGCCGCCTGAACAGCTCGATCCCCGGCCCGATGGGACCGGACGGGGCGGCGAGGGCGCTACCGTCGAGAGCGTGACATCCCTTGCCGAACGACTCGGCTATGCCGAAGACGCCAAGCTCCTGATCCTCAACTGCGACGACCTCGGCTTCTGTCATGCCGCCAACGTGGGCGTCTACCAGGCTCTGCGCGACGGTCTGGCCTCGAGCGCCAGCCTGATGGTCCCCTGCCCGTGGGCGCGCGGCGCCGCGGCCGGATACCGCGGTGACGATGTCGGCGTGCACCTCACCGTCAACGCCGAGTTCGACCTCTACCGGTGGGGCCCCATCACCCACGCTCCCTCGCTGCTCGATGGCGACGGCGGGTTTCCTCGCACCGTCGAGGACGTCTGGGACCACGCCGATCTCGACGAGGTGCGGCGCGAGTGCCGGGCCCAGATCGAACGCGCCATCCTGTGGGGCTTCGACGTGAGCCACCTCGATGCCCACATGGGCACCATGCAGATCAAGTCGGAGTTCTTCGACGTCTACCTCGACCTGGCCGTGGAGTTCGAGCTGCCCCTGAGGCTCTCGGGTGCGGACACCGAGAGCCTCATCGGGTTCCCGTTTCGCGCCCTGGCTGCCGAGGAGGGAGTCGTCTTCCCCGATGACTTCGTGCACGTCGCCGGGGTCGGCAGCCGCCAGATCCTCCTCGATGCCGTGGCCGACCTGAAGCCGGGGGTGACCGAGGCGTACCTGCACCCCGCGGTGGACAGCCCCGAACTCGAGGCCATGGCCACGGACTGGGAGGCCCGCGTCGACGACCACCGGCTCCTCGTGCACGACCGCGATCTCCGTGTCGCGCTCGAGGACGCCGGCGTCACGGTGATCGGCTACCGGCCGCTGCGCGACCTCATGCGATCCGGGTCCTGAGCTTCGCAGTCCTGGCCCGGCGCCGGCGCGACGGGCGCGGTGGGGAGACTCAGAACTCGGTGATGGCGGCGATCTCCGTCTGGAGTTGCTTGTACTCCGGCGAGTTCGTGATGGGCAGAAGAGACATGACCTTGGCCATGTTCCCGGTCACCTTCACCTTGCCCTGCATGAATGCCGCGTTGGCGTCGAGCTCGCCCTTCTGGATCTTCAAGGCGTCGGGGTAGGCGGTGGTCAGCGTCACTTCGGCGTCGTCGAGCCGGCCGAGCTGGCTCTGGCTGATCTTGCCGTTCTCGAGTACCCAGTAGTAGTCGATGTCTCCGTCAGGACCGCCCGTGACCACGTACTGCATCCGGGCCGAGGCACCGGCACGCTCGGGTTGGCCCTCGGCCATCTTCCTGCTCTCGTCGAGCCACTCCTGGCTGAGCCACTTGGACATGTCGTCCTCCCTGGGTCGTCGGCGTCAGACGGGGGTGGGCCGAACAAGGACATCGCCCGCCGCATCGTCGAGGCATGTTACCGAGCCGCGAGGTCTCGCACACCGGCGAAGAGGTCGTCCTCGACCGCACCGTCGCCATTGGTGCCTACCAGGCTCCGAGCGAGGATGTATTCGTCGACCGGGTGGATGGTTCGGGCCACCTCGGGGGGGAGCCCGAACCAGAACGGCGACGTCGGGTCGACCTGTGTGGCGTGGGCCAGGAGAGCCTCACGGCGGACATCGGCGTAGTCCGAGATGTCCACCGCTGTCGTGTAGATGCGGGTCATCTTGCTGGCCCGCTCCCGCCAGCCATCGTCGAAAGGCGACTCCAGCCCGAGCTCGATGAACTTCTCGTGCATCGCTATCACCCGGGCCGCCGACCATCCCACGTAGTAGAGCTTCAGCGGTTGGAAAACCTCGCCCGTTTCGGGGAACGCGGAGGGGTCGCCTGCGGCGTCGAAGGCCGCCACCGAGATCTCGTGGTCGCGCAGGTGGTCGGGATGGGGATATCCCTGTTGGTCGTCCTCGTAGGTCACGATCACCTGGGGGCGGACCCGGCGGATCACCTCGACGAGCTTGCCCACCGCTTCGTCGAGCGGCGCCTGGGCAAAGCAGTCCGGTCGGGCATTGGCAGGCGTGTCCTTCATGCCTGAGTCGCGGTAGCCGAGCATGACCAGTTCGTCGTACCCGATGAGCGAAGCGCTGGTCTCGAGCTCGCGCAGCCGGACCCCCGCCAGGTCGGCGCGCACCTCGGGTGTGTCCATGGCCGGGTTGAGGATGTCGCCCTCTTCTCCCCCGGTGCAGCACACGAGGACCGCGTGGATGCCTTCGTCGTGGTAGCGGGCGACGGTCGCCGGCCCCTTCGACGCCTCGTCGTCGGGGTGGGCGTGGACGGTCAGCAGACACAGGCGCGTGCTCATTTTGTTCACGGTACCCGCCGGTCGTGCCCATCCGGACCGTGGCTGGCTCCTGGGCCCCCGCCTCCGTCGACACCCTGCCCCAGCAGGAGCTCGGCGCGGCTACGGGGCGACGACCCTCCCCTATGCTCGTTGCTGTCATGGGTGTCTTCCAGCGGTTTCTGAACATCTTCCGGGCCAAGACCAACAAGCTGCTCGACAAGGTCGAGGACCCCCGCGACACCCTCGACCTGTCCTACGAGAAGCAGCTCGAGAACATCCAGAAGATGCGCCGCAGCATCGCCGAGGTGGCCACCGCCAAGAAGCGCGTCGAGATCCAGGCCAACCAGCTCCACCAGCAGGCGTCGAAGCTCCAGGAACAAGCCCGCCTGGCGCTCG
>JADGOL010000170.1 GCA_017882995.1 Acidimicrobiales bacterium | reverse complement strand
TCGGCGATCACCGCCAGCGCCGCTTCGGCGGCCTTGGCCCGCCCCTCGGCCGAACGCAGGTCTGCCGCCTGCAACACCCGGTCCACCCGGAAAGCGAGAAACGGCTGGGCCTGCGCGATGGCGGCGCGCAGGGCCTCGGGATTGGTGCGGGCCAGATCAGCCGGGTCCGCGCCCGGTGGCAGGGCGGCGACCGCCACGTCGACCTCGTGATGGCGCTCCCATTCGTAGACGCGTCCCGCACCCTCTTGGCCCGCGGCATCCGCGTCGTAGGCGAGCACGACGCGTCGGGCAAAGTTCCGCAGGAGCCGGAAGTGTTCCTCGCCGAGGGCCGTGCCGCACGTGGCCACCGCACGCGGCATCCCGGCCACGAAGAAGGCGATGACATCGGTGTACCCCTCGCACACGATGACCTCGCCGGTCTCGATCACATCGTGTTTGGCCCAGTTGAGCCCGTACAGCGTGCGGCGCTTGGAGTAGATCGGGCCGTCCTGCGAGTTCTTGTACTTGGGCCCGACCGGGCCTGCATTGTCGCCCTGGTCGCCCACCGGCGCGGGCAGGATGCGCCCTCCCAGGGCGATGGGCTTGCCCGAGGTGTCGAAGATGGGGAAGATGACGCGCGCCCGGAATGCATCTTGGGAGCGGCCTCGTCGGTTGACGAATCCGAGACCGGAGTCGGCGAGCACCTTGTCCGACACCTTGAGGTGCTTCGCCAGGACGTCCCAATCATCGGGCGCCCATCCCAGGCGGAACTTCCGCACGATCTCCCCGTCGTAGCCGCGCGAGCGCAGGTAGTCGCGCGCCGGCCCCGCGTCGGGGGCCGACAGGAGCCGCTCGTGGTAGAAGTCGACGGCCCTCTCCATGGCCTCGTGCAACGGGGCCCGCCGCTGGCGATCGGCCGTGGCAGTGGGGTCCTCGGTGATGGTGATGCCGCTGCGCTCGGCCAGGCGACGCACGGCCTCGACGAAGTCGACGTGATCGATCTCGCGAACGAAGGTGATGGCGTCGCCCGATTGCTGGCACCCGAAGCAGTGGAACACGCCCATCTCGGCGTTGACGCTGAACGAAGGCGTCTTCTCCTGGTGGAACGGGCACAGGCCCACCCAGCGCGTGCCCTGCTTCTTGAGCGCGGCATGTTCACTGATGAGCGCCACGATGTCCGTTGCGGCCCGGACACGAACGACGTCCTCGTCAAGGATGGCCACGCCCGGACGGTACCGCGCCGTCGTATCGACGGGAGCCAGATGCGCGACCGGGTCTGCTACCTGGCCCTTGTTCGCGCTGCTCGCCTCGAGGGCGCCGCCCGTTTCCCGGTCGTCGGGCGCTTGGCGGCCCGGGCCGGAGCGCGCTTCTTCGCGGTCGGAGCCTTTCGTGACGCCGCTTTTCGGGAGCCGGTCTTTCGGGCGACGGCCTTGCGGGAGCCGGTCTTTCGGGCGACGGCCTTGCGGGCCGGAGCGCGCTTCTTCGCGGCCACGGCCTTGCGGGCCACCGCCTTGCGGGCCGGAGCGCGCTTGGTCGGCTTTCGGGTCGGCGCGCGCTTCTTCGTCGCCGGTGCGCGCCGGGCCGCGCTGTTCAGCGCCCACTGGGCGGCCGAGAGCCGGGCGATGGGGACCCGGAAGGGCGAACAGCTCACGTAGTCACAGCCCGCCTCGGCGAACACGGTGATGGACTCGGGATCCCCGCCGTGCTCACCGCACACGCCGATCTTGAGCGACGGCCTCGTGGCACGGCCCCGCGTCACACCGAGCCGCACGAGCTCGCCCACGCCGTCCGCGTCCACGGTCTCGAAGGGATTGTGCTTGAGCAGTCCCTTCTCCAGATAGGCGGACATCATCCGCCCCTCGACGTCGTCGCGGCTGAAGCCGAAGGTCATCTGGGTGAGGTCGTTGGTCCCGAACGAGAAGAAGTCGGCCACCTCGGCGATCTCGTCGGCGCGCAGTGCGGCCCGGGGCGTCTCGATCATCGTGCCGATGAGGACCTCGAGTCGACGCCGCGTCGAACGCCCCGATCCGGCCAGGGCGGCGGTGACGGCCTCCTCCACCCAGCCTCTCGCCAGCGCCAGTTCCTCGCGCGTCACGGTGAGCGGGACCATGATCTCGATCACCGGCTTGCCGCCGTCGGCCACGCGCTGGACCGCAGCCTCCATGAGGGCGCGCACCTGCATCGAATAGAGCCCCGGCTTGATGACCCCCAGGCGCACTCCCCGCGTGCCCAGCATGGGGTTGTACTCGTGCCACTGTTTGGCTGCTTCGAAGAGCGCCTGCTCCTCGGCGTCGAGCCCGACAGTCGCCTCCTTGATGGCGAGCTCACCGGTGTCGGGAAGGAATTCGTGCAGGGGCGGGTCGAGGAGGCGCACGGTCACCGGGAGTCCGTCCATCGCTACGAGGATCTCGATGAAGTCGGCGCGCTGGGCGACGCGCAGCTCCTCGAGAGCGGCGTCCTCGGCGGCGGCGTTCTCGGCGAGGATCATGCGCCGCACGATGGGCAGGCGGTCCTCGGCGATGAACATGTGCTCGGTCCGACACAGCCCGATGCCCTCGGCCCCCATGAGCCGACCGTTGGCGGCGTCAGGACCGTTGTCGGCATTGGCGCGCACCTTGAGGTGGCCCTTGCGAATGACATCGGCCCAGCCGAGCAGGGTCTCGAATTCCTCCGACGCCTTGGCTTCGGCGAGCTCCACCTGACCGAGGACGACCTCACCGGCCGTGCCGTCGAGGGAGATCCAGTCGCCCTCGTTCACGACAGTGGCACCGACGGTGAACGACCGCCCCGCGATGCGGACTTTCTCCGCTCCCACCACGGCGGGCTTGCCCCAACCGCGCGCCACCACCGCGGCGTGCGAGACGAGGCCGCCCCGGGCCGTGAGGATGCCCTCCGCGGCGAGCATCCCGTGGACGTCTTCGGGCGACGTCTCGCTGCGGACCAGGATGACCCGCTCGCCCCGCTCGGCCGCAGCGGCGGCATCGTCGGCGGTCAGGTAGACCCGCCCCACCGCCGCGCCCGGGGACGCGCCGAGGCCCTTGGTGAGCACGGTCTGGCCCGTGCCGGCGAATTGGGGGTGCAGCACCTGCTCGAGGTGCTCGGCGGTCACCCGCTGCACCGCCTCGGCGCGGGTCAGCCGGATGCCGGGGTCGGTGGTCATCTCCACCGCCATGCGCAACGCGGCGCGGCCGGTCCGCTTGCCGACCCGGGTCTGCAACATCCAGAGCTTGCCCTGCTCGATGGTGAACTCGGTGTCGCACATGTCGCGGTAGTGGCGCTCCAGGCGGACGAAGATGGCGAGGAGCTCGGCATGGATCTTCGGAAACTCGTCCTTCAACGCCGAGAGTGGCTCGGTGTTGCGGATCCCGGCCACGACGTCTTCGCCCTGGGCGTTGACGAGGAAGTCCCCGTACTCCCCCTTGGCACCCGTGGCGGGGTCGCGCGTGAAGCCGACACCGGTGCCCGACCGCTCGTCGCGATTGCCGAACACCATGGCCTGGACGTTCACCGCCGTTCCCAGGTCATGGCCGATGCCCTCGTGGTCGCGATAGGCGATGGCGCGCGGCCCGTTCCAGGATCCGAACACGGCCTCGATGGCACCGCGCAGCTGCGCGTCGGGGTCCTGGGGGAAATCCGTGCCGGTGTGATCGCGGACGATCTGCTTGTAGGCGAAGACGAGCGTCTGGAGCTGGGACACCGGGACATCGGCGTCGGCGGTGGCGCCCGAACGCTCCTTGGCCTCGTCGAGGAGGGTGTCGAAGGGCTCGCCGGGAATGCCGAGCACGATGCGCCCGTACATCGACACGAACCGCCGGTAGGAGTCGTAGGCGAAGCGCTCGTCGTCGGTCTGTTTGGCCAGTCCCTGGACCGACTGGTCGTTGAGCCCGAGGTTGAGGACGGTGTCCATCATGCCGGGCATGGAGAATTTCGCACCCGACCGGACACTCACCAGCAGCGGGTCGACGCTGTCGCCGAGGCGCTTGCCCATCTTCCTCTCGAGGCGGGACCGGGCCCGGTTGACCTCGGCCGACAGCCCCTCGGGCCATCCGCCGTCCATGTACGCCCGACACGCGTCGGTGCTGATGGTGAAGCCATGGGGCACGGGCAGGCGCAGCACCGACGTCATCTCGGCCAGGTTGGCCCCCTTGCCGCCGAGGAGGTCCTTCAGCTCCATCGGCGGCCGGCGATGCGAATGGTCGAAGTCGTAGACGAACGGCATGGGGGCTCCTGGCCGTGCCGCGCCCGGCACGTCTGGCGGTTCAGGGACCCCCCGAGACTACCGGCCGGTGCGGGGGCCCCTCAGCGGCGCAGACGCCCGGCGATCTCCTCGGCGACGCGGTCGATCGGGACCCGCACCTGCTCGGTCGTGTCCCGGTCGCGCACGGTGACCGCACCGTCCTCGAGAGAGTCGAAGTCGACGGTGACGCAGTACGGCGTGCCGACCTCGTCCTGACGGCGATATCGCCGGCCGATGGACTGGGTGGTGTCGAAGTCGCACACCGCCACCGGTTGGAGAAGCCCCAGCACCTGGCGCGCCAGAGGCATGAGCTCGTCCTTCTTCGACAGCGGCAGCACGGCCACCTGGTACGGCGCCAGGCGGGAGTCGAGGTGCAGCACGGTGCGGGTCTCGCCACCGATCTGGTCCTCGTCGTACGCCGAAAGCAAGAAGGCCATCATGGTCCTGGTGGCACCGGCGGCGGGCTCGATGACATAGGGCACGTAGCGCTCGCCGGTGGACTGCTCGAAGTACTCGAGCTTCTCGCCGGAGTGCGCGGCGTGGGCTTTGAGGTCGAAGTCAGTGCGGTTGGCGATGCCCTCGAGCTCGTCCCATCCCCACGGGAACAGGAACTCCACGTCCGCAGTCGCGGTCGAGTAGTGCGAGAGCTCGTCGGCCTCGTGGTGGCGCAGGCGCAGTTTCGTCTCGGGGATGCCCAGGTCGAGATACCAGCCCATGCGCTCGTCGAGCCAGTAGTGGAACCACTTGTCGGCCTCGTCGGGAGGGACGAAGTACTCCATCTCCATCTGCTCGAACTCGCGGGTCCGAAACACGAAGTTCTGCGGGGTGATCTCGTTTCGGAACGACTTGCCGACCTGGGCGATGCCGAAGGGCGGCTTCTTGCGCGTCGTGGTCACGACGTTCAAGAAGTTGACGAACATCCCCTGGGCGGTCTCGGGGCGCAGGTAGGCAACCGTGGCGTCTTCCTCGACCGGGCCCGCGAAGGTCTTGAACATGAGGTTGAAGGCCCGTGGCTCGGTGAGGTCACCGGATCCACAATTGGGGCAGATCCCGTCGATCTTGTCGGCACGCCAGCGCTCGTGACAGTTGCGGCAGTCGACGAGCGGGTCGGTGAAGTTGTCGAGGTGGCCCGAGGCCTCCCAGATCTTCGGCGTCGACAGGATCGCGGCGTCGATGCCCACCACGTCGTCGCGCAACTGCACCATCGACCGCCACCAGGCGTCCTTGACGTTTCGCAGCATGAGGACACCGAGGGGCCCGTAGTCGTAGGTGGACCGGAACCCCCCGTAGATCTCGGCCGACGGGAAGATGAACCCCCGGCGCTTGGACAGGTTGACGATCCGTTCCACCAGGTCGGGGTAGGCGGGGACATCGGGCGCGGGGACATCGGGCGCGGCGTCGTCCCCGGTCTGCTCGGTCATGGGTCGAGGTTATCGGGCACACCACGGCGCCCCGTTCTCAAGGGCGCGTCGGCGCTCGGGTCCGCAGGCGCACGGTCACCTCGTTGGCGAGCAACCGCCCCCGGACCGTGAGCACGGCCCGGTCGTCGATCTGCTCGAGGAGCCCGTCGAGATCGGGGTCGTCGGGCACCACCGATGCAGGCACTCCCACCGACGTCCTCAGCGCCAGCGCGAGGCCCTCGAAGGTCGACTGTTCGTCGGTCAGCACCTCGTCGGCCGCGGTGGTAGATCGCCCGGCGCGCACCGCTTCGATGTAGCGCTCAGGGGTGTGGATGTTCCACCACCGGCGCCGGCCCCGGTGTGAATGGGCCGCGCACCCGATACCCCGGTAGTCGCCCTGGGCCCAGTACAAGGCGTTGTGACGACACTCGTGGCCCGGCACTGCCCAGTTCGACACCTCGTACCACCGGTACCCCGCGGCCGACAACGCCGCGTCCACTCGTGCGTAGCGCCCGGCAGTGACGTCGTCGTCGGGATGGCGAGCCGGGTCGCGCGCCAGGGCCGTCCCCGGCTCGACGGTCAGGGCATAGGCGCTCACGTGCCCGGGGCGGGGTTCGAGGGCGAGCACCGCGTCGAGCGTGGCCGTCACATCGACATCGGTCTCGGCCACCGCCCCCAGGATGAGGTCGACGTTCACCGACGCGAAGCCGGCCTCGCCGGCGAGCTCCACCGCCCGTGCCGCCTGGGTCGTGCCGTGGCGGCGGCCCAGGCTCTCGAGGACGTGGGGGACCATGGACTGCACGCCGAAGGACACCCGGTTGACCCCGGCCCGGCGCCACCGGGCGAACCGGGACGTCGTGGCGTCCTCGGGGTTGCACTCGACGGTGACCTCGGCGTCGCCGGTCATCGTCACCGCTTCGAGGATCTGGGCCAACAATTCGGCGGGGAGCCGCGACGGTGTCCCCCCTCCGACATACACACTCGACGCCGCGGGCAGACCCTCGTCGGTGGAGGCCCGTCGGAGCTCGGCCACGCACGCTCGTGCATACGCGGCCATGAGCCCGTCACGGTCGGTCCACGTGGCGAAGGCGCAGTAGTCACAGCGCGACGCGCAGAACGGCACGTGCAGGTAGATGCCGAAGGGCTGATCCCCTGACGCCGTCGGGTCCACTGACGCCGTCGGGTCCACTTAGGCCGTCGGGCTCGAACGCACGCTGCGCAGTCGCCGGTCCAAGTGGGCCTCCATGGCCTCGGTGGCCAGATCGGTGACCTCACCGGC
>JADGOL010000169.1 GCA_017882995.1 Acidimicrobiales bacterium | reverse complement strand
GGCACGGCTCTTCCAGCCCCCAACTGCGGCAGAGACGGCGGTGCTAGCTGCTCGACTCAGAGGGTGGAAGGGTCCCCTGCCGGGCGACCTGACACGGCCCCGACCGTTCTTAGGGAAATGGCCGAACATGATGGCTGCGACACCTTTTCAGTGACAGCGTGAAGGATGTCGTCTCGAAGCTGAACGACGACGAACCAGGCTCGATCTACAACCGCGCCATCCAGTTCCGTATGACAGCTGGTATCGAAGTGTGCGACCTGCACCACCCGCGGAAGGCACGCGAAGGACAGTTCCCGCCCGAAGAACATCGACGACGTTTACGGGTCCGCGAGGCTAACATCCGAGCACGGCTCGGTCATCTCCCTGTGGGGCAAGGCCGGCGACCTCATGATGAACCTCTCGCAACTGAAACTGGTCAACGAGGAGGTCGGCCCGCTCAAGATTGAGCATGACCACGAACAGGGTTTGTCTCACCTCCACGCGCGGTTTGACTGACACCCTTACCGAGCTTAGGCGTCAGTACTAATCACCCTTTTCGTTCCGGTCCCTGTGGACGAGGCTTCTGAGGCTCTCGATCTCTTTCTTCAGCTCGATCATCTTGAGCTCACGCCCGACGGTCAACCGCTGAAACCGCTCAAGGGTCTCCAGCCGATCCATCTCCTGGGCTTCCACCTCCTTGCGGGCATCGATATCGACCAAGCCACCGACAGAGGCCACCGGAGCGCCGTCCTCGTCCACCTTCAGCCGGGTACGGCAGAGCACCCACCGGTAGCTGCCGTCAGAGCGACGGAACCGGAACTCCGCGCTCGCCGTGTCCTCGGGGCTGGTATCGGCGACCGCCTGCACGAACAGGGCGTGCTCGTCGGGGTGGATGAACTCGTCGATCACATGACCGAGCAGGTCGCCTGCCGCCCAGCCAAGGACGTCGGCGACCGAACCGGACACCCACTCAAACCTCCAGTCCGCGCCCAGTCGTATGACCACATCGGAGGCGTTCTCCGCCAGGAGCCGATAGTGCTCCTCCGACTCGGCCAGCCGCTCGACTGCGGTATGTCGGTCGGTGACGTCCCGCCAGGTGTAGGACAGTCCATCCCCGACACAAGCCGCGCGAACGTCGTAGTGGCGTTCCTCGCCGATGAGTTCTTGGGTGTAGACGATGTCGTCCAGCACGAGAGGTTCGCCAGTCTCAACCACCCGGCGGCACTGGTCGACCAAACTTCCTGGTTGGGCAGCACTGCGGAACAGATCAGACAGCCTCATCTGGGTCAGCTCGTCGTACGTCTTCTGGGCGTACTCGCACGCAGCGGGGTTGGCATCGGCGAACATGAATTCCACGATCCGCCCGGCCTTGTCGCGGACCACCTCCAGAAGGACGTGAGGATCCAGCAGCGAGTCCATGGTCGCCCGAAGCATGGCCCGGTCCTGCTCGAGCACCTG
Organism: Acidimicrobiales bacterium; assembly: GCA_017882995.1. GTDB lineage: Bacteria > Actinomycetota > Acidimicrobiia > Acidimicrobiales > UBA8190 > Chersky-840. The sequence continues at coordinate 4,044 of JADGOL010000169.1, read as the reverse complement.
CTCCGCACGCTTCTGCTCGGTCATGTCGCGGCAGATCACAGAGGCGCCGACGACCGCGCCATTCTCGTCGAAGATCGGTGAGACAGTGAGCAGGACCGGGAACACGCTCCCGTCCTTGCGGACCCGTGTGGCCTCGAGGTGCTCGACGGGCTGTCCGGCACTGACCTTGACCAAGAGGGACTTATCTTCGTCTCCTCGATCCTCGGGACTGAGCAGGTCAATTGTCCGGTCGATAATCTCGTGTCTGGAGTAGCCGAACATCCGCTCGGCGGCCGGGTTCCAATTCGTGATGACGCCTTCGAGGGTCCTGCCGATGATGGCATCGTCCGAAGACTGCACAATCGCCGCCATGCGCTGGGCGACCTCGAACGCCCGCTTCCGCTCCGTCACGTCTCGGCCGATGGCGAGCACGCCGAGCACGTTTTCGTTGAGGTCGCGGTAGACCGAGGCGTTGCACCCAAGATCGGTCAGTGTCCCGTCCCGGTGACGCACCGTCAGCGGGTAGTCCGTGACCGACCCCTGCGTGAACGCCCGCTCGTAGCCCTCGAGGGCTTTGTCGGGTTCGGTGAAGTAGTACGAAAAGTCGGTCCCGATGAGCTTGTCGCGCGGGATGCCGGTGACCCTGACTGTGGCCTCGTTGACGTCGTTAATCTTGCCGTCAGGGCTGATCGTGATCAGCGGGTCAAGGTCTGTCTCGATCAGGCTCCGGGCGTACAGGGCTGCATGCTGCAGTTCGGTCATGCTGCGGTTGATCGCCGATGCCCCCACGACCACGCCGTTCACGTCGCGAATCGGTGAGACGGTGAGCGAGACTGGGAACACCGTCCCGTCCTTGCGGACCCGGATGGTCTCCAGGTGCTCGACGTGCTGGCCGGCGCCGACCTTGGCCAGGATGGCCTTGATCTCGTCGGTGCGATCCTTGGGACTCAGGCGCCCGCCGGACTTGCCGATCAACTCCTGGCTGGAGTAGCCGAACATCCTCTCGGCGGCCGAATTCCAGCTCGTAATGGTGCCCTCCAGTGTGCTCCCGAAGATGGCATCGTCCGAGCCTTCGACGATCGCCGCCACCTGCTGGGCAGTCTCGAACGCCCGCCTCTGCCCGGTCACGTCGCGGTGCATTTCCGACGCGCCGACAATCGCGCCGTCCGCGTCGCGGATAGGCGCGACAGAGATCGAGACCGGGAGCACCGTTGCGTCCTTGCGGACACGCTCGGTTTCCAGGTGGTGGACATGTTGGCCAGCACTGATCTTGGCCAGGTTGTCCTGGGGTTCACCTGCCCGGTCCTGCGGAGTCAGGAGTTTGCCGATGGATCTGCCGATAGCCTCCCTGCTTGAGTAGCCGTACATTTCTTCGGCAGCCGGGTTCCAGCTCGTGATCGTGCCCTGCAGCGTGCTGCCGATAATGGCATCGTCGGAGTACTCCACGATCGCCTCGATGAGCCCGGCGTTTTGCACCGCCTGCTGCTGGGCTGCCACGTCGCCCACCGCGGTGATCACCAACAGCACGTCCCCGGTGTCGATGTTGGACAAGTTGACGTTGATCGGGAACTCACCGCCATTGTGGTGGCGTCCGCTCAGCTCCACGTCCAGTCCACTCGAGCGAGTCCGGGGGTCGGCGAAATAGTCCTGCCGGTGCTGGGCATAGATCTGCCACAGGGTCTCGGGCACCAGCATGTCAATGGACTGACCGACCAGCTCATCACGCTCATAGCCGAAAAGCAGCTCGCTCTGGCGGTTGACAAACCGGATCACGCCGTTCTGGTCCATCCCCACCAAGGCGTCAGGCACAGCCTCGAGCAGGCTCTCGAACCTCATCGCCTTCGAAGACACCTGGCTCCCCCGAGCAGCGGTAGAAACATCGAACTGGCAGAAATCCCAGCACCCGAACTCACAACGTTACCGGAAACGGTCCCCACAATCGGTGAGCGCCTGACCTATCCTCAGCCAAGTCGACCGTGGCCCCGGACACCCAAACGACCTGACCGGCTAGGTCAGCGGAGGTCGCGGATGAACGTGCGGATGTCGCAGGTGAGTAGCTCGGGCTCCTCCAGGGCTGCGAAGTGCCAGCCACGGCCCTTGACGTCGGTCCAACCAGTGATCGTGTTGCCGGTTTCGGCGTAACCGCGAATTCCACGAGATCGTCGTGCACGACCCCCCGAACTGCGCGAGCACATGGCCGCCCTCACCGTGAGACTCTCCGGGTCCGGCGCACCACCCCAGCGCGCCCGACACCACGCCACGTCACCGGGTGACCAATAAGCCCATCGGTCCACCGGAACGGCGTGCAGGTGGCGGGCGCCGGGGCCATGACCACGCCCATACCAGGTCCAACGTTCTCGGCCGGCCGTCACGGCTCAGTCCCGTCTCGCCATAGGAACGCCAACTGACTCGTCGAACGCCTCGAGTCGGACGCCGACGACCAAGTCCTGCTCGGTGCCATGAGGCGGATACGTCGCGCACACCCGGGTGGGCCGATGCCTCAATTCGGCCGGCCCCAGTATCGGAGCCGGCTGGCCCAGCCCGTCGCCAACCAGGGCCGCCGAGCCGCCTCACGCCTGCTCGTTGTCCCGATGGGTTTGGCTGGGGAACTCGCCTGTGACCAGATACACGAGCCGGCGGGCGACCAAGACCGCAAGTCGGCGAACCTCTCGTAGTAGCAACCCACCAGCGTCGCGTCAACGGCCGCCTCGGTGCCGAACTTCCACTTCTCGTCCATCAGCATGGCGAAGACGTCCCTGAGGAGGCGATCCATCTCGTCGTCTCACGTGCCAGGGCCAGTGCAGTCTCGACGTCCTTGGCTGCGGCTGTTGGGTCCTTCACAGTAGGAGCAGGGGTGCCATCAGTACCCGGCACACTCCCCCGGTTGTCTCACAGGCGTCGGCTGAGCCGCACCCTGCTGCGTGGGTTTGAGCAGCCCGGAGTCAAACCAACTCGGTCGGCCCAACCCCGCAAGATGGCCCGTGTCTTTGCCGCGAGGTCGACAGTGCACTGTTCGGCTCGACCTTCTTCGTCATCGCCGGTAACATCGCACGTCGAGCTCGCGTGGGTCGGGCGGAACCTGCGGGCTCGGCGAGAAGTCGCCGCCGTAGTGACTGCCGCAGGACGGGTCCCAACAGGCAGTCAGGTCACGCCGGAGAGAGCGATCGAACGGTCGACGCCAAACGCCGCGCCCCTTATCGCCCCTCTTGACCGTCACCGTGTTATCGCCCCTCTTGACCGTCACCGTGCACGGATCGCACGGAGATGTTGGGGAAGTGGCACCCTTAACCGAGAAGGACGCGGGATCGCAGGTGCAGAATCCGGAAGGTGCAGCTTGCCCGGCTGTGGTGGATCCGGTCCGCACCGGCGAGTCACTTGTCGTCACCGGACCCCTTTTGCTTCAACCAAGTCGGGTGGGGATGTCCATCCCGTTGCCGATCATGACGCCACTGGCTTCACAAGCCCACCAGCGCGTGACCTTTACTCCGCGAGCATTCTGCTGATAGATCGCCTTCGTCGCCGGGAAGGCGCCCTGGCTGGTATCGAGCGGTACTCGATACCAGCCAGAGCCGCGCCGTAAGGGAGCAACCGCAGGCCCTCCGACGTTTCAGCTCACCTGGCCCCTCCGGCCGGGCTGGAGGCCGGAGCCACGTTGGCGCCTGGTACCTGGTTGGGCATGAGCACCCTGGTGTCTCCTGGGTAGGGCTTGGTGAAGTTGCTCGAGGAGTACCAGACGTCGCGGTTACCCTGCGCCATGTTCATCATGTCCTCGCTGGACCAGTCCTGCTTCACCGACCACTGCGCCCAGGCCGTCTGCACCGCATTCGCCGTCACCGTCACCGTCACCGCTGGATTCGTCTCGGTCAGCGAGACCTGGTTAGGCAGATGGTTGTACGGCGTGAAGTTCGGCTTGTTCGTGAACACGTCATACATCGGCTCGGCGGTCATATCCTCCTGGTTCATCGGGGGAAGACCGAGGATCTGCTCGATGGTGCGCATGACGTTGAGCTGGGTGTAGTAGGTGTGCACCAACGCGCCCCGCTTGGCATACGGGCCGAGCACCAG
>JADGOL010000168.1 GCA_017882995.1 Acidimicrobiales bacterium | reverse complement strand
TGTGCGACCCAGTCCCCGATCTGATCCGAACGACTGACAAGAGGTTCCTCGAGCTCGACTTGGACCCCAACGCGTATACCAGCGCTGAAGAGGTGATCGATCTCCTCCTCGTTCACCCCGAGCTCATGCAGCGCCCGGTCGTGGTCAAAGGCGACAGGGCCGTGATCGCCCGTCCCGGTGATCGCGTCGCCGAGGTTCTCGCCTAGCGCACCCAGAAGAGTGGTGCCTTCCCGAACTGGTCTGGTCGGCGAGCGGCGGTCGAGGTCCGGGGCGGATCAGTCTGGGTCGACCGCGGTGACCCGTGAAGCTGATGTCGCACGCTGTGCCTGAAGGGCGCGATCGAGCGACATCTTGAGGATGTCGGCGGTCAGGACGCCGATCTGAGTGGGCGTCTGGTCGAAGTCGTTCATGAGGGCGTGGGTGGCAAAGCCCGACAGATGGATCGCGAATGTCAGTGTGAGCGTCTCCGGCGGGTCGCCGATGCCTCCCGCGGTGCGCCATGCCAGTCCCACGAGATAGTGGACCCCACGGACTCGGTACTCGTGGCGGAGCGCGTCGACCTCATGGAGCACTCCGAGTCATGGTTGCTCGGAGTGTGCAAGTCCCAGAAAGCTTCCCCGATGATCTGTGCGCTCCGAGTGTGGATGGTGATGGCAAGACCCGTCAGCCACCCGTCGAAGTCGTCGGTAGGCGTGGGCAGGCCTTCGATGGGGCGTCGGCCCCACGCTTCGTACATGTCCTTGACCGTGGCCACGATCAATCGGTCGTGACTGGCGTAGTGCCGGAAGATGGTCCGGGGGCTTACGCCCGATAGCTGGGCGATCTCGGCGACGGTGGCGTCGAATCCTCGCCGGGCCACGACCGCCATCGCAGCCTCTCTGATGCGTGATCGCGTCAACTCTTGTTGTTCTTGCGCCAGCGAAGCAGGGGGACGTCTCCCGGATTCAGCCACAACCACCGCCCGGAGGTGGGCAGGCGCGGCGCGCTCGCCCCTCGAGGTCACTATGCATGGCACTTCCTGTTATGAACGGGCCACGCCCTATTGCGACGAAGGCTCCATACTTGGCCACGTGCGGTGGGCAGGCGGGGGTGTCATCGGTTGGGATGGGTAGATGTCTAGCCTACGCGTGGAGTCGGTACACCACGGTCCATAGAGGCGATCCAGAACGAGGATGTCGTGGGCCCCGGCTCCGTGTGCGGCGCGCCGGACTCAGCTGATCGCTCGTATTCGTGAAGCACCGATCGCGCCCATCGTGGTGAGGAGGAGGCGACCGCGGCCCGGCGTCGTCAACCCCTCCTGCGTCCCCACGTAAGGTAATTGTGCACTTCGAAGAATTGGATTTGCGGGGGCTCGGGTGCGCCGGCGTCGTGAAATGCCTGGGGGTTGTGTTCGGCCGCATAGGTTTCGAACGCCTGGCGAGACTCCCACACATCGATGATGCGGATTCCGTCGTCGGTCTTCGTCACCCAATGGAAGAGGGCGTCGGAGACGCTCGGTCCTCCAGGAAGGTACCCTCCCGTCTCGAGAACCTCGTCGTACTGCTCGAGCGTGGCTCCCTTGAAGTCCAGTTGCACGCCGACCACCATTGGGACCTCCAGAACGCGCGTGGATAACCAGTGACAAGTATGCACGAGCCGTCGGCGACCGGACTCGCTGGTGCGGCAACGTCTGTCCACAGGCGAGTGCCGGACAGAGTCACTCAGTTGTTGGTCACCCCGCCACGCGCTCGACTCGTGGAGTCAGTGCCGGGAGGTCCAGGTGCGTCCCCGGGCCGGCCTCTGTCGCGGGCTCGGGTCGGCTGAAGAGGTAGCCCTGGCAGTAGTCACAGGCGGCGGCTGACAAGAAGTCGAGTTGCACGTCGGTCTCGACACCCTCGGCCACCACTTGGAGCCCGAGGGTGTGGGCCAGCTGGATGACGGCGTTCACAACCGCTTCGCCGCGCGGATCGTTGCCGCTCCGGGCCACGAACGACTGGTCGATCTTGACGATGGTGATGGGAAGGTCCATGACGTAACTGAGAGACGCGTAGCCGGTGCCGAAATCGTCGATGGCCAGTTGGATCCCCAATTCATGGAGGCTGGCCAGGCAACGGGTTGCCGCCCCCTGGTCGACGGGCAGGAGCGTCTCGGTCACCTCGAGTGACAGGCGCAGGGAGCCCGGGGTGACTCCCGAATCGTCCACGATCGCTTTGACCTTGCGGCTGAGGTCGGGCTCGGCCAGCTGTCGGGCCGACACGTTCACACTCAGGGCGAGTTGCTCCCCGGGTCCCCGCCGCTCGTTCCAGACTCTGACGGTCTGGCACGCCTGGGACAACACCCACTCACCGATCGGCACGATGAGCCCGGTCCGCTCGGCCAGATCCAGGAAGGCGGCCGGCAACAACAGGCCGCGCGTGGGATGTTGCCAGCGCAGGAGTGCTTCCACGCCGACGACGTGTCCGGTCTCGGTGGCGACGACGGGTTGGTAGTAGACGACGAGCTCGGAGTGTTCGAGTGCGTAGCCGAGGTCTGACTCCGTGGTGGTCCGCTCCCTCGCCATGGCCCGGATGGCCTTGTCGAAGACCTGGATCTTGCCCTGGCCTCCGCAGGTCTTGGCGAAGTACATGGCGGAGTCGGCGTCACTGAGCAGACCCTCGAGGCTCAGATCGTCTTCGTCGAGGACGGCGACTCCGATACTGGCGCCGAGCTGGAAGGAGTGGCCCGCCACGACGAACGGCGACGCGAACACGTCCATGATCCGCTGCGCGAATGCCAGCACCAGATCGCGGTCGTTCATCTCGTCGCAGGTGACGACGAACTCATCGCCACCGAATCGAGCCAATGTGTCGGAGTCGCGGAGCACCGCGGTCAGCCGCTCTGCCACCTGGACCAGGACGGCGTCCCCGGCGCTGTGCCCGCTGCTGTCGTTGACCAGCTTGAAGCGGTCCAGGTCGAGGAACATCACGACCGGGAAGGGTGTCCGGCTCCGGCGGGCCCGGGCGATACCTTGGCGCAGGCGGTCGATGAGCAAGATGCGGTTCGGCAGCCCCGTCAGGGGATCGTGAAGCGCCTGGTCAGCGAGCTTGGCTTCGGCCAGCTCCTTCTGGAGGCCGGTGGCACCGACCATCCTGATCACGAACAAGCTCACGACGATCCCCAGTGCCGCGACACTCTGGGCCTGGAGGACGGGGAGGAACGAGGGCGCCCAGTGGATGCCGATCGCCACTTGGCCACAGGCGATGCCGACGACGGTCCACAGTGCCACGACTCGCCATGCTCTTGAGCCGCAGCGGGCGATGCTCTCGACCGCGATGATGGCGTAGGCCCCGACGGCGACCGGCCCCCAACCACTGAGGTAGATCACGATCGTGACAGAGGTGGCGGCCGCCGCCACCCGAAGATGAAGGCGCGGGCGCGATGCCGCCATCGCGTACCAACGGTTTGCCACCAGGCTGCCCAACATGGGAACAACAAGGACGACGACGTAGATCCATATCGGCTCTCTCGCCACGACGTTCCAGTGACGGAACGCCAGGAGGATGACCAGTGCCACCGGGGCCATGGCATAGGCGAGAAGAGTCGGGCTGAGGCCCTCGTGACGCTGAGGTGTGACCGGGGTCAGTGCGTAGATCTGCGTGGCGGGATCGGGCAACGTGTCACAGGACGGCACGGGCAATGCCGGGGTTTGTGCTCTGGGCATTACCCTCCGCTTGCAATCCCCTTTTCTATCGACATGCGGGGGGTCGGCCTGAACCGGTTGGGTGAGAAGCCGAGGGCGCGGGGGAGACGGGCCGCCTTATCGATGCGGTGCTGCGACGACGGTCTCGGCCTTGGGCTCCTTGGTCCTGAGGGCCGCCCGGCCCATGCGGGTGATGAATTGGAGCAGGCGGTCCCTTGCCGCCTGGGCGGTGGGGGTGAGGCCCTCTCTGTTCGCCACATCCCAATGACCGATGATGACCGGCTTGAGTATCGAGTCATGATGCAAGGCCAGGTCGTAGATCCCCGCCCGGGCGATGGCCTTGGCGTGTTG
>JADGOL010000167.1 GCA_017882995.1 Acidimicrobiales bacterium | reverse complement strand
GAGCTCACGGGCAAAGAAGCGCAAGAGGTCCTCGACCGGGCCGGGATCACGCTCAACCGCAACACCATTCCCGACGACCCCCGTTCGCCCTTTGTGACGTCGGGTCTCCGACTCGGCAGCGCGGCCCAGACAACGGCGGGGATGGGGCCGCAAGAGATGGCTCGGATCGCCGGGCTGATCGGCCGGGCCCTTCGCCAACGCGGCGACGAAGCCGCGTTGCGCGCCGTGCGGGGCGAGGTCCTGGAGCTCTGTGGCGGCTTCCCGCCGTATCCGGAGCTCGTCCGAGGTGCCTCGCGGCACAGCCCTACCGGAGGCCGCTGAGGTCGTGCCCCCTCTCGGGGCATACGCGGTCGTGGCGGTGGTGGCCGCCGTGGGCACCTTCGCGGCGATGTTCCCGATCCGGGCTCTCGCCATGCGGGCCGGCTTCGTCGTCGAGCCTGACGAACGCCGCGTCCACGCCCACGTGACCCCCTACGGGGGCGGCGCGGCGATGTTCCTGGCATTTCTCGTCGCCATCCTGGTGGCTTCGCAATTGGGACAGCTGCACGAGATCTTCGCCGGGTCCTCGGAGCCGCTCGGTCTGGTGCTCGGCGCCGCGGTGATCTTCGTCGTCGGGTTCATCGACGACGTGAGGGAGATGTCGGCCCCGGCCAAGATGGCGGGGCAGGTGCTGGCGGCCATGGTGCTCGTGTTCTTGGGCGTCACGATGTTCCAGTTCAAGATCCCCTTCGTGGGCTTCTTCGTCCTGTCTCCTGATGTGACGCCACTGCTGACGGCGTTGTGGGTGATCGTCATCACCAACGCCGTGAACCTCATCGACGGCCTCGACGGGCTCGCCACCGGGATCGTGGCCATCGCGTCGGGCGCCCTTGCGCTCTACGGCCTGCGCCTCGTCTTCACCGGAAACCTCCCGTCCGACAACCTCGGCCCGTTGATCGCGGTGGTGGCGTTCGGGGTGTGCATCGGATTCCTGCCTCACAATCTCCACCCGGCCCGAGCCTTCATGGGCGACGCCGGCGCGCTGTTCCTGGGCCTCTTGTTGGCGGCCTCGACCATGCTCATCGGCGGGCGGACCGCCGATGTCAGCGGCCAGACCTACTTCTTCTTCGCGCCCCTCTTCATCCCGCTCTTCATCCTGGGTGTGCCCATCGCCGACATGGCGTTCGCGTTCATCCGACGCACGGCGAAGGGCACCGGGTTCCACACCCCCGACAAGGATCACGTCCACCACCGGCTCCTGCGCCTCGGCCACGGTCCGCGGCGCACCGTGGCCATCCTGTGGGCTTGGACGGCGGTCCTCTCCGCGTTCCTGCTCTACCCGCTGTTCGACAAGCAGGGCAACGCCGTGATCCCGTTCGGGGTCATCGTCCTCGGACTCGCGCTGTACACGCTGTTTCACCCCGGGCTCCGCAAGGACACCCTCAACGGCAACGGCGACCATTCGGAGATGGCGGCACATGACGGCTCCGATCACGATCCCGCCCGGACCACAGCCACCGCCGCACCGGTGGTCGGGCCCGGCGAAGTGGGCGACGAGGGGGGCAACGGGGGCAACGGGGGCAACGGGATCGGTCCCGGGGGTGGCGACACTCCCCGTGCCACGGCCCCCGTGACCCATGCCGCGTCCCGGGTGAAGTACCGCCGGTAGTCCCGGATCTGTTGCAGAGCGCAAGTACTGGCTGGTTCAGGCTCGTTTTGCCGCGCTCAGGGGGCGGATGCGAAGATTGTGGTGTGCGCTTCCCGCTCCCAGTCGGTTCCGATGACCGGACCCCCGCCATGGTTGCAGTCGGTGCGAGCGCCGGGCACACCGAGTGATCTCGGGCCAGCCCAGGCAATGCACGGCACCTGCCCTCTGAGCGACGCGCGCCGAGCGAGAGGACGTGGAGGAGAAGCCCCCACCGAGGGTCTTCGATCTCATGACCATCGGCTTGGCATCAGCGCTCATGATCGGCGTGGCGCTGGGCATCGGCCTGGCGGTCGACGCGTGGCTGCACACCAGCCCGGTTGGCACGTTGATCGGTCTCGCCCTCGGAGTTGCTGCCGCGGTCGGAAGCACGGTGCGACAGATCCGCAAGCTCTTGTAGCGCGCCCGCCCGTCCTCGGGTGGTCGGCTCGAGCGGTTCCGGGAGGGATGGGGTGATGGTCAATCTCTTCTCCAGCTTTTCGGTGCCCCAGATCTCCACGGTCGCGAGGAGGACGGTCCTGGCGTCGATCGGCGTGGGCGTCGTGGCTCTCGTGCTCGGCGTGGTGACCGGATACCCGTTGGTGGGTCTCGGGGTCTGCCTCGGGCTTTCCATGGCGCTCGTCAACTTCCGGCTCATCTCCCGCGCCACGGTCAAGGCGGCTGGATCAGAGCAAGAGAACAAACGACGTCCCTTGGTGTTCAATACGCTCGGTCGGCTGGGAGTCATCAGTGTCATCGCCTTGGGCATCACATTCTTCGTCGAGCCGCTCGGCTTCGGGACACTGGTCGGTCTGGCCGTGTTCCAGTTCTCGCTGCTCGCCAACGTCGTCGTCGCCATGCTGCGCAACCCCCTCATGGGCGACACCACCATGGGAACGCCGCTCGCGGACAAAGAGGACGCATGACAAGCGTCGTCCACTTCTTGGCGGCCGACATCAACGTCGGCACCCACGTCCAGCGTCACGGCCTCGACCTCGACACGATCTGGTCGACACTCGCCGCCATGGTGATCGTCATGGCCATGGGTCTGTACCTCCGCGCCAAGGCCACCAAGGGGGTCCCGGGAAAGCTCCAGCTCGCCTGGGAGATGGGCGTCCAAGCCGTCCAGACCCAGGTCCAGGGGACGATCGGACCCAGCGGTGCCGCCGTCGTGCCTCTGGCGGTGGCCCTGTTCGTGTTCATCCTCGTGGCCAACTGGTTCTCGGTCCTGGGTATCGGCTCGGAGATCGAGTGGATCGGACCCCCGACGAGCGACATCAACGTGACGTTGGCGCTTGCCTTCATCGTGATCATTCCCGTGCACATCGCCTCTATCCGCAACCGGGGCGTGGTCGGATACGTCAAGCACTACGTGAGCCAGCCTTTTCCCAAGGCCCTCTTCCTCGTCAACATCTTCATCAACGGCGTGGAGGAGATCGCCAAGCCGCTCACCCTGGCCCTCCGACTCTTCGGCAACTTGTTGTCGGGGGGTCTCATGCTCGCCCTGATCGCGGCACTCGGCGTCTGGACCATCGCCCACGTGCCGATCGGCGACGTGGCCACCCTCGCCCTCAATCCCGTCTGGAAGATCTTCGACCTGGCGATCGGCGCCATTCAGGCCTTCATCTTCGCCCTGCTCACGATCCTCTACTTCGACACCGCCATGAGCGAAGCCCACTAGTGGACCCAACAGTGGACCCAACAGTGGGCTTCGCCCGAACACCGAACTCACCAATCCAGATCTTCCGATAACCACAGACCAAAAGGAGCATCACCAATGTCAGATCCAGGGCTCGATCACGCAATCAGCCTCGCCGGCGCCATGGTCGGTGGCGGCTTGCTGATGGGCGGCGGAGCCGTCGGCGCGGCTATCGGGGACGGTCTTGCCGGTTCCCAGACCATCGCCGGTGTTGCTCGCCAACCAGAGGCGCAGGGTCGGCTGTTCACGATCATGTTCTTGACGGTCGGTCTCGTCGAGGCCATGTACTTCATCAACCTCGCCTTCACCGCCCTCTTCGTCTTCTCCCTCTACAAGAAGGGTGGGCCCTGATCTTCACGGGGCGCATCGGTCCCATGGGACAGGCGAACACAGATTCAACCCCACCGGCAGGGCCAGCCGATCACGCTCGGCCGAAGAGGCGGCGCGTGCCGCGGCACCGGGCAGTCCACCCGGTGATGCCGGCCACCGAGAACCGAACCGAAACGAACCGAGGTTGAACGGACATGACGGCGAGTAGCAATTTCCTGATACCCAACGCGACGCTCATCGTCGAGATCGTCGCCTTCCTGATCGTCCTGGGCTTCCTCGCCAAGTACGTGCTCCCGGTCCTCAACAAGACACTCGAGGAACGTCAGGAACAGATCGGCTCCGCCCTCGAAGCGGCCGAGACGGCGCGTAGCGAGGCCGCCGAGGCCAGCCACCAGCGCCAGGAGACGCTCGACGAGGCCCGCCGTCAGGCCCGCGAGATCGTCGCCAGCGCGAACAAGGCGGCCGAACGGATCAACGCTCAGGCCGAGGAGCGGGGACGTCTCGAGTACGACCGCCTTGTGGCCAGGGCAGACGCCGAGATCGCCGGGGCGCGCCAGCGGGCCGTGGACGAGGTGAGCTCGAAGGTCGGGGCGCTCGTGATCTCGGTCGCCCGCCAGGTCATCGGTCGGGAGATCGACGAGGCCAGCCATCGGGGCCTGATCGACGAAGCGGTCGCCGCGTTGCGCGGGTCGGTGGGCACGTCGTCGAACGGGACGTCGAACTGACAGAGGGGCGGCCGCCCCGTCGGCCGCATTGTTGAACGAAGAACCGACCGGACCGGGCTGAACGAGGAAGAGGAGGGAAGTCGAGCGTGCACCATTCGCTTCGGGGCTACACGACGGCACTCCTGGCCGACGTGGCAAGGGACGCGGTCGGGGGGCAGATCGCCGAGGACATCAACGCGATCGCGCACCTGGTGTCGCGGACCAACGACCTCGCTGTGGTCCTCACCGACTTCGGCGTGTCGACGACCGCCCGCAGGGCTGTGCTCGAGGACCTGCTCACCACGCGGGTGCACCCGCTCGCGCTCAGGATCGTGCTTCGGGCCGTCGACACGGGGCGGGTGGAGGAGTTCCCCACCACGCTGCACGAGCTGTACGAACTGACCCGCCACATGCACGACTTGGATCCCGACGAGCTACGCGCCGAAGAGCCGATCGCGAGTCGAACCGCATGGCGCGACTACGTGGCCGGGTACTCCGAGGCCGTGTTCGAGTCAGTCACCGAGACCTCTGAGCTCGAAGAGATCGAGGACGAGCTGTTCCGGTTCGCTCGCGTCATCGAGTCGAGCCCTTCGCTGCGCAGCGTCCTGTCGGACACGACGCTGCCCGTCGAGAACCGGGAGCAGATCCTGCGTGACCTGCTCGAAGACAAGGTGCGCCCGGCGACGCTCCGGCTCGTCCACACCACCATCCAGGGGCGGGTGCGTGATCTCGTCTCCTCTCTGGACTGGTTGGCCGAGCAGGCGGCGCGGGCCAGAGGCTGGCGGGTGGCGAGGGTCTACACCGGGCTCCCGATCGATGCCGACGAGCACCGGGCCCTGAGCGAGGCCCTCGAGCGCCTCACCCGCCAACCCGTCGAGCTGCAGATCCTGGCCGCGCCCGAGATTCTCGGCGGTGCGGTGATCCACATCGGCGACCTGCTCGTCGATGCCAGCGCCCAGCGCCGTCTTGACCAAGTGGAAGAGAACCTCCTCAGCCTTGAGGGGGCAACCCGAGGAGCACAGACCTGATGGCAGAGCTGACCATCAACGCCGACGAGATCGCGGCCGCGTTGCAGCGACACGTCTCCGAGTACACACCCGAGGTCTCCGCCGAGCAGGTGGGACGGATCACCGAAGTCGGTGACGGCATCGCTCGAATCAGCGGGCTGCCCATGGTGGCGGTGAACGAGCTGCTCGAGTTCCAAGACGGCACCCTCGGGATCGCCCTGAACCTCGACGAGGACACCGTGGGCGCGGTGGTCCTGGGGAGCGACGCGCACATCGAAGAGGAGCAGCTGGTCAGAGCGACCGGCCGCATCCTGTCGGTGCCCGTCGGCGACGGACTGCTCGGTCGGGTCGTCAACCCCCTGGGCGAGCCCATCGACGGCAAGGGCGCCATCCCCGCCACCGAGACGCGCCGGCTCGAGGTCCAGGCGCCGGGCATCGTGGCCCGGCAGCCCGTGAAGGAGCCGCTGCAGACCGGCATCAAGGCGATCGACGCCATGACCCCGATCGGCCGTGGTCAGCGCGAGCTGATCATCGGCGACCGCAAGACAGGCAAGACCACCGTTGCCATCGACACCATCCTCAACCAGAAGGGCCTGGGGGTGAAGTGCATCTACGTCGCCATCGGCCAGAAGGGTTCGTCGGTGGCACAGACCGTGGCGACGCTCGAGGCGCACGGCGCCATGGACTACACCGTCGTCGTCAGCGCGCCCGCGTCGGAGCCGGCCCCGTTCAAGTACATCGCCCCGTACGCAGGGTGCGCCATGGGCCAGCACTGGATGGAGAACGGCGAGCACGCGCTGATCGTCTACGACGACCTGTCGAAGCAGGCCGAGGCGTACCGTCAGATGTCGTTGCTGCTCCGCCGGCCCCCGGGACGAGAGGCCTACCCCGGTGACGTCTTCTACCTGCACAGCCGGCTCCTCGAGCGGGCTGCCAAGCTCTCCGACGCCCGGGGGGGCGGATCGCTGACCGCGCTCCCGATCATCGAGACCAAGGGTGGCGACGTGTCCGCCTACATCCCCACCAACGTGATCTCCATCACCGACGGGCAGATCTACCTCGAATCCGAGCTCTTCTACGCGGGGGTTCGACCGGCCATGAACGTGGGTATCTCGGTCTCGCGCGTGGGTGGTGCCGCCCAGGTCAAGGCGATGCGAGCCGTGGCGGGGACACTCAAGATCGACCTCGCCCAGTTCCGGGAGCTCGAGGCCTTCGCCACCTTCGGGTCCGAGCTCGACAAGGTTTCCCAGGCCCAGCTGGACCGGGGGTACCGCCTCACCGAGCTGCTCAAGCAGTCACAGAACGCGCCCATGCCTGTCGAGGAGCAGGTGATCGTGATCTACGCGGGATCCAACGGTTGGGTCGACACCGTGGCGGTGTCAGAGGTCCGTCGGTTCGAGGCGGAGCTGCTCGAATTCATGCGCTCGAGCCATCCGGAGATCCTCGAGAAGCTCCGGACGACGGGGGCGCTCCCTGAAGAGTCCGAGCTGAAGAGCGCGTTGCAGGCGTTCAAGGACACCTTCATCGCCATCGAGGGTGACTGAGCCGTGGCCGGTGGTCAGGAGAAGGTCCTTCGGCGGCGCATCCGCACCGTCCAGGCGACCAAGAAGATCACGCGCGCCTTCGAGTTGATCGCGGCGTCCCAGATCGTCCGGGCCCAGAATCGCCTGACCGGATTCCGCCCCTACCTGAAGGGGATCGCTGACATCCTCGCCGAGGCGGCCGCCGATGCCGGGCACACCGCGGGAAGGGTGCTCGGTGTCCCCGAGTCACCCCAGCGCGTCCTGGTGCTGGCGGTGGTGGCAGATCGAGGTCTGTGTGGCGCGTACAACGCCAACGTGCTGCGCCTCGCCGAGCGCACGGTGCGTGGGTTCCAGGCCGACGGTGTCGACAATCAGCTCGTCTCCGTGGGGAGAAAGGCGCAGTCGTTCTTCCGGTTCCGTCGACTGTCGGTGGAGCAGTCGTTCTCCGGGTTCTCGGACCGCCCCACCTTCGAGGACGCCCGTCGGGTGTCAGAGGTGATCACACCGCTGTTCCTCGCCGAAGAAGTCGACCAGGTCCTGATCGTCTCGACGCGGTTCTTGTCGGCCGGCACCCAGGTAGTCGAGACCCGGCAACTGCTCCCGCTCCCCGAGCCCACCGGAGAACGGGACACCGATGACGAACCAACCCGACGCGAGGGCTATATCGAGTTCGAGCCCGAGTCCCCCGACCTCCTCGTGGAGCTCGTGCCCCGCTATGTCGAGGCGGCGCTGTTCGGTGCTCTGCTCGAGGCGGCCGCCAGCGAGCACACGGCCCGCCAACGCGCCATGGCGGCGGCCACCGAGAACGCCGACGAGCTGGCCAAGACCCTCACCCGCGACATGAACCGCGCCCGTCAGGACGCCATCACCACCGAGATCATGGAGATCGTCGGCGGGGCCGAGGCACTTCGCCAGGCCGCCGACGCCAAGAAGGAATAGGAAGCCAGCACATCATGACAACCACAGTCACCGAGCCTGCCACCAGCGACAACGGGCACCGCCCCGACGGGCGGGTCGTCGCCATCGCCGGGCCGGTCGTCGATGTCGAATTCCCGCCCCACGCCCTGCCCGAGATCAACATGGCCGTCGAGATGGACCTCGAGCTCGAAGGCGCCAAGGTCACCGTCACGGCCGAGGTCGCGCAGCAGATCGGAGAAGGCCGGGTCCGTTGCGTGTGCCTCAAGGCGACCGACGGCCTGCACCGCGGCACCCCCGTGCGCAACCTGGGTCGTGGTCTGGCCGTGCCGGTGGGAGATGCCACCCTGGGCCACGTCTTCAACGTGCTCGGTGAATCGCTCGACACCGACGACATCGGGGTCGCCGAGGACCGCTGGGAGATCCACCGCGACTCTCCGGCATTCGACCAGCTCGAGCCGCGTGCACTCATGTTCGAGACGGGCATCAAGGTCATCGACCTGCTCGAGCCCTATGTCCAGGGTGGGAAGATCGGTCTGTTCGGAGGGGCCGGCGTCGGCAAGACCGTGCTCATCCAGGAGATGATCAACCGGGTCGCGCTCAACCACGGTGGTGTGTCGGTGTTCGCCGGTGTGGGCGAGCGCACCCGTGAAGGAACCGACCTCTGGCTCGAGATGCAGGAGTCGGGCGTCATCGAGAAGGCCGCTCTCGTCTACGGGCAGATGGACGAGCCCCCCGGCGTGCGGCTCCGGGTGGGGCTGGCCGCGCTCACGATGGCGGAGTACTTCCGGGACGTGAAGAACCAAGACGTGTTGTTGTTCATCGACAACATCTTCCGGTTCGTCCAGGCCGGCTCGGAGGTCTCGACCCTGCTCGGCCGCATGCCGTCCGCGGTGGGATACCAGCCCACGCTGGCCGACGAGATGGGCGAGCTCCAGGAGCGGATCACCTCCACGCGGGGACGTTCCATCACGTCGCTCCAGGCCGTCTACGTGCCCGCCGACGACTACACCGATCCCGCACCGTTCACCACCTTCACCCACCTCGACGCGACTACCGAGCTGTCCCGGCAGATCGCCTCGCTCGGGATCTATCCCGCCGTCGACCCGTTGGCCTCGACGTCGAACATCTTGTCGCCCGAGATCGTGGGCGACCGGCACTACGACGTGGCGCGCAAGGTCCAGGGGGTCTTGCAGCGCTACCGCGAGCTCCAGGACATCATCGCCATCCTCGGCCTCGACGAACTGTCCGAAGAGGACCGGCTCATCGTCAACCGGGCCCGCAAGATCCAGCGCTTTCTCTCACAGCCGTTCAACGTCGGTGAGGTGTTCACCGGGCTCAAGGGCGTGACCGTGCCGATCGCCGAGACGGTCGAGTCGTTCGAGGTCCTGCTCAACGGTGATCTCGACGACGTGCCCGAGCAGGCGTTCCTGAACGTGGGCGGCGTCGAGTCGGTTCTCGAGAAGGCCCGCACGCTCGAATCCGGCAGCGAGTAGGGACGGCTCCGATGGCGACCTTCGCGGCCAGCCTGGTCACTCCCGAGCGCGTGCTGCTCGAGGAAGAGGTGCAGACCGTCTTCCTCCGCACCGACGTCGGTGATTCCGCCTACATGCCGGGCCACACCCCGCTGATCGGGGCTCTGGTCCCGGGACTCGTCCGATTCCAGCTCGAAGACGGCACCGAGGAGCGTGCCGCCGTGCACGGTGGGTTCGTCCAGGTCGAGCACGACCACGTCACGGTCCTGGCACCCATCGCCGAGCGGGCGCAGGAGATCGACGTCGGACGGGCTCGGCGTGCGCTGGACGCCGCCACCCAGTTGGTCACCGAGCTCGGCGGGACGCGGGCGGGAACCGGCGACGCCGGCGGGGAGACCGAGGCCGACCGGGCCCTCTCGGACGCCGAAGCGGCCCAACGCCGCGCCGAGGTCCGCCTCGAAGTGGCCGGGGTGATCGACTCCCGAGGGTCCTGACCGCCGGCTACGGCCGACGCGCCGACACGCGGTGTCGAGCCGCAAAGGGCGCTGCGAAGGCGGGGTTCATGAGCAGCTCGATCATGGCGTCGTAGCTGCTGTCGTCGACGGCGTGCCGACCGACCGACTGCATCCGAGCCCCATCGGTGACGATGGGGCGGATGGTGGCGAGGGTCTGACGCCAGAACGTCGCTGCCGGAGTAGCCCCCCTGAGCAGGTCCTCGCGCACGTCGTCGTGGACGTCGGTGAACCCGAGCGCGACGAGTCGCGTCGCCAGCGTGCTCGCCCAGGTCCACTGCATCGCCAATGGCACCATGACGGCGCGAAACGGCTCCGGCAGCTCCGCGCCGGTGGCGGCGCGCCGGGCGGGCTCGCCGTCGGTCTCTTCGAAGAGCACCACCGCGCCGGGCCGCAGCGCGGGCACGAGATGCTCCACCACGGTGTCGGGATCCTCGAGATGCATGAGCACCGAGCGCGAGTGGGCGAGGTCGAAGCAAGCCGACCCGAACGACATCGTCATCAGGTCGCCCTCGACGACCGTGACGTTGGGGCGCGCCGCGAGGTCCCCGAGCAGGCTCGTGTCGCGGTCGACGGCGGTCACCGATCCGCTGTCGCCCACCGCGTCCGACAGCCACCTGGCGATCGACCCCGCTCCGGCCCCCAACTCGATGCAGTGCCAACCCCGAGCCACCCCGAGCCGCTCGAATTGCCTGATGGTGGAGGCATCGTGCAGCGACTGGAGGGTCCCGAGTCGTGCCCCTTCCTCGGGATCGGCGTTGCGCAGGGGATAGCGGCCCGGGGGAGTGGTCAGTGTCGCCCCCCCGGTGGTCAGCCGAATTCGATCTGGCTGTACTCGCTCAGCTTGTGCAGGGCGTGACGCGCGCTCACGAAGCGCACCGTCCCCGATCGGGAACGCATCACGAGGGACTGGGTCGTGACCCCGTAGTCGTTGTAGCGAACGCCCTGGAGGAGCTCGCCGTCGGTGACAGCCGTGGCGGCGAAGAAGCAGTTGTCGCCCTTCACGAGGTCGTCGGTGCTGAGCAGAGCGTCGAGGTCGTATCCCGCGGCCAGGGCGGCCCGTCGTTCATCGTCGTCTCGGGCGTACAGGCGTCCCTGGATCTCCCCGCCCATGCACTTGAGGGCGGCCGCCGCGATCACCCCTTCGGGTGTGCCACCGATTCCGTACAGGACGTCGACTCCGGAGTCGGGCCATGCCACCGAGATGGCGCCGGCCACGTCCCCGTCGGAGATCAGCTTGATGCGGGCCCCGCTGGCGCGCACCTCCTCGATGAGCTCGCGGTGCCGGGGCCGGTCCAAGATCACGACGGTGACGTCGCGCAGGGACTTGCCCAGAGCCTTGGCCACGGCCTCGAGGTTCTCGGTCGGAGGGCGGCGCACGTCGACCGACCCGGCCGCCTTGGGACCGACCGCCAACTTCTCCATGTAGACACATGGGCCCGGGTTGAACATGGTGCCGCGGTCCGAGACCGCGATCACCGCCAGGGCCCCGCCGCGCCCGAGCGACGTGAGGTTCGTCCCGTCGATGGGGTCGACGGCGATGTCGGTGGGAGGAGGTGAGCCGTCGCCGATCCGCTCCCCGTTGTAGAGCATGGGCGCATGGTCCTTCTCACCCTCGCCGATGACCACCACGCCGTCCATGGCCACCGACTGCAGGACCACGCGCATGGCTTGGACCGCAGCACCGTCGGCCCCTTCTTTGTCGCCGCGGCCCATCCATCGACCCGCGGCCATCGCGGCCGCCTCCGTGACGCGGACGAGCTCCATGGCGAGGTTGCGATCCGGTGCGCGGGGGTTGGGCGCCACGTCCCGACCATAACGCGCCCAGTACGCGGCGGCAGCCACTGCGGGGGGATTCGTCCTCCGGTCCTGGGTCCGGTGTCTCGAGTCGTGGGTCGGGTTTCGAGCTCGGCAAGCCCTGCCTGGGGCCCGGGTGGGGACCGATTGCGTCCGAGAATGCCGGGGGCGGACCGTTAGGCTGCAGTCCATGGACACCCCGCCTCACGAGGGCCTCGACGAGGGCCGAGCGCGGTGGCAGGAGGCCTACGACTCGTCGGAGCTGCAGGACACCGATTTCGAGACGATGTCGGGCATCGGGCTCGCTCCGGTCTACGGCCCCTCTGATTGGCCCGAGGACCAGGTGGCGCAGCGCTTGGGCTGGCCCGGCCGTCCCCCCTACACGCGGGGGCCGTATGCGTCGATGTACCGCTCGAAGCTCTGGACCATGCGGCTGTTCGCGGGGTTCGGGACCGCCGAGGACACGAACGTGCGCTTCCGCGAGCTCCTCCGGGCCGGGAGCGGGGGGTTGTCGGTCGCCTTCGACCTCCCCACGCTCATGGGCCGCGACTCCGACGACCCGCTCACCGAGGGTGAGGTCGGGCGCTGCGGCGTCGCCGTCGACACGTTGGCTGATGCCGAGGACCTCTTCGCGGACATCGACCTGGGCTCGGTGACGACGTCGATGACGATCAACTCGCCCGCCCCCATCCTCATGGCGATGTACGTGGGTGCCGCCGAGAAGGCCGGCGTGGCGCGACGCGACCTGGGCGGAACACTCCAGAACGACATCCTCAAGGAGTACCAGGCGCAGAAGGAGTACATCTTCCCTCCCCGCCCCTCGATGCGCCTCGTCGTCGACGTCGTTCGCTTCTGTGCGGCCGAGATGCCCAAGTTCCATCCCGTGTCGGTGTCGGGCTACCACATCCGCGAAGCCGGTGCCACAGCCGCGCAGGAGCTCGCCTTCACCCTTGCCAACGGGTTCGCCTACGTCGAAGCAGTCCTGGCCGCCGGTCTCACCGTCGACGAGTTCGCGCCGCGGCTGAGCTTCTTCTTCAACGCCCATCTCGACTTCTTCGAGGAGATCGCCAAATACCGGGCCGCGCGCCGCATTTGGGCGCGCTGGATGGCCAACCGCTACGGGGCGACCTCGGCGCGGTCTCTGCAGCTCCGATTCCACACCCAGACCGCAGGGGTCTCGCTGACGGCCCAGCAGCCCGAGGTGAACATCGTCCGCACCGCCATCGAGGCACTGGCCGGCGTGCTCGGTGGGACCCAGAGCCTGCACACCAATTCGATGGACGAGGTCCTGGCGCTTCCCACCGAGAAGGCGGCCCGCATCGCGCTGCGCACCCAGCAGGTCATCGCGCACGAGACGGGCGTGACGAACGTGTCGGACCCCCTCGGTGGCTCGTGGTTCGTGGAGTCGCTCACCGACGAGATCGAGCGTCAGGCCGAGGCGATCTTCGCCCGTCTCGACCAGTGGGGCGAGGGCTCGATGCTCGAGGGCGTCTACCACGGGATCGAGAACAACTGGTTCCAGGGCGAGATCGCCGATGCCGCCTATGCGTTCCAGCGCAAGGTGGCCACCGGCCGGCGCGTCGTGGTGGGGGTGAACGCCTTCACCGAGGGGAGCGAAGAGCCCGCCCCCCCGACGCTGCACATCGGGCCCGAAGTGGACGAGGCCCAACGCAAGCGCCTGTCCGCGGTCCAGCAGCGGCGCAGCCAACCCGAGGTCGACGCCACACTGGCCGCGGTGGCAGCGGACGCCGCGGTCGCCGAGGTGAATCTCATGCCGGCCATCCTCGACGCCGTGCGGGCCTACGCCACGGTGGGCGAGATCGTCGGAGCCCTGGGGTCGGTCTTCGGTCGTTGGGCCGAGAACCCGGTCGTCTGATCAAGGCGAGCAGGGTGGATCGATTCGTCGTGCACCCCGGCGGCCCTCTGCACGGGACGGTGTCGGCCGGCGGCGCCAAGAACTCCGCTCTCAAGCTGATGGCGGCGTGCCTCTTGGCGCCAGGCCGGCATGTGCTCGCCGGCGTGCCGCGCATCGTGGACGTCGAGATCATGGCCGAGGTCCTCCAAGCCATCGGCGCCCAGGTCGATCGTGGGCCCGACGGGCCCGACGGCGGGCCCGGAGACCTGGTCATCGACACCCCGACGACCCTTGTCCCCGAGGCACCCTACGAGCTCGTGGAGAAGATGCGGGCGTCGGTGGTCGTCCTCGGGCCGTTGCTGGCGCGCACCGGACGAGCCAGTGTGTCGCTTCCCGGCGGCGACGACTTCGGGAACCGCCCCATCGACATCCACCTCCACGGCCTCTCGACACTGGGTGCGGTGTTCCAGACGGTGCACGGCAACATCGAGGGCCGGGTGCCCGGAGGTGCCGAGGGTCGTCTGGTCGGCCAGCGCGTCGTGTTCGAGTACCCGAGCCACACCGCCACCGACAACGTGCTCATGGCGGCGGTCCTCGCCAAGGGGACCACGGTCATCGAGAACGCGGCACGCGAGCCCGAGGTCTCGGACCTCGCCGACTTCCTGACGCACATGGGGGCCCGGATCCGTGGCGCGGGGACATCACACATCGAGGTCGACGGTGTCGACGAGCTCCACCCCTCGCCGAGGTCCCATCGCGTCATCCCCGACCGGGTCGTGGCCGCCACCTTGTTGTCGGCGGTGGCCATGGCGGGGGGAGAGATCGTGATCGAGGACGGCCGTCCCGACCACATGGACATGGTCCTTCGCAAGATGGGCGATCTGGGGGTGACGGTGACCCAGGGCCCCGAGGGGATGCGGGCGACATCGAGCGATCGACTCCACAGCGTGGACGTGGCGACCCTCCCGTACCCGGGGGTGGCCACCGACTACAAGCCGTTCCTGGTGACGATGCTGAGCGTCGCCGACGGCGTCGGGATCGTCACCGAGAACCTCTTCTCCGGGCGTTTCCGCTATGTCGACGAGCTGCGACGTATGGGTGCGGACATCCGGACCGAGGGACATCACGCCGTGGTGCGCGGGGTGCGGCGACTCTCGGGTGCTCCGGTGCGCGCCCCTGACCTCCGTGCCGGCGCCGCGCTCGTCCTCGCCGGCATGATGGCCGAAGGCGAGACCGTCGTGTCCGACGCCCAGCACATCGACCGCGGCTACGAGGACCTCGCCGCCACGCTCAGCTCGCTGGGCGCGGACGTGACCCGCGCCTGACCGCGCCCGACCCACCCCGATCCGCGCCAGACCCGCCTACGCTCCGTCGCAGTCATGACCCCCGCCCTTTCTTCTCCCTCCGGCTCTCCGACCCCCGGCTCCTCCGGCGACGGTGCCGGCGGCGGCGCCGGCGACGGCGACGGTGCGAAACCCCTGGTCCGGCGAGACCGGGTGACCGACCCCGTGGCGCTCCTCGAGGCGGCCACCAAGGGCGACCGGGTGGCCCTCGCCCGCCTGTTGACCCAGGTCGAGAGCGGTGGTGCCCCCAGCAGGGCGGCGGCCGCCCTGGCCTATCGCCGCGGGAGCGAAGCACGGACGGTGGGGATCACAGGGCCCCCCGGAGCAGGGAAGTCGACCCTCGTCGACCGCCTCATCGCCGCGGCGCGCGCCGCCGGGGTGGCCCAGCTCGGGGTGTTGGCGGTGGACCCGTCGTCGCCGTTCACCGGCGGCGCCATCCTCGGCGACCGGGTCCGGATGCAGGACCACGCGCTCGATCCCGGCGTCTTCATCCGATCGATGGCGTCGCGGGGACATCTCGGGGGGCTTGCGGTGGCGGTACCGGAGGCGATCCGCGTGCTCGCCGCGGCCGGTTTTCCGCTCGTGCTGGTCGAGACCGTCGGCGTCGGACAGGTCGAGGTCGAGGTGGCCGGGGCCACCGACACCACCATCGTCGTGCTCAACCCCAAGTGGGGAGACGCCGTCCAGGCCAACAAGGCCGGGCTTCTCGAGACCGCGGACATCTTCGTCATCAACAAGGCCGACCGGCCCGGGGCGAAGGAGACGCGCCGCGACCTCGAGCAGATGCTCGACCTCACCGCACTCGGTGACTGGCGCCCTCCGGTGCTCGAGACCACGGCCTCCACCGGCGACGGCGTGGACGCGCTGTGGGAGGAGGTGACCCGTCACGAGCGGCATCTCGCCGAGCACGGCGCCCTGGCAGCCACGCGCGCGGCGCGCCTCGAGCGCGAGTTCCGGATCGTGTTGGCGGCCCGGATCCAGAGCGAGGTCGACCGCCTGAGCACCGAGGGCGAGTTCGCCGGGCTGGCCACGGCCGTCGCCGAGCACCGCCTCGACCCCTACGACGCCGCCGAACGACTCCTCCGCGCCGTCTACGGCGGGACCACCGACGCCACCGGCCACTGACCGCACCACCGGCCCGTGTCCCACTCACCGATGTGACCCCACACCGGCTCTCCACCCCCTGAGTCGTCGTCACAGGAGCCCCCCCGCTGCGCCGGAGCACCCCAGGGGCGAGCGTCGCGCCTGGGAGGTCTGTTGGCACGACGCCCAGGGCGGGGTCGGGTACGGTGCGCGCATGGTCGCCTCGGGTCCCGCGTCGCCCGCTACGGAGGCCGGCGTGGTGGCGCTGGACCGACGGAGCGACGGCGTGGCCCTCGTGACGCTCGAGCGGCCCAAGATGAATGCGTTGTCGGTGGCGTTCCTCGGGCGTCTGCGCGACGTGGTGGCCGAGTTGGCCGACGACCCGCCGGGTGCGGTCGTCTTGTGGGGTGGGCCGCGCATCTTCGCGGCGGGCGCCGATGTCGGTGAGTTCCGCGAGCCCGACGCCGCCGAGCGCATCGCGGCGGCCTTCCACGGCGCGACGACGGCGCTGGCCGCGCTGCCGCGCGTGACGATCGCGGCCGTCACCGGGTACGCGCTCGGGGGTGGGTTGGAACTGACCCTGGCGTGTGACCTGCGGGTCGTCTCGGAGGACGCCCGTCTCGGGCAACCCGAGATCCTCCTCGGCATCGTCCCCGGCGGCGGGGCCACGCAGCGACTGCCGCGCCTGGTGGGACCGAGTCGGGCCAAGGACATCATCTTCACCGGTCGCCAGGTCGGAGCCGACGAGGCGTTGCGGATCGGCTTGGCGGACCGGGTGGTGCCCCGCGACAAGGTTCTGGACGAGGCGCTGGCACTGGCGGCCGGATTCGCGGCGGGCCCCCTCGAGGCGTTGGCGGCGGCCAAGGGTGTCATCGACGCAGGCATCGACGAGCCGTTGGCGGAAGCTCTCGAGCTCGAGGTGGCGGCGTTCGTCTCGGTGTCGCACACCGAGGACGCTGCTGCGGGTGTGACGTCGTTCCTCGAGCACGGGCCGGGCCGGGCCCGGTTCGTCGGGCGCTGAGCGTCGCGTCGTGACGGTGTCTCGGCCCGCCAAGTCACCGCGCCCGCGCGGCTCGACAGGAGCATCGACGTCGACGCGCCGCAGCGGTGGGGCGCGCCTCCCCGGGATCCGCCCCACCGCCCTCCCGGCCAAGGGGGGAGCCGACTGGTACCGCCGGGGGGTGTTCTACGAGGTCCTCACGCGCGGGTTCTTCGACTCCAACGACGACGGCATCGGCGACCTGGCCGGGCTGCGGGCCAAGCTCGACTACCTCGAATGGCTCGGTGTCGACGCCCTGTGGCTGTTGCCCTTCTACCCCTCGCCCATGCGCGACGGCGGGTATGACATCAGCGACTTCTTCACCGTCCACGCCGACCTCGGATATCTCGACGACCTCGTGGAATTCCTCGACGACGCCCATCGACGCGGCATCAGGGTGATCGCCGATCTCGTGATGAACCACACCAGCGATCAACATCCGTGGTTCATCGAGTCCCGGTCGTCGCGGGACAATCCCAAGGCGGACTGGTATGTCTGGAACGACGACGACCACCGTTGGCCCGAGGCGCGCGTCGTCTTCGTGGACGTCGAGACCTCGAACTGGACGTGGGACCAGACCCGCCAGCAGTACTACTGGCACCGCTTCTACTCGCATCAGCCCGACCTCAACTACGAGAACCCCGACGTGGTCGAGGCCATGTTCGGCGTGGTGCGCTTCTGGCTCGATCTCGGTCTCGACGGCTTTCGCCTCGATGCCGTCCCCTATCTCTTCCAGCGCGACGGGACCACCGGCGAGAACCTTCCCGAGACCCACGCCCTTCTTCGCCAGCTTCGCAAAGAGGTCGACGCCGCGCATCCCAACCGGGTGCTCCTGGCCGAGGCCAACCAGTGGCCCTCCGATCTCGTCGACTACTTCGGCAACGGCGACGAGTGCCACATGTGCTTCCACTTCCCGCTCATGCCGCGCCTGTTCATGGCGGTGCGCCGTGAACAGCGGTTCCCCGTCACCGAGATCCTGGCCCAGACCCCGGAGATCCCCGACAATTGCCAGTGGGCCATCTTCCTGCGCAACCACGACGAGCTCACCCTCGAGAAGGTGACCGAGGAGGAGCGCGACTACATGGTGGCGGAGTACGTGAAGGACCCCCGCATGCGCCGGCACATGGGGATCGGACGCCGTCTCGCCCCACTGCTCGACGGCGATCGCCGTCTCGCCGAGCTGCTCCACGCCGTGCTCTTCTCACTACCGGGCAGCCCCGTCATCTACTACGGCGACGAGATCCTCATGGGCGACAACGTCTACCTCGGTGACCGGGACTCGGTGAGGACGCCGATGCAGTGGAGCCCCGACCGAAACGGCGGTTTCAGCCGCGCCGACTTCGCGCAGCTCTATCTCCCCCCGCTCATGGACCCGGTCTACGGGTTCGAGGCCGTGAACGTCGAAGCCCATCGGCGCAACCCCAGCTCGCATCTGCACTGGTTGCGCAACATCCTCCAGACCCGCAAGCAATTCCCCGTGTTCGGCACGGGCAGCTTCGACCTGGTGCCGTGCGCCAACCCGTCGATCCTCGCCTATGTCCGCAGCCCCCAACCCGAGCCCGACGCCGCGGCGCGCCCGCGTCGCACCGGGCGCGGGCGCCGGGCCGGCCGCCATGATGCCGGTGACAATCCCGTGCTGTGCGTCCACAACCTCAGCCGATTCGCCCAGCCTGCGGAGCTGGACCTCGTCCGATGGGCCAACCGCAATCCCATCGAGCTCCTGGGACGGATACCGTTCCCGCCCGTGGGGAACGGGAGCTACAGCGTCACCCTGGGGCCTTACGGCTTCTACTGGTTCGAGCTCACCGCCGAGACCGGCGCGGGACCCGACACCCCCGGGGCCGGGAACCTCACGTGAGCGCGGCGGAGACCGGCGTGGTCGACGTCTCGGATTCGGCGCGCGCCGCGCTCGCCGATCTCGTGTCGACCTACGCGGCGCGCCGGCCCGGTTGGGACGTCGAGCTCGGCGCAGGCGGCGCGGGGCCGGTCCGGGTGCTCGAGGCCGAGATGCTCTGTCCGGGTCGCCCCGGCATCGTCGACGTGGTGGCCGAGCTCGGCGGCCGGCTCGTCCACGTCGCGTTCGGTCTGCGGGCTCCGGAAGAAGACACCTGGTTCATCCCCGACGGCGACGATGCCGTGCTCGGATCGCTCGTCGACGACGACGGCGCGGCCGTGGTGTTCGACGCCACACGCGACGCGGCGGTGTCGGCGATGCTCCTCGAGCGCGTGTCGGGCGAAGTGGTCCAACCGTCGCTCGTCCACAATCTGCGTGACGACAAGGGCTCGGTCACCCTGGCCATGGAGGACCGGATCGCCTTCACCGTCTACAACGAGGTCGTCGACGGGCCCCGCCCTGACCTCGAGCTGTTCCTCGCCCTCGACGAGGTGGGGTTCAACCACCTGGCCGCTCCCCTGGCCGTGTGGCGTCGGTCCGGGCGTGACCTCGGCGTCGCCCAGGAGTACCTGGCCGGCGCGTCGTCGGGGTACGCGCTGGCGCTCACCTCGGTGCGCGACCTGTACGCCTCGGGTGGCCCTCCCGAGCTCGCCGGTGGCGACTTCGGAGCCGAGGCGCACCGGTTGGGCACCATGACGGCGCGGATGCACCTCGGTCTGGACAAGGCCTTCGGTCGCCGTCCCGGAGACGTGGGTCGCTGGGCGGTGGGGATCGAAGACGCGCTGCGTCCATTGTCAACGCACGTGCTCGAGCGCCCCGACGTCGAAGAGCTGCTCGTCGAGTTGCGCGCCCTGCAGGTCTCCTCGCAGGCGATCCGCACCCACGGGGACTTCCATCTGGGCCGGACGTGTCGGACCGATCAGGGTTGGTACGTCGTCGACTTCGCCACCGGGGGTTCACCGACGTCGATGGCCGGCGCGGTCATCGACTCCGACGACGAGGGGCCCGTCTACCGCTCCCCGCTCGCGGACGTCGCCGACATGCTGTGGTCCCTCGAGCACGTGGCCACCACCGCGGCCGACGAACGCGACCCGTCGGGACGAGACGGTCTCAGCGAGCTGGCCGACGCGTGGGTGGCGCGCAACCGCCGGGCGTTCTTGGCCGGCTATCTCGGCGTGCCGGGCATCAGCGGCCTCGTCCCCCCCGGGCGCGAGGCGTTGCGTATCCTCACGGCGTCGTTCGAGCTCGTCCGGGCCGCGGTGCACCAGGCCCGGCTGAGCGGGAACTGAAAGGACGGCTCCGATGCGTATCGGGATCCTCAACGGTGGGGGTGACTGCCCCGGTCTCAATGCGGTGATCCGAGCCGTCGTGCTCAGCGCCGAGCTGCGTCACGGCGACGAGGTCATCGGGTATCTCGACGGGTGGAAGGGCGTGCTCGAGGACGAGTCCGTGTCTCTCGACGTCCCCCGGTGCCGCGACATCATGGCGTTGGGCGGGACCATTCTCGGGACGTCGCGCACCAACCCCTTCACGATCGAGGGCGGCCCCGAACGCGCCCGGGCCAACCTGGCGGCACAGCACATCGATGCCCTGGTGGCCGTGGGCGGCGAGGACACCCTGGGTGTGGCACATCGCCTCGGGGACCACGGCGTCCGTGCCGTCGGTGTCCCCAAGACCATCGACAACGACCTGTCGGGGACCGAGGTGACCTTCGGGTTCGACACCGCCGTGCAGATCGCCACCGACGCCATCGACCGGCTGCGGACCACGGCGGAGTCGCATCACCGGGTCATCGTGTGCGAGGTCATGGGCCGCCACGTGGGGTGGATCGCCACCCACGCCGGGATCGCCGGAGGCGCGGCCGAGATCCTCGTGCCCGAGGTCCCCTTCGACGTCGACGAGGTGTGCGAGCGACTGCAACGCCGCCACCGCGGCGGCCAGTTCTCGTCCATCGTCGTCATCTCCGAGGGCGCGGTCCCCGTCGACGGTCCCGACGCCGAGTCGGCGCGGCTCGCCACGTCGGGAGCCCCCCTCGACCAATTCGGCCACGCCCGGTTGGGCGGGATCGGGGCCTGGCTCGCCCAAGAGCTCGAGGGCCGGACGGGGTTCGAGGCCCGTGTCACGATCCTCGGCCACATCCAACGGGGGGGAACGCCGTCGGCCTTCGACCGTGTCCTCGCCACGCGCTTCGGCGTCGCCGCGGTGGCGGCCGTGCACGACGGGGCCTTCGGGATGATGGTGGCGCTGCAGTGCGGCGAGATCGTTCGGGTGCCCATCGCCGACGCGGTGGCCCAGTCGAAGACCGTCGACCTCGATCTCTACCGCGCCGTGGCGGGTGTGTTCCTGGGCTGAGGGCCCGGGCTAGGCGGGAACGGCGACGCGGAGCTCTTCGGTGGCCTGCTCGGGGGGCACGATGTTGATGAGGACCCCCGTGCCCGCCTCGAAACCCGCCGTGGTGGTGAGCTTCGGCCACACGTGGACGTGCCAGTGATACGGCTCGGGCGCCCGATACGGGGCGGAGTGGAAGACGATGTTGTAGGACACGTCGCCGAGTCGCTCGACGAGCGAGCCGAGCACGGTGCGCACCGACCGACCCACCGCGGACAGGTCGGCGGGGGCGGCCCGGTGGAGATGGGGCCCGTGGGTCCTCGGGATGATCAGCATCTCGTAGGGGTTGCCGCTCCAGAACGGGCACACCACGAGGACGCGCTCGTTGGCGTAGACGACGCGGTGCCCGGCGTCCTCCTCGGCGTCGACGGTGGTGCACAACAGGCACCGACCCGCGAACCGGGCGAAACCGGCCTGCTCCTCGGCGAGCTCGCGGGGCACGAACGACATCCCGAGCAGCTGGCCGTGGGGGTGCTCGATCGAGGCGCCCGCCTCACGTCCGGCGTTGACGATGGCCTGGCTGTAGCGCAGGCCCGGCACCGCCGAGTGCTCCTCGATGCGGTCCCTGATGGCCGCCATGACGAGCACCGCCTGCTCGTCGGAGATGTGCTCCCAGCCGTTGTCGTGTTCGGGCGACAGCACGAGAACCTCGTGGATCCCTCCCGCCGTGGCCTGGGTGAACACCGGTCCCCGGTTCTCCACCACGAAGGGGTGGTCGCCCTCGAAGGCGGGGTAGAGGTTCGGCACCACCCGCACCAGCCAGTGGCCGCTCGAGCCGTAGGTCTCGAGGGCGGGGGGAGTGGACTCCTCGTTGCCGGGGCAGAACGGGCAGGGCCGGGAGGTGTCGGCCTGGACCGGGACGGGCGTGGCGAAGTGGAAGGGACGATGCGAACGGTCGGTGCTCACGACCACCCACCGGCCGGTGAGCGGGTCGAGGCGGAGTTGGTTCATCGCCCTGCCACCAACCCGCGTGTTGTCTTCGCCGTCTTGGTCCACCGATCCATGCCTTCAGCCTCTGATGACAGCCTCTAATGACCTGTCAGTAACTTAACGTGCCCTCCAAGATCTCGTGCTTGGTCACCATCCGTACGCACGTGCCCACCTATACGCTACCTGGCGACGGCCATCACTTGTCTGATGTCCGCTCGTTGTGTTGTCGGCCCGAAGGGCACCGCCGAAAATCCGTTCACCTGGCTGTTGGCCCGGAGTCGTGTTGTCCGGTCCGGCCCTCCTGGCGCCGGGTCGGGTCCGGCGACGACGATGGCCCCCGTGATGGTCGCCCCCACCGTGCCGACGGGCGCGGTCTACACCATCTTGCTCATGGCCCACGTCCTGTGCGCGGTCATCGGCTTCGGGACCATGGTCGTGACCGGCGTCCAGGCGGGCCGGGCCCGGCGGGGCCCCTCTGCTCCGGGTGCGGAGGCGGTCCGGCGCTATTTCCGGCCCGGGGTCAATTGGGCGGGTCGGGCGCTGTACGGGGTGCCGGTGTTCGGCTTCGCCCTCGTCGCCGCGAGCGACGGGGCATGGCGGTCCGGCGACGGGTTCGTCGTGGTGGGCCTCGTGGTGTGGCTGGTGGCCGCCGTGCTGGCCGAGGTCGCGGTGTGGCCCGGGGAGCGCCGGATCCAGGTCGAGCTCACGGGGCGGTGGGGTGACGCGGAGCGGGCCCGCCCCCTCGCTCGCGACTGTCGTCAGGTCAGTGGCGCGGCGTTGGTGCTGGCGGTCCTTTTCGTCGCGGCCACGGTGATCATGATCGGCAAGCCCTGATGAGCAAGCCCTGATCGGCCGGGCCGGCGCGCCGACGTAGCCTTGGATGATGCAGGCCTACCTCGACCACGCGGCGACGACGCCCATGCGCCCGGAGTCGTTGGCGGCCATGGTCCCGTATCTGACCGAGCACTTCGGCAACCCTTCGGGCTCCCACTCGGTGGCGCGTCGCGCCCGGGTGGCGATCGACGAGGCGCGCGACGAGGTGGCCCGGTGCCTGGGGTGCGAGCCCGGCGAGGTCGTCTTCACCTCGGGGGGGACCGAGTCCGACAATCTGGCCGTCCTCGGCGCGCCGGGGTCGGGACCGGGGAGGGTGCTGTGCTCGGCGGTCGAGCACCATGCCGTGCTGCACGCGGCGGCGGCGATCGGCGGCACCACCGTGGCGGTGGACCCGACCGGAGTCGTCGACCTCGACGCGCTGGCCGAGCTCCTCGGCCCTGACGTCGGGATCGTGTCGGTGATGCTCGTCAACAACGAGGTGGGCTCGGTCCAGCCGCTGGCCGACGTCGCCGCCCTGGTGCGGGCGCGTGCACCGAGGGCGTTGCTCCACACCGACGCGGTCGCCGCGGTGGGGTGGCTGGACGTCGCCGGCCTCGCCGCCGTGGCCGACCTCGTGTCGGTGAGCGCCCACAAGTTCGGGGGGCCCAAAGGTGTGGGCGCGCTCGTCGTGCGCAACGGGCCGCGGCTGGCGCCGGTGCTCCACGGCGGGGCCCAGGAGCGCGGCCGACGCCCGGGGACCCACGACGTTGCCGGCGTGGTGGGCATGGCGGTCGCCCTGCGGGTCGCCACCGATGCCCGGATCGACACCGTGACGCGCGTCGGCGCCATGCGCGACCGCCTGGCCGAGGGCCTGACGGCGTCGATCGAGGATGTGGGGGAGAGCGCTGGACCCGTCGGAGTCGGTGGAGTGGGTGACGGCCTGATGGTCGAGAGGGCGAAGATCGCCCCGAGCTGTCACCTCCGCGTCGGCGGCGTGGACCAGGAGGAGCTCCTCATGCTCCTCGACGACGAGGGCGTCTGCGCGTCGGCGGGCGCGGCCTGTGCCAGTGGTGGCATCGAGCCCAGTCACGTCTTGTTGGCCATGGGATGGAGTCCGGCCGAGGCCAGGTCCGCCATTCGCCTCTCGCTCGGGTACACGACCACCGATCACGACATCGACCACGTCCTCGACGTGATGCCCAAGGTCGTCGAGCGGTTGCGGGCCTGAGGGTGCGCGTCCTGGTGGCGATGTCGGGTGGGGTGGACTCCTCTGTCGCGGCTGCCGTCCTCACCGAGGCCGGCCACGACGTGGTGGGCGCCACCTTGAAGCTCTGGGGGGGAGCGACCGACAGCGGTTGCTGCTCGGTGGCCGACGTCGACGACGCCCGGCGGGTCGCTGAACAGCTCGGTGTCGACCACCACGTCTTCAACTTCACCGACGCCTTCGAGGAGTCGGTGGTCACGCCGTACGTGGTGGACCACGCCGCGGGCCGGACACCCAATCCCTGTATCGAGTGCAACCGGTCCATCAAGTTCGGCCTGCTCCTCGAGCGGGCCACGCGCCTTGGTTTCGACGCCCTCGCCACCGGGCACCACGCCCGCGTCGTCGGCGGTGACGGCGGGATGGGTCGTGACGGCGGGATGGGGCGTGACGGCGGTGACGGTGGTGGCGGCAGTCATGGTGCCGGATTGAGTCTGCGGCGGGGCAGCGACAAGAAGAAGGACCAGTCCTACGTGCTGTCGATGCTCAGCGCCGGCGAGCTGGCCCGGGTGGTGTTGCCCGTCGGAGAAATGACCAAGGCCGAGGTGCGGGCCCGGGCCGCCGCGCTCGGGCTTCGGACGGCCGACAAGCCCGACAGCCAGGACGTGTGTTTCATCCATGCCGGGCGCGGTCGGCGCAGCTTCCTCGCCGATCGCATGGAGCTCCACGGCGCCGAGCTCGTCGACGCTTCGAGCGGCGCCGTCGTCGGCACCGTTCCTGCCGGCGAGCTCGTCACGGTGGGCCAGCGGCGCGGTCTCGGCGTGGCCGTCGACGGTCGCCGACGGTATGCCCTCAGCGTCGATGTCGCGGCGCGACGGATCA
The DNA here is from genome assembly GCA_017882995.1 of Acidimicrobiales bacterium. Taxonomy (GTDB): domain Bacteria; phylum Actinomycetota; class Acidimicrobiia; order Acidimicrobiales; family UBA8190; genus Chersky-840. Next base: position 2,641 of record JADGOL010000167.1, on the reverse strand, counting down.
CCGTCGGCACGTCCGACGACGCCGTCGGGGCCCGTGTCACCGTCGACAGGGCCACCTGGGTCGGCCCCGCCCTGTCGCGCCGCGATCGGGCCTATGCGCAGACGAGCGCCCACGGCGCCGCCGCACCGTGTACGTGGGAGGGCGATGCCGTCGTGTTCGACGAGCCCCAACCCCTCGTGGCACCGGGGCAGACCGTCGCCCTCTACGACGCGGCTGACCCCGATGCGGTGGTGGGGGCGGCTGTGGCGATGGCGTCGTCGATGGCGTCGTCGAGCCCCTCGGCGGTCGCTCCCCCATCCGCACCCACGTCCGCGCGGGCATAACCCCCGGGTACGCTCCCGCGCATGCCCGAGGCTTCGAGCGACGCCGGCGGTGCGGCGCGACGGGTCGAGGAGCTTCGGGCGCTGATCGCCCACCACGACGAGCGGTACTACCAACTCGACTCTCCAGAGGTCACCGACGCCGACTACGACGCCCTGATCGGCGAGTTGCGGCTGCTCGAGGACGACCATCCCGAGCTCGAGAGCGCCGACTCGCCCACCCGTCGGGTGGCGGGCGCGCCGTCGGCGCTGTTCTCACCGGTGGAGCACCGGTCGCCGATGATGAGCCTCGACGACGCCTTTGGCGTCGACGAGCTCCACGCCTGGTTCGATCGCATGGCGCGCATCGCGCCCGAGACCGCCGATGCCGCCTTCGTGTGCGAGCTCAAGATCGACGGGTTGGCCATGTCCCTGGTCTACGAGGACGGCCGCCTTGTCCAGGCCGGCACCCGCGGAGACGGGGTCACGGGCGACGACGTGACCGCCAATGTGGCCACCATTGCGGCGGTGCCGGACCGACTCAGTTGGCCCAAGAAGCGGGGGCCGCGCCCGTCGGTGGTCGAGGTGCGCGGCGAGGTGTACATGCCGGTGTCGTCGTTCGAGCAACTCAACCAACGCCAGCTCGATGCCGGGCTCAAGACCTTCGCCAACCCCCGGAACTCCGCGGCGGGCTCGTTGCGGCAGAAGGATTCGAGGATCACCGCCTCGCGCGAGCTGTCGTTCTGGTCCTACCAGCTCGGCGCCATGGACGGTGGTCCGGTCATCGCCAGTCACAGCGACGGGCTCGAGCTGTTGCGCCAGTGCGGTCTCCCCGTCGACCCGCACGTGACGGTGGTGCGCGGCACCGCGGATGCCGAAGCCTTCTGCCGGCGCTGGGAAGAGCACCGTCACGACCTCGACTACGAGATCGACGGGGTGGTGATCAAACTCGACGACCTGGAGCTCCAGCGCCGGTTGGGGTCGACCTCGCGCGCGCCGCGCTGGGCCATCGCCTTCAAGTTCCCGCCCGAGGAGCGGACCACCAAGCTGCTGCGCATCATGGTGTCGATCGGCAGGACCGGCCGGGCCACGCCCTTCGCCGTGCTCGAGCCGGTGTTCGTGGGGGGGTCGACGGTCGGGCTCTCCACCTTGCACAACGAGGACCAGGTGCGTCTCAAAGACGTCCGTCCCGGTGACACCGTGGTGGTGCGCAAGGCGGGGGACGTCATCCCCGAGGTGGTCGGGCCGGTGTTGTCGGAGAGGACCAAGAGGTCACGACCCTGGCACTTCCCGGAGAAGTGCCCGAGCTGCGGTGGGCCGCTCGTGCGTCTTCCCGGCGAGAGCGACACCTTCTGCACGAACATCGACTGCCCCGCCCAGCGCGTGCAGCGGATCGTGCACTTCGCTTCTCGCGGTGCGCTGGACATCGAGGGGTTGGGTGAGAAGCGTGTCGTCCAACTCGTCGAAGCCGGCCTGTTGTCGGATCCGAGCGACATCTACTCACTCGGTGCCGCGCCGCTGGTCACGCTCGAGCGCTTCGGTGACCTGTCGGTCGACAACCTGTTGGGTGCGATCGAGGCCTCGAAGGCCCGCCCCTTGAGCCGCCTCCTGGTCGGGCTCGGGATCCGCCACCTCGGGCCCACCGGGAGCCGAGCCCTGGCGCGCGCCTACGGGTCGCTCGACGCGTTGATGGTCGCCGAGTTGGCCGAGCTCGCCGCGGTGGAGGGGATCGGCCCCGTCATCGCCGACAGCGTGGTGGAGTTCGTGGCATCCGGCGCCAACCGACGCGTCATCGACAAGCTCCGACGGGCCGGGGTGGCCCTGGTCGAGCCCGGCGGGCGGGCGGCGCCCGGGCCAGGTGGGGCGGCTCGGGCGGAGGAGGTCACCGGTGGCGGAGGTGCCGGTCACGCCGGTGGTGGCGACGGGGCGCTCGGTGACGAGCTCCCGCAGACGCTCCAGGGCCGCTCGGTCGTGGTCACCGGGACCGTCCCGGGCTACACCCGGGAGGAGGCCGAGGAGGCCATCCTGGCCCGGGGGGGCAAGTCGCCCGGGAGCGTGTCGGCCCGGACCTGGGCGGTCGTCCTGGGCACCGATCCCGGTGCGGCCAAGCTCAGGAAGGCCGAGGAGCTGGGCATTCCCATCGTGGAGGGCCCCCGGTTCCAAGAGCTCCTGGACGGCGGCGAGATCCCCGGGTCCTGACATCTCGGCCGGAGCGTCTGACGGCGCGGCCACTCGGTCACAGCTGGTGGTGGATGTCCACCAGGCGGCATCCACCCGTCAGTAGCCTGGGCGTGGACCATGTCGACCATTACCGAATCCATCGGTCGGGTCCTTGCCGGCCG
>JADGOL010000166.1 GCA_017882995.1 Acidimicrobiales bacterium | reverse complement strand
GATCTTCACCAGGTCGACCGCCCGCGCCGCCGGCGGTTCCGACGAGGGGGGGACGGCGGTCGAGGCGTGGTCGGTGATCGTCATGGATACCCGTCCTTCATGCGGCGTGAGGGGTTGAGCGGCGGATCTTCGAGGCCAGTCTCCCGCACCGGGAGCCGGGGTCGTGCACCGGGGACAGCGGGTCCGTCGGCCCGGATGTGGCGATCTGTGGAGGTGGTGGCCTCCACACCGTCAGTGTGGTGCGCCCCGGGGCGACACGACATCGGGTATGACCCTGATGGGACCCTGAAGGGCGTGGATCGGCCTGGACCTACTTCCGGAGCCCACCGGGACCGAACGTCGCACTGGGTGGCCGTCGGCCACACTGGTTCACGTGGGTGAACGATCCTCCGACGTGCCGTCCGATCTCGAGCCTGAACAGCGGCCCGGCCGAGCGGGCTCGTGGGTCGATTGGATGTTTCGCGACCGCCGCACCGGTCGGATCACCATCGCACAGGTCCCCAACGTCGCTTTGTGGACCTTCTTCGTGACCGTGGTGGTGCGCTGGGTGCTCTCCCCGCACGGCGTGGTTCGCACCGCCGTCGACGCCGTGGCGGAGGCGGCCCTGGCGGCGTGGGCGGTCGACGAGGTGCTGCGCGGTGTCAATCCATGGCGGCGGCTGCTCGGCCTCGGCGGTTGCGGGTTCGTCGTGGTCGGCGTCATGTCGTTGGTGCGCTGACTCTCCTACATGAAGCTGTCCTCGGCCGACAGGCCGAGCGCGTCGTCACCGCCGGTGATGATGGGTTGGCAGTTGCCCCAGCCCTCTCCGCCGCCGACCGGGTCGACGACGTGCACGACCGTGTCGCGGATCTGGTGCAACCGCCTGGCCACCACGGGGTCCGCGCAGTCAGGGATGTGCTCGCCCTCGACGTGCAGGTCGCCGCGCCATTCACCGTGATGGTGGCCGTCGAGGCCGAAGTAGAGCCCCGCACCGAGATGGAATCCGGTGTCCGACACGGCCTCGACCTCGAGTGTGCGTAGCGCGCCGTCGGCGGTGCGAGCCTCGATACGTCCGCCTCGCAGTCGGCGGTTGGCGGGGTCGAAGGTCAGCTCCGGTTCGAGGTCGACGAATCGCTCGACGGTCCCGTCGGGGTGCTCGACTCCGCCCATGACGACCTGTTTGTAGGTGAAGCCTGTCCCCTTCACGATCTGGTAGTGGAGGAACAGCCCGTAGCGGCTGCCGTCGGGACGTTGCATGGCGATCGGGCTCCAGATCATCCGGAACGACAGCCCCGCCAACGGGTCACGGGGTTCGAGGTCTTTCAGGGGCAGGCCGACGTCATAGCGCACGCCCCAGGAATGGTCCCGGGTCGAGACCCAATTGTCGGGGGAGATCTCATGGCGCGTGCCGTGGACTTCCACCCAACCCGATGCCAGCCCGATCTGGTGGTAGCGCACGAGATCGGACCCCACCCGGTACCCCTGGCGCATGTGGGTGCGGTCCTCGACCGACGGTGGCACGAGGGCTTCGAAGAGCCAGTCGAAGGCGATGGGTTGCTCGTCGTTGGCCTCGAGGACGAACCGCACCGACCGCAGGGGCTCGACCACCTCGTAGCGGATGGGCCCGACGATGGTGCGCGCCGGCGCGGCGTCGAGGCGTCGACTGGCCCGCACGGTGCGTTGCTCGACTCCTCGCGAGATCCCCGCGTACCCGTCCATGACATTGCGGTTGGGGTACTTGCCGAGCCCGAACCCGAGCTGCAGGCTGCCGTCTTTGGCCGCGGCCATGGCGCAGATCTTCTCGGTCCACGACAGGTCGCTCGTCGCCACCACCGCGAAGGTGTCGGTGATCTGGTGGCACAGGCCCTCGTCGGCAGGGACGAGCGGTCCGATCGGATTGGTCACGACAGGCGCCGCCTCGTCGCAGTTCGGGACGCGGTCACAGCTTGTCCCAGTAGGTGCCCTCGAGCATCTGCTCGAGCGTGGGGCGGTGCATGATCATGTCGTCGGGGTCATCGGGCATGGCGATCTCCCCGAAGAGCACCTGTCGGCGGGCCACCCTGCTCATCACGATGGCGTGCCGGAGCGCCGCGTACATGGTGAAGAAGTCGAGGTCGACCGGGGTGTGGCCGGCGTGACGCCGGTAGGCCTCGGCCACGTCGTCGAGCCGCATGAAGTGCGGCATACCCGGCAGCCCGGCCTGGATGGCGATGTCGTCGAGGAAGCGATGGAGATAGACCATCCAGCCGATGTCGATCTCGCGCGGCCCGACCGCCGCCATCTCCCAGTCGAGGACCGCCACCGGTTCGAAGTCCCGGAACATCATGTTGCCGATGCGGGCGTCGCCCCAGCTGATGACCGGTGCCCCTTCGGACGCGGGCCAGTGGTCCTCGAGCCAGGCGAAGGTGCGCTCGATGAGCGGCGAGCGCGCCCCGTCGGCCACGACCCACTCGTAGTACGAGCGCTGCTCGGCCAGGTGCCGTCGCAGGGCGGTGTCCCCGGGTCGGTCGAGCTCGAGAAAGGCGATGTCCTGCTCGCTGACATCGGCGCCGTGCAACTCGGCGAGCACGCGCACCGACGCGTCCTGGAGCCGGTCCTGATCGGCGCGCGGCGCCTCGGAGAGCCACGACCCGAACGGGTACGGCATGATGTCGGGCGGCACCACCCCGTCCACGCGCTCCATCACGAAGAACGGCGATCCGATCGCCTCGGGGTCGAGCTCCAACCACAACGTGCGGGGCACCGGGACCCGGGTGCGCTCGCCCACCAGGCGCAGGACCCTGAATTGGCGCTCGAGGTCGTACACGGGGAAGACCGGGACGGCTTCGGGGTCGGGGATGAGACGCGCCGCGCAGGCCTGGGTCACCCTCGCCCCAGCCGACGAGCCGTCGGGGTCGCCCCAGGTGCACTCGAACAGAAGCGTCTCGCTCGACATGCCGTTGGACTCGGGCACGACGAGCTCGGAGACCTCGGGATCGCGCACCTGGGTCGCCAACCAGCGCACCAGTCGTCGGTGCAGCTCGTCGCGGTCGCGCGTCGACGTACGCGGTCGTGGGGTCGCATCGGCTACCGCGCCCCCGGCGGCGGTGGTGCCGCCGGCTGGATCGGTCACGAGGCGACCGAAGGAGGCGCGACGGATTCCCAACCGGTGAATCCCGAGGGCTCGTGGCGACCGAAGGTGCCGTGTTCGAACATGCCCCAGCCCTCGGCCCCGTCGCAGCTGGCCCGGGCCACGTGGTCGACGACGCCGAAGGGGATCCGACCGGTGATGGCGGGGTCGCGCATGTCGACGACCACGCCCTCGGTGAAGCCCCGCCCACGCCATTGCCCGTGGGACCAGTCGGGGTCGCCGCCGTAGCCGGGGCCGCAGTTGAGACCGACGAACCCGAGCGTGTCGATCTCGAGGGTCAATGGCCTTCCTCCTCGGGTGCGCATGTGGAGCACGGCCGACTCGGGGTGGCGCGTCCCGGGGCGATAGCGGATCTCGACCTCGGGCCAACCGAGCTGCTCGACGCCGCGCCCCGATGCGGTCGGGAAGACCCGGACCGCCTCGTTGAGCAGGCGGTTGCCGTCGCCGTCCTCCTGGGCGATCACGACCACGGCGAAGTCCTCGAACCGCAGGGGCACGTACAACCACCAGAACCCGAACCCCTCGTCGGGCTCCGAGGCGGCACGCCCGGGTGGCTCGGGCTCCCCGACGGGCCGGATGCCCCACGACCGGTCGCGGGTCCCCACCCAGCGGTCGTCGCTCACCACGAGCTCCTCGCCACCGACCTCGAGGGTCCCCGCCCACGTCCCCACCTGGGCGAACCGAGAGGCGTCGAGGATGATGCGCCCGCCCTGGCGCATGACATGGGCGGGTTCCTCCACCGTCGGGAACGACCCGGTCCACGTGAGGTCGAAGGCCAACCCGTGCTCGGCGCCCTCGCACACCACGCGCACCCGCTCCAGGGGCTCGATCACCTCGATCCGGTAGGGCCCGACGCGCTGGTCCATGCGGTCGTCGCCAAGAGCGTCAGAGGTCCGCACCGTGTACTGCTCGTCGCCGCGCCGCACCGTGGCATAGGCGTCGATGACCCCGAGGTTCGGGTAGACGCCCATGCCGGTGACGAGGAACACCTCGCCGGTGCGGTCATGGGCGTTGAAGTAGCAGCGGTCATAGGCGTTGCGGTCGCTCGTCGCCACGTGGCGCATCGAGAGCGGCACCTGATGCACGGGATACTCGTCGAGCGGCACGGGCATGTGATCGGCTTCCCCCTGGTCGTGTCAGTACCTGATCAGACGACGAGGCCCCGTCCGGTCACCAACGGGAGGTCGAGGGCGGTGAGCAGCCCCGGAGTCGCCTCGATCACTGCCGGCACGGCGTTCACCAGGCGCATGGCCGTGGCCTTGAGCCCGCCGGTGTTGTGGTCACCGTCGGTCCCCATGAGCTGGAGGTCGACGGTGTAGTTGGGCTCGCCCCGCACCACGACGCGATATCCACCCTGGCCCGCGGGCTGGGGCCAGTCCGGTCCGATGTCATCGGCGAGCCGGGTCACGTGTTCGAGGACGACGACCGCCCGCCCCGCCCGCATGCCGCGCACCTCGAAGCGCAGCCCCGCCGCGGTGCCCTTCTCCACCGTGCCCGACGCGATGGCGATCTGGCGCGGCGCGGGGAGGCGCTCGTAGTGCTCTTCCACGGCGTCGAGCTCGACGTCGAGACCGGCCGCGATCTGGCGAACCACGCTTCCCCACGCCATGGTGAGCACGCCCGGCAGCAGCAGCATGGGGACGTCGTCGAGGGGCCGGCCGAATCCCATGATGTCGAACATCACCATGGGCTGGTCGTAGGTGGCGTAGTTGAGGATCTCGAGGCAGCGCACCTCTTCGATGCGCTCGCTGATGCCGGTGATCACCAGGGGCAGCCAGTCGTTGGCGAAGCCGGGGTCGATGCCGTTCACCCACAGCGACACGCCCGCGCCGAGCGCGGCGTCGCGCAAGGGGTCGGTCATCTCTGCGGGCACCACGCCCTCGGGATACTGGAGGAACACCGGCCCGCTCGAGACCACATTGGTCCCCGAGCGCAGGATCTTCTCGAGATCGGCGAGCGCCTCGGGCAGGCGGTGGTCCGCCATGGCGGTGTGCACGACGCAGTCGGGAGCGAGCGCGAGCACGGCGTCGACGTCGTCGGTGGCGGCCACCCCGAGGGACCGGCCCAGGCCGGCGAGGTCGCCGGCGTCGCGGCCCACCTTGTCGGGGTTCGACACCCACACCCCCACGAGCTCGAGGTCGGGGCGGGCGTCGATGCCGGCCAGCGCATGGCGGCCCACGTTCCCGGTCCCCCACAACACGACCCGGTAGGTGCGCTCCCCGGGTTCTGTCACAGGTCCGGGAGCCCGAGCTCGAGGTTGGGGTGGTCGAGCCCGCCGTCGACCTCGAGGACCTTGCCGGTCACGTAGCCACCGGCGGGGGAGCACAGGTAGACGATGGCGGCGGCGATGTCCTCGGGGTCGCCGATGCGCTGCAACGGCGTGGCCTTCTCCATGGAGGGGCGTAGCTCGTCGTTGGTGAGGACGATCTCGAGTGCCGAGGTCGCCACCGATCCCACCGCGATGGCGTTCACGCGGATGCGCGGTGCGAGGTCCAGCGCGGCGAGCCGCGTGAAGTGGGCGAGCGCGGCCTTGGCGGTGCCGTAGGCGACGAAGCCCCGGCCCTGGCTGCGTCCCATCATCGACGAGATGTTGACGACGGCCCCCGAGCCCCCGTCCAGCATGGCGGGCACGGCCGCTTGGGTCAGGGCGTGGGCGGTGGACACGTTGAAGTGGAAGGCCGCCTCCATGGCGCGCGGCGAGGTGTCGAGAAAGGCGCCCGGCATGGTGCCACCGACGTTGTTCACCACGATGTCGAGTCGTCCGAAGGCCTCGGTGGCCGCCTCGACGAGCCCGACCATCACGTCGAGGTCGTTGAGATCGGCGGGCACCACCACGGCGCGGCGACCGGCGGCCTCGATCTGCGCGGCCACGGTGCGCAGCTGCTCCTCGGTGCGCGCCGTGATCACGACGTCGGCGCCGGCCTCGGCTAGGGCGAGGGCCACGGCGGCGCCGATGCCCCGTCCCGCCCCGGTGACGATGGCGGCGCGGTCGGTGAGCCGGAAGCGGTCCAGGATCATCGGCGCCGACCCTAGCCCAGGGCCGGGCCCAAGTGAAACGTGTTCCAGCGAGCGGGGGACGAGGTGTCCGGGCCCCGGTGACGGGGTGCGGGCTCAGCCCGGACGGGTCGAGGGCAGCCCGAGCTTGCGGTGGTCCCACGACACGGTGCGCTCGACGTGCAGGGCGATGACGACGCGCTTGTTGAGCATGGTCTCGACGAAGGGACGGAGCTCCTCGGTGTAGGTCCCGTAGTACCGCTCGAAGAGGTTGATGCCCAACTCGAACATGCGGTCGGGGTCGTCGATGAACTCGGCGGTGCCGACGAGCTCGACACCGCGCAGCTCCTCGTAGTAGTCGCCGTCCTCGGCCATGCACGTCATGCGCGGACTGCGTCGCAGGTTCTGTGCCTTTTGCGATTTGGCCTTGGTCTCGAAGGCGAGCATCCCGTCGAGGAACCCGTACCACATGGCCACGGCGTGGATCGATCCGTCGTGGTTGATCGAGCACAGCGACACCGGTCGCCTCTCGGCCAGAAATCCGTCGATCTCCTCGGGCGTCATCTTGATCTGGGCCCGCTGGTTGACCCCGTGGCCCATCTGTCCCGGCGCCGGCGCGTCGCTCGTCTCGTCTCTCATCGGGGCGAGCGTACCGGTGCTCTCCGGCTCACGCCGGGTGAGGGCACCCCCCGCCCCCCGTGTCCGGCCGGGGCGAGGCCCCCATGCTCAATAGGCGCAGGGAAGGTGCTTGATGCCGTTGATGAAGTTCGACCGGAGGCGGTCGGGCTCGGCCGTGGCGCGGATGGTGGGGAGGTGGCGGAAGAGCTCGCGGTACATGACCGTGATCTCGCGCCGGGCCAGATGGGCGCCGAGACAGAAGTGCGGCCCCGGGGCGCCGAACCCGACGTGGGGATTGGGGTGGCGCAGCACGTCGAACCGCTGGGGGTCCTCGAAGACGTCCTCGTCGCGGTTGGCCGAGTTGTAGAACAAGATGACCTTGTCGCCCTGCGCGAACCTGTGTCCGGACAACGTCGTCTCCGCGGTGGTGGTCCGACGCATGAAGATGACCGGGGAGGCCCAGCGGACGATCTCGTCGACGGCGGTGGGGGCCACGGTGTCGAAGTCCGCCGCCCATGTGTCTCGCTGATCGGGGTGCTCGGTGAAGGCCCACAGGCCGTGGCTGATGGCGTTGCGAGTGGTCTCGTTGCCGGCCACCACCAGCAAGATGAAGAACGAGGCCAGCTCGGCGTCGGTGAGCGACTCGCCGTCCACATTCGCATTCACGAGCGCCGAGGTGAGGTCGTCGGTGGGATGCTCGACGCGGTGCGCGGCCAGGCCCCGCATGAGCTCGGCCAGGTCGTTGCCGGCGTTCATGAAGGCGAGCACGGGGTCCTCACCCTCGGGGACGTATTCGGTGTCTCCGAACGAGAGGATGATGTTCGAGCAGTTGAAGACCCTGTCGTAGTCGCTCTCGGGCACGCCCATCATGTCGCAGATGATCTTGAGCGGCAGGCGCGCCGCCACCTCGGTGACGAAGTCGCACTCACCTTTGTCCCGTACCGTGGCGATGAGGTCGTCGGCCACCTCTTCGATGTTGTCCTCGACGGCGCGCACCATGCGCGGGTTGAAGGCGGCCGAGACGATCCGGCGCAACCGGGCGTGGCGCGGGTCGTCCATGTTGATCATCGAGCCGAAGAATTCGAGGAGCTCGGGCGGCATGTCGAGGATGGTGGTGCCCGACTGGCCCGAGCAGTACAGCTCGGGGTGACGGCTGATCTCGACGACATCGGCGTAGCGCGTGATGGCGTGATAGCCCCGACCCGGTGGGATGGGGACGATGGTCTCGACCTCGATCTCGGGATCCTCGAAGAAGGCGATGGGCCGCTGCGCCCGCAGCGTGGCGAAAGCCGCCTCGCGCACCGACCACGGCTCCTCCCAGAACTCCATGTTCGACAGCTCGATGTCGTCCACCCCGAGCGCCTGCGGGATCGTCACGTCGTGCCCCTCCGATGTCGTGAATGCTCCGGTGTCATCCTCGCGCCGCGGTCGGTCCCACGCCCGTCCCGGGACGCGGCCTCAGGACCCTACGAGCACGCCCCGTCGGCCCGCGCCGACGGCCAGGCCGGCCCGGACGACCCCGCCCAGCTGCTCGGCGTCGGCGGCGTCGGCGGCGGTGCAGCGACCCGACCCGTAGCTGGCCCGGGCGGCCAGCTCGGCCAACGCCGCGTAGGCGTCGATGCCGGCCTCGATGGTGACCTCGGTCGGGTCGTCGGTCACGGGCCGGTAGGGCGTCAACCACTTGGCGCCGGCCAACGACTGCAGGCGCGCCGCGTGCTCGTGCAGGGTCTCGGCGGGCCGACGCCCGAGCCGGGCCCGCTCGAGGACCGAGACGGCGTCACGCCACTGGGCGATCACCTCGGCGCCGGGGTCGGGGGCGGGGCGACGGCGCCGTCGACGACGTCGGTCGCGCCTCACTCCCACGGGGTCCCATCCGTTGCGCACCCGCCGTCGCACCCAGAGACCCCCCACGGTCACGAGGGCCACCACCCCCGCCACGATGCCCGCCCCCTCGAGCCCGTTGCTCGACGACCCTTCGGGCGTGACGGTGGTCGCCGCCTTGGCCCGGACCGACTCGGGCCGCGTCGAGGGGACCGTCACGTTGGCCGAGAAGGGATGGCGGATCGTCGCCACCGTGGAGGCGGTCGTGGCCGTGGACCGGGCCCCGGGGTTCTGCGCGCCCGACTTCGAGCCCGAGTTCACGCCCACGCCCGTGGCCTCGCCCGACGACGCGGGGGTGGGTTCGTACGAGGTCCATCCCGTGGTCGGGCCGAGATAGACCTCGGGCCAGACATGGGCGTCGGCCCCGGTGATGCGGTAGTGCTGTCGGCTCGGCGAGTCGCCGGTCGTGAACCCGACCGCGATCCGGGTGGGCAGGCCGTCGATCCGGGCCAGGACGCCGTAGGCGGCGGCGAACTGCTGACAGAACCCGGCCTTCGTGCTGAACAGGAACGACTCCAGCGCGTCGGGTCCCGACGCGGCCGGGGGCGACAGCGTGTAGTGGAACCGACCGCTGTCGAAGAACCGGGCCAAGGCGGCGGCCTCGGCGGCGGGCCCCTTGGCCGAGGCCACGACCTGGTGGGCGAGGGCCACGACCTCGGCGGGCTCGGTGGCCAATTGCAGGTAGGGCGCCAGCTCGGTGGCGGGGACGGCATCGGTCGCCTTTGTCGGCGCCTTGGCCGGCTGGCCCGGGTTCACCGGCACCCGGGCCAGGGCGCTGTAGGTCAGGCCCGGGGCGGCCTCCACCGGCTGCACCGCCCCGAACCCCGGCACCAGGTCGGCGTAGGTGTCGACCGAGTACGCCGTGGGGGGCAGCGGCAACAGCGTGCTCTCGAGGTCGCCGATGGTGATCTGGGCTCGAAACGTCCTGGTGGCGGTGGGCTCGGGCAACGCGGGGAGGCCGGCCACCTCATTGCTCTGGGGGGAGAGGGCGAAGCTCTGCGCGGCGGCCTCGGTGGTCGGGTCGGGGATCCAGGCCGTTCCGTCGAAGTCGGTGAGCACCGCCACCTGCCAATAGGTCGGCAGCGGTGACTGGGCGTTGAACATGACCTCGGTGGTCCGGTTGACCAGGACCGCCTTCAGGTTGTCGACGAGGTCGATGGCGCGCACCCCCGAGACCCCCAGGCTCGGGCTGGTGACACCGCCGGTCCCCCCACCCCCGGTCGTGGCGTTCCCGGTGGCGAAGCCCAGGCCCTTGTCTCCCCCGCGGGGTGGGGGGAACGGCAGCGCGTCCACCTTGAGTGTGGCCAGGGCCGGGCTGACAGCCAAGGGGACGACGACGGCCAACGCCACGCCCACCACGGCGGGGAGCGCGGCCACGAAGCCCGACGCCACCCGCCGCGACGCCACGCCGACCCGTGTGGCTCGGTCGGCGGCGATCACGAAGAAGAGTGAGAACACGACGTAGGTGACCACACCGGTGAGCCGGTCGACCTGCGAGCTCAACAGCGCCGTGTAACAGAACAGCCCGAAGCTCGGCACCAACGCCACCATCGCCCCCGCCCGGCGCGCTTCTTGTCGGGCCCACAGGGCACGGGCCATCACGGCCACGAGCCCGGCTCCGGTGGCGATGCACAACACGACCCCGGGGGTGACCGGCACCGGCGTGGGGTGGGACCGGATGACGGCCCCCGCGGCGTCGAACTTCGAGACCAGCACCCGCCACGTCGTGGCGGTGGGAAGGCCCTGGCGCGTGGCGGAGAAGAGCTGGCCCCAGACCGTGGCGAGGGCCACGGCCAGCACCCCGGCGCCGATGACGACCCCCCCTGAGACGCGCAACCGCCGCGCCACCGACGCCCCGAGGTGTCCGGCCACGACGGTGGCGGTGATGGGGCCGACGACATGCGCCGCGCCCGGCGCCTGGGTGAGGCGCGCCGTGCCCAGCCCCGCCGCCAACGACACCGCCAGGAGCCAGAAGTCCGGAGCGAGGCCCGGGGGGCGCCCTGCTGCCGAGGCACGGTCTGTTGCCGAGACACGGTGTGTCGTCATGGCACGAGGACCGTCTCGGCCTGGCGGCCGATCGAATCGGGCAGGGTGCGCTCCGCAGCACCTGCCGCGGTGGTGACGAGCACGACGTCGTCGCCGAGCACGCTCCCGGTCGCCCACACCGCACCGCCGGTGGGCCGGCTCCCCCAACGGCGCACCACGGCGGGGGGCGCGCTGGCGGCACCGAGCAGGGCGAGGGCGCGCAGCATGGCCTGACGCCCCGCCGCGTCGGGGGTGATCACCATCCGGTCGCCGGTGCTCGTGCACAGCTCGACGGAGAGGCCCCGCTCGAGCGCGGCGATCCCGAACCCCGCGGCACGCGAGATCGTCCTCTCGATCGAGTCACCGCTGTGTGCCGAGGGGCGCAGGTCCACCAACAGCGCCAGTGACCCCGCTCGGGGCTCGAGGAACTCGCGCACGACCAGTTCGCCCGAGCGCGCCAGCGATGGCCAGTGCAGGCGGGTGAGGCGGTCGCCGGGCTGATAGGGGCGCAGCCCGCTGAGCTCGTCACCCGACAGCCCGTTGGTCGCCCCCGATGTCGACGACCGTTCGCGCCCCCCGGCGTGCGCAGGGGTGGGCCGTCCCTGGTGCGTGATCCCGGCGGGCACCGGGTAGACGACCACGTGGGCGGGGGGAGCGGTCGTTACCCTCCGGGCCAGGAGGCCGAACGGGTCCTCGCACCACACGCCGAGCTCCGACAGCGTGAGCAGGCCGCGGTCGTTAGTGGGCACCGGGATCGAGAACGTGACCGCGTCACCGGGACCGAGGTCGGGGAGCCCTCGTGACCCCGACACCGACCGTCGGTGCCCGGCTCGCGCCCGGCGATCGGGGCGCGGTCCCGACCGATCGCCGAGGGCGGTGAAGCCGCGGGTGACCGGCGCGTCAGCGGTACCGCCCCGACGCGCCCCGGCCACCGAGCTCGGGCCCAGGCCCGGGTGCGACACCGACCAGTGTCCGGAAGGATCCTCGACGACCACGGGGGGAAGTCGACGGCGCCCGCCGTTGGTCACGGTCAACTCGACGAGAGCGGACTGCCCGGCGGTGACCTCGGCGACGGGGACCTTCACCACCAGGTGCAGCGCCCGACGGGCCACGGTCTGGCGCCACCACACCGACACCGCGCCCAAGGCGACCAGGACGGCGACCACGATGGCGACGAACACGAACTCCTCGACGCCGTAGACGAGGCCGGCGACGGCTGAACACAAAGCCCCGAAGCCCAGCACCGCTCCCCGCGTCGACAGCACGGCCCGGCTCAGGTGCCGCGGCGGCGGCTCGGGCCTGCCGGCACCGGCCCTACCGGGCGCCGCCGACGGGGACGACGATGCGCGACATGATCTCCTCGATCGTCGACGACGCCGTGACGCCGGCCAGCTCGGCGGCGGGATGCACCACGACGCGATGCCCGAGGGCGGGCTCGGCCACGAGCTTCACGTCGTCGGGCGTCACGTAGTCGCGTCCGGTGGACACCGCCACTGCCCCTGCGGCGCGCAGCACGGCCAGCGCGGCCCGCGGCGAGGCACCCACGGTGAGGTCGGGGTGCGATCGCGTCTCGCCCACGAGGTCGAGGACGTAGCCGCGCACCTCGGGCGCGACGTGGCTGCGCAGAACGGCCCCGGCGAAGCTGTGCAGGAACTCCGCCCCCCCGACGCCCGACAGGGAATCGGGCAAGGGCCGCGTGAGCGTGCCGGCCAGCAACTCGTCCTCGGCGGCCCGATCGGGATACCCGAGGCTGAGCCGGAGCAGGAACCGGTCGCGTTGGCTGTGGGGCAGAGGGAACGTCCCGGCCGCGTCGTAGGGGTTCTGGGTGGCGATCACCATGAACGGCTTGGGGAGGGGGTGGCTGATCCCGTCCGCGCTGACCTGATGCTCCTCCATCGACTCCAACAGCGCCGACTGTGCTTTGGGCGAGGCTCGGTTGAGCTCGTCGGCGAGAAGGATGTTGGTGAACACCGGCCCGGGCCGGAACGAGATCTGCCCGCTGTCGCGGTCGAAGACCATGGCACCGGTGACATCGGCGGGGAGAAGGTCGGCGGTGAACTGCACCCGTCCGAAGGTGAGGCCCAGAGACCGTGCCAGTGCCTTGGCCAGTGTGGTCTTTCCCACCCCGGGGTGGTCTTCCACCAGGAGGTGGCCCTCGGCCATGAGACAGCACAGGGCCAGGCGCACGGTGGCGTCGCGCCCCACGTACGCGCTGCGCACGTTGGCCACCACTGCGTCGAAGGTCCGGGCCAGACGCGCCGCGCCGTCGTGCGTCGTCTCGGGCGCGGTGACGGGCAGGACCGGGGTGCCGGGAAGGTCGGGGAGGGCGATACCAGGAACAACGGCTGCGCCCCGAAGATCCTTCACCGACGCCGAGGTGGAAGCCGCCGCGCCACTGCCAGCGGCCATCGTGTCACTCAGATGCGGCACGATCCCCGCGTCGTCTGCGGACGTTGCCATGGCGAGGAGCCTAGGTGCCCGTCCCCCCGCCGACACCGCGGCGTGCTCAGGGCCCCGGCTGGGCGACGGCGTAGACGGGAACGCCGTTGTAGGACTTGGAGTCCCTGATGAGGAAGGGCCCGTTGATGATCGTGGCGAGCTGCCCCGAGGGTGCGGGGCCGGCGTCGCCCTCGACGGTGAGCACCGAGCCGTCGGGCCACGCCTCGACGACGAGCCCGGTATGGACCGAGGTGGCGGTGCTCCCGGGCCCGGTGCCATAGAGCACGGCATCACCGGGCGCGGGCAGGACGTCGTAGGGGAGGATCCGGCCGTGCCCGGCCGCCCACGCATAGATGTTGCCGGTGAACGGGATCGAGGGGATGGAAATACCCGCGTGCTCCCATACCCACGTGACGAAGAGCGCGCACCATTGCTCACAGGGCCCGTAGGGGTTGCAGTACGGGCCCAGGCCGGTGTCGGGGTCGGGACCGACCTGGCTGGTGGCCAGCGCGGTGATCGCCGCGGAGACAGTGAGCGCGTAGGGCGACGGGGTCGAGAACGAATAGGACCAGTCGTCGGGCTCCAACAACCAGTACCCCTGGCCGTCCGATGTCGGCGTGATGGCGGCGACGGGGGCAACGGGCTTGGTCGTCGAGCTGGACCCGAAGCCCTGGGCGTCGCCGAACGGATAGACGCTGCCGTCGTTCCCCACCATCCAGTACCCGGCGCGGTCGGGGGTGGTGGCCATGCCCGCGATCGAATCGGGAGGTGGCTTCATGCCGAGCGACCCGTAGAAGACGGCGTCGCCGAAGGCGAAGACCCCGCCGTCGCCCGCCACCATCCAGTAGCCCTTGCCGTCCTTGGTGCTGCCCATGCCGGTGACCCCGGCCACGAGGTGCGTGGCCCCGAGCGACCCGTAGAAGACGGCGTCGCCGAAGGCGAAGACCCCGCCGTCGCCCGCCACGAGCCAGTACCCGTTGCCGTCGGGGGTGGCGGCCATGCCCACGATGGGTCGGGTGAGCGTGGTGGCTCCCATCGACCCGTCGAAGGCTGCATCGCCGAAGGTGAACACGCCGCCGTCGAGCGCGGCGAGCCAGTACCCCTTGCCGTCGGCGGTCGGGGTGATGGCCACGATGGGCCCGTTGAGCCTGATCGCGCCGAGCGACCCGTAGAAGCCGGCGTCGCCAAAGGCGAACACGCCACCGTCCGCGCCCACGAGCCAGTACCCCTTGCCGTCGGGCGTCGCCGCCATGTCCGTGATCGCCGACGACAGCGTGGTGGTGAGCGTGCCGTAAGTGGCGGCGTCGCCGAAAGCGACGACTCCTCCTCCGGCATAGGAGTGGGTCGCCCCGGCGGCCGCGGCCGATTGAGTCGGGATGGCGACGACGGCGACGAACGCGCCGAGCGAGGTGACAGCGACGACGGCGAGAACCAAGAGAGAGGCCAAGACCTCGCGGGCTCGGAATCGTCGTGTCCGTGACAACCCGTGCGATGCAATCTTGTGAGAGCGGTTCAACGAAACAAGCGCACGAGCATCGTGCTGCTCGGTTCTCGCCACCGTCAAATTGTCGGCCGAAACGGCGAGAATCTGAAGGG
>JADGOL010000165.1 GCA_017882995.1 Acidimicrobiales bacterium | reverse complement strand
GCTGGAACGACGCCGCCACGTCCTGATCCGAGGCGTCGGGGCGGGCCCGCACGGCATGGACGACGGCGGTCTTGAGCCCGCTGAAGGAAAAGTCGAGCCCGTCGCCCACCAGGGCCCGGGGAAACGCGAAAGCCGTCGGGTCGCCCGACGCCGCGGTCCGCTCGATGGCGGGCCCGCCGGGGTACCCGAGGCCGAGGAATCGAGCCACCTTGTCGAAGGCCTCCCCCGCGGCGTCGTCGAGGGTCTGGCCGAGCAGCCGGTAGCGGCCCGGGCCCTCCATCGACACGAGCAGGGTGTGGCCTCCCGAGACCAGGAGCACCGCCACGGGCCACTCGATGCCGGGATGATCGAGCAACGCCGCGAACAGGTGCCCCTCGAGGTGATTGACCCCGACGAAGGGAAGCTCCCAGGCCAGGGCGAGCGCTTTGGCCTCGCTCACCCCGACGAGCAGCGAGCCGATCAGGCCGGGGCCGATGGTGGCCGCCACGGCGCAAAGATCTCTGCCCGCCACCCCGGCCCGGCCGAGTGCCTCGCCGATCACCGGTGTGAGGAGCTCGAGATGGGCGCGCCCCGCGATCTCGGGGACCACCCCGCCGTACATGGCGTGGAGGTCCTCCTGGCTCGACACCACCGACGACAACACCTCGTTCCCACCATGCACCACCGCCGCGGCGGTGTCGTCGCACGAGGTCTCGATGCCGAGCACGAGCGCGTCGGTGTCGGTCATGAGCCCGATCCGAGTAGGGCGTCGATGTCCGCCAGGCGCCGGGCGTAGTCGGCGGTGTCGATGTCGCGCGCCCACATCACGATGGCGTCCTCACCTGTCTCGGGGTAGTAGTTGCGACGAACCCCGACGGGAGCGAAACCAAAACGCTGGTACAACAATTGCGCCGGCGCGTTCGACGCCCTGACCTCGAGCGTCAGATGGCGGACTCCGAGCGCGGGGGCGGCGCGCGCCTGGTCGAGGAGCAAGACGGTCCCGATGCCGCGTCGATGCCACGCCGGGTCCACCGTGAGGGTGGTGATGTGACCGTCTTCGCTCACGATCATCAACCCGCTGAAGCCGACGATGAGCGGACCGATAGTGGCCACTGTGTAGCGCCGCGACCGGCGTTGCGCGAGCTCGGACAGAAAGACCGTGGAGGTCCACGGGCGCGGGTAGTTGGCTTCTTCGATCTGGACCACGGTACGCAGGTGTCGGCGGCGCAACGGCACGATTCGGACCGCGCCGGCCACGCCCCCTGCGTCCGCGTCAGGGATGTCGTCGGGAAGGGTCGGGCCCTCGTCGTCCCACGCCGGTGCCATCTCAGCCCTCCACACCGATGCGTGGCGCCCGCTTCTCCCAGTTGATCCTGGTCTCGGCGTCGCGCAGGTAGTGCGGAAGCACGGCGTCCACATCGGTGCTCTCGCCCGCCATCGCCTTGGCCACCACCACGGTGGCAAGCACCCCCGGCGGAGGGAAGTCGAGCGCCTCGCCCCCGAACACCGCACCGGGCACGGTGCCCAGGACCGCTCGATACCGGCGGGCGCCGTTGCCCGCCACCACCATCGGCTCGTGAAGAGCACTTAGCTCTTCGGCGAGCGCCTCGGGGGATCGGCGCCGCTCGGATTGCTCCCACGACACGCCGTCCTCTGTCGTGCGGAGAGTTCCCACGAAGACCTCGCCGCGCCGGGCGTCGACCACGGGGACGACGAGCGTGCCCGGGGCGGTGCCCGACGTGGACAGCGCATGGGCCAGGACCTCGAGGCTGCTGCACGTGACGAGGGGCCGCTCCAGCGCGAACGCCAGCGCCTTGGCGGTGCCCACGCCGACCCGCAGACCTGTGAAGAGCCCGGGTCCGACGTCCACCCCCACGGCGTCGATGCCGGACAGTGCGACCCCGGCGCGACGACAGACGAACTCGATGGCGGGCGCGATCGACTCGGCGTGATGCCGGCCCCGCGACACGGTCGCGGTGGCAAGCACGCCGGCCTCGTCCGCCAGCGCGACCCCCGCCAGCTCGGTCGACGACTCGACGGCGAGCACGATCATGGCGCCGACCAAGCCGAGAGCAGACGGCGGATCTCGTCTCGCCGAGGATCCGAGGACCCGGTGACGCTGACGGTCACACACCGCTCGTCGTCTCGGTGTCCCTCGGTGAGACGGATCGTGATCGCATCGGCACCGAGCACGGGCTCGGCTACGTCTCCCCACTCCACGACGGCCACCGCGTCGTCCTCGACCAACTCGGCGATGGCGAGATCGACGACCTCGCCCAGGTGCTCGAGGCGATACAGATCCGCGTGCAGGAAGGTCCGGACCGCGGCGGAGCTCGGGCGCAGGTGCCCGTCGACCGACACCGGTGGCGTCGGACACGGGTAGGAGCGTACGAGCGTGAAAGTCGGGCTCGTCACGTGATCGGACACGCCGAGGCCGGTCCCGATCCCCTGGGCCAGGGTGGTCTTCCCCGCCCCCAGGTCGCCGGCGAGGAGCACGACATCACCCGGTCGCAGGCTCTTCGCGAGCGCAGCACCCAGAGCCCGGGTGTCGTCGGCCGATTCGGTCCGGAGCCGCACCGGGTCGGGGTCCCCGGCGGCCGGGCTCACGGTCGATCGCCGGCCAGGAGCAACTTGGCCCGGACGAAGTCGGCGCGCATCTCCGCCACGACCTCGGCCCCGCCGCGCAACCCGGCGGCGGGGTGATACGTCGGGACGAGCTGGCCACCGTGGAAGGGATAGGCCCGTCCCCGCAGCCGACGAATACCCTCGCTCGTGTCGAGCAGCAGGCGAGTGGCGAAGTTCCCGAGCGTGACCACGACGCGAGGAGCGATCATCTCGATCTGGGCTTCGAGATAGGGGCGGCACGAAGCGATCTCGTCGGGAAGAGGGTCACGGTTCCCCGGAGGTCGGCACTTCACGACGTTGGCGATGTAGCACTGGCTCCGGTCCAGACCGATCTCCTGGTGGAGCAGCTTGTCGAGCAGCTTGCCCGACCGGCCGACGAAGGGCTCCCCGGCAAGGTCCTCCTCGCGTCCGGGGCCCTCGCCGACGAACATGAGCGAGGCCGCGGGGTCCCCGACGCCGAACACGACCTGGGTCCGGCCCGATGCCAGCGCGCAGCGCGTGCAGGCCAGGGCCTCGGTCTGGAGCTCGGCCAAGGTGCCCACCGGCCGCATGGTACCGCCGCCGGGCACTCGGGCCGCCGGCGGAGTCAGCCGATCTTGGCCGCGAACTCCTCGACGAGGCGCGTGAACTCACGGCGGCGCTCGATCATGGGCATGTGCCCACATCGGGGGAGCTCGACGAGCTCGGAGCGGGGCAGTGCCGCCGCGGTGCGCTGAGCGTGGCGAGGAGGGGTGAGGCGATCGTTGGAACCCACGACGACGAGCGCGGGGAGGTCGATCGACCCCAGCCATTTCGACAAGTCGAAGAGCGCCAGGGCGGGAATGAGCTCGGCCACGGTGGACGACGACGTCGCCAGGTGGAGCCCCTCGACGAATCGGACCTGCGCCGGGGGCGCCTCGGCCCCGAATCCGACTCGGGTGAGCCACCAGCGCAGGTCCTGGGACGCCAACGTGCGCACGCCCCACCGGTCGGCCAGGTCCAGAGCGCGCGCCGACGCCGGCCCGGCCAGGCGGGCCATGCCCCCGAACCCGGGCACCTTGGCGAAGGGGCCTCCGGTGGTGGACACGAGGGCCAGGCCCGCCACGCGGCGATGCAGCTCGTCGGCGGGCGTGTCGTGCGCGAGTTGCAGGGTCACCATGCCACCCATCGAGTGTCCGACCACCAGCGCGTGCTCGACGTCGAGCGCGTCGAGCACGGTGCGGATGTCTCTGGCCATGCGGCGCACGGCCGGAGCGCCTTCTTGGGCAACGGACGTGCGGACATCGGCTCGCAACTCGTCGACCAGACCGGGATCGCCCGCCATGGAGAAGCCCGATCGTCCCGCCACCGACGAACCGTGGCCACGGAGATCCGGGGCGATGACCCGGTGGTGCAGCGCCAGATCGCGCAGTTGATGTGCCCACAGTGCCCCGCTCAACATGAACCCGTGCAACAACACGACCGGCGGTCCCTGGCCGCGCTCGTAGACGTGGATGCGGCCTCCGTCGTCCACGTCGACGACGCGCTCGGTGCAGTCGTCGGGAATGGTGAGACCCTCCGCCGCGATGTCATCGGCGGTGGAGTGCGTGCGTGCCACCAGGCGGTGCTGCGCCGCCCACCCCGCGGCCAGCGCCGCGCCCGTCCCCGCGGCCACACCGCGCACGAGCCGGCTCCTGTACAGAGGTCGCTTGTCGCTCATCCCTGACCCTCCCGGTCGACGACCACGCGCGGCACACGGGGGCCGATGCCGCAGAACACTTCGTGCGAGATGGTGCCGAGCACCTCCGCCCACTGCGGTGCGGTGAGCGACTCGGACCCTTGTTCGCCGATGAGCACCACGTCGTCACCCACCGCGACGTCGTCACCGGGACCGCAGTCCACCACGATCTGGTCCATCGTCACCATCCCGGCCAGGGGGCGGCGCCGCCCACCCACGAGGACGGTACCGCCCAGGGTGAAGTAGCGCCGGGGCACGCCGTCCGCGTACCCGAGAGGGACAGTGGCGACCGTCGAAGGAGCCTCCAGGCCGTAGAGGCGGCCGTACGACGGTCGCTCGTGGGCGTCGAGACGGCGCACCAGGGTCACCTTGGCCCGTAGCGACAGCACCGGACGCAGGGCCCGAGCACCGGTGCCATCCATCACCCGCGCCACGACAGGGTCGACCACGGGGAAGGGAGGGACCCCGTACAGAGCGATCCCGCACCGCGCCATGTCGAGGCGGGCCGCCGGGTAGGCGAGGGCTCCCGCCGAATTGGCGGCGTGGAGCATGGGTGGCGCATGCCCGGCGCGCGCCAGGAGGTCGCGGGCCTCGCCGAGACTTCGGATCTGCGCCTCGGTGAAGGACCGGTCCTCGTCCTCGACGCCATCGGCCACCGGGAAGTGCGTCCACAGAGCAGCGAATCGAAGAGAAGGCTCCGCCACCACGGCTTGGACGACCTCGAGGAGCTCAGCGGCGGCGGCGCCGACGCGGTGCATGCCTGTGTCGACTTTCACGTGGACATCGGTGACCACCCCGGCGCGCGTCGAGGCGAGGCCGGCCGCGTGGATGGCGCGCTGCGAGTAGAGGGTCAGCGTGAGCCCGCGTCCCACGACGTCGACCATGGCCTCGGGAGGCGGCTCGGACAGGACCAGCACGGGGGCCGCGATGCCGGCGTCAAGCAGTTGCACGCCCTCTTCGGGAGTCGCCACGGCCAACCAGGAGGCACCGCCCTCCAAAGCGGCTCGGGCCACGGCGATGGCCCCGTGCCCGTACCCGTCTGCCTTGACCACCGCACACAGCGCACCGGGCGCGGCGACCCGGCCCAGCAGCGAGGCGTTGTGGCGGACGGCACCGAGGTCGATCTCGGCCCACACCGGACGAGACCCCACATGCGCCGGCGTCGCGCCGGCCTCGCGGCGGACATCGGACCGGTTCATCGGCGAATGCCCGACAGCCATCGGCCGATGAGCTCGGCGAGATCTCCCGCCACGAGCCCCTCCGGAGAGCCGAGCTCCGCAGCCCGGCCGTGGACG
>JADGOL010000015.1 GCA_017882995.1 Acidimicrobiales bacterium | reverse complement strand
CGGGGCGGCCCGTTGTGTGCGCCCTGACCGTGGGCGTCCTGGCTCTCGGTGATGCCCGACGGTGGCTCGGGCAGCCCGCCGCCGCTCACGGAAGAAGCTCCAGAAGGTCCCATTCGACCTCGCACACGCGTCGGCCGATGGCGGCGAGCTCGACCGACCGGACAGCCCCGGTGGTGTGGGTCAGGGCTTGCACGATGCAGATGATCCCCCACCGCAAGGTCCCCAGTGTCTGCCACCAATGCAGGGCGTCGGTATCGACGCTCCTCCCTCCGGCACCTTCGTAGGCGCGCACCAGCTGTTCGACGGTGCCGAATCCACCCACCGGCAACGTCGAACCGAATCGCCATGCCTTGACGCACAACCAGCCGAGGTCCTCGAGGGGGTCTCCCCGATGCGCGAGCTCCCAGTCCAAGACGGCCCGGATACCTTCGGCTCCGACGATCAGGTTGCCATTTCGGAAGTCACCGTGGACCACCGTCTCCGCAGAACGCGGTGGACGGGTCTCGGCCAACCACCGGAGGCCGAGCTCGAAGGCGGGATGCGGTTGCCCCAGTCGGTCGAGCAGGCCGCGCAGCTGTTCCACGGGGTCGCCGCCGGTGAGGCCGGGGATCTCCACCGGAGGGATGCGATGGATCGCCGCCAGCGCCCGGCCGCATTGCTCGGCGAGGAGGGGACGCACCTGGGCCAGGTGCTCGTCGCGCAGGATGCGGCGCGGGATGGTCTCCCCCTCGACGAACTCCATGATCATGAAGGTGGCGTCGAGACCGGCGGACTCGTCGCCCGCAGCCACGACTCGAGGCACGGGCACATCGGCGCGCGCGGCCGCTTGCAGAAGAGCGGCCTCGAGCCGCAGTCCCGACACCGGGGCCCCGGGCGGATCGCGGCGCAAGACGAGCCTCGTCACCGTGTCGTCGGCGTCGCGAACAGAGAAGCTCCACGTCTCTCGAGAAGCACCCCCGGGCAGTCGGGTCACGCCCTCGATGTCCACCGGCTTCCCGAGCGCGCCACTCACGATGGAGGCCAGTGGCCCGGCGAGATCGGTCGCGTCCACGAGCGGACACTAACGACCGCTCCGACACGGCGCCGCTAGGGTGGGCCCCATCGGCGTCCGCCTCGATCCCGAAGACGAGTACATGCACGAGTTGGGCCCCGAGCCCAACTTCAACGAGTCCATGTACTTCAACGCCTATGACCCCGACTCCAACCTGGGTGGGTTCTTCCGGCTGGGCAACAGGGCGAACGAGGGCAGCGGCGAGATGACCATGTGTCTCTACCTCCCCGACGGCCGCGTGGCCTTCATGTTCCGGCGTCCCCATGTCACGACCAACGACGCCTTCGACGCGGCGGGGATGCGATTCGAGGTGGTGGAGCCGTTCGTCGAGCTCCGGGTCTCCTACGAGGGCACCGCCGTCCTGCTCGACGATCCGTTGCAGATGGCCGACCCGCGCCAGGCGTTCATGGCGAACCCCCACACCGAGTGCGCGGTGGACCTCGCCTACAGGGGATGTTCTGCCATGTTCGGGGGTGAGCCCGATCAACCCCTCGAACGGCCGGGCGAGGAATTCGCGCGCGGCCACTACGAACAGCTGGGCCGAGCGACCGGCACGGTGCAGGTCGGGGTCGACCGTTGGGAACTGCACGGGTTCGGTTTGCGCGACCACAGTTGGGGGCCGCGTTACTGGCAGGCACCGTGGTACTACCGGTGGCTCACGGGCAACGTCGGAGAAGACTTCGGTTTCATGGGGTCGCGCATCGCGCGACGCGACGGCCCTGGCACTCGCGGTGGCTTCGTCTGGGACGGCGACACCATGCACGTATGTCGTGACTTCCGCATCCGCTCCACCTGGGAGGGTGACGCCCAGTACCACCGGGACATCGAGGCCGAGCTCGTCACCGACCACCGGACCTGGGTCGTGCGGGGATCGGTGATCGGGCTCATCCCGCTGCGCAACCGCCGCACCGACCCCGAGGGAACCGAGCTCGTCACCCGCATCTCCGAAGGCCTCACACGGTGGACCCTCGACGACGGGCGGGTCGGCTTCGGGCTGTCGGAGTACCTCGACCAGATCGTCGACGGGTCGCCGGTGGGCCTGGCCGAATAGGCCCATGGATCGGGCCACGGTCGACATCTACGAGAAGCGAGGCGGCGAGTGGGTGGCCCATCACCCGCCCCTCCAGCGGTCCCATGCACAAGCGTTCGCTCGCCGAATCCCGCCGGGCGCGTTGCGCATCGACCTGGGTTGTGGCGCCGGGCGCTACGTGACGGATCTCGGGGTTCCGGTGATCGGGCTCGATGCCGCCCGGTCGATGCTCGACGGTTGTGCGAGCGCGGCCCCCGGTGCCTTGCTCGTCCAGGGGGACCTCGAGGCTCTTCCGTTCGGGCCCCACACGTTGCACGGCGGGTGGGCACACATGAGTTATCTCCATGTGCCCAGTGTCCGGCTTCCCGCTGCACTGGCGGACCTGCACCGCACCCTCGTCGTGGGTGCTCCGGTGGAGATCCAGGTCCTGGCCGGCGACTACGAGGGTGACGCGCTGGCCGCGGATCGTCTCGGGAGTCGGTTCTTCGCGGCGTGGACGCCCGAGAGGTTGCGTGATGTGCTCGTCGGTGCGGGCTTCGACGTGGGAACCATCGACGTCGAGGGTGACTTCGCGCGCGCCGGGGCGGTACGAGCCCGCACGTTGCCCGACATGGTCGGGCCCCGGATGCGGCTGCTCGTCGTCGGACTCAACCCGAGCATCTACTCCGCCGATGTCGGGGTGGGCTACGCCCGACCCGGCAACCGGTTCTGGCCCGCCGCGTGCGACGCCGGTCTCGTGACACGCGACCGCGACCCGTCCCACGCGCAGCGCGTCCACGGTGTGGGCATGACGGATCTGGTCAAGCGGGCGACGGCGAACGCGACAAGCCTGGAACCCGAGGAGTACCGGGCGGGGATGGCACGTGTCGACCGCTTGGTGCGTTGGCTCGAGCCGGCCGCGGTGTGCTTCGTCGGCCTGACGGGCTGGCGGGTGGCGGTCGATCGACACGCCATCGCAGGCCCCCAGTCAGAACGGATCGGCGATCGACCCGTGTATGTCATGCCGTCGACGAGTGGGGCCAACGCGCACGCTCGACTCGAGGCGCTCACCGACCATCTTCGTGCTGCACTCGCACTCGCATCTGAGCAATGACGACGATCTGTCGTTGACGCTCCAGCGATCGCGCCCGCTGCGGTCCACCAATCTTCATGAATTGCCCGGTAGCGTCGTGTTTTGTGGTGACCGGCCGCCATGTGAACGCCGGCGGGCCCGAGGGGGATGCGACCATCGACGTATCTGCCTTGCCGCCACGCCCGAACGAACCCCGACACTCGGCGTCGCGATCCGGCGCGCTTGCAATGCGTCCCCTCTTGCGTCCAGGTCCCTCTGACGACGACTCGACTTCGATCTACGCGCAGCACTTCGACCCCATCTTCGGCCGACGCTTTGCGGAGAGGTCCCTCGACTCTCTCGTCGTCGTCCGCGGTGCCCGGGTGCTCGACGTGGCGTGCAGCACCGGTATCTTCGCCCGGATGGCCGCGCACGTGGTCGGCCCCATCGGCAAGGTCGTCGGTATCGACCCCTCGCCCGCCGCGATCGAAGCGGCTCGGCGCATCGATGTGACGAGCATCGTCGAATGGCACAACTGGGAAGGTCTGCAACTCCCCTTCGGGGACGAGACATTCGACGTGGTGGTCTGTCAGCACGCGTTGCACCGCTTCAACGACCCCGAAGCGGTCCTCGCTGACATGCGTCGCGTGCTGGCTCCCGGGGGGCGTCTGGGCATCATGACGTGGGGGCCGATCGAGGAGAACCCGGCCTTCGCCGCCGAGCTCGACGCCATCGTCAAGGCCGGCCTCGATCAGTCCGGTGTCGTCGAGGTGCTTCTCGACGCGTTCGCGTACCACCGGGTCGAGGATCTGCGCGCCCTCGTGCAGGGGGCGGGGTTCACCGACGTGTCGTGCCGCACCGTCCGGATGCTCGCCGCGCTGCCCGGTGTCGCCCAGTGGGTCCGGGTCTACCCGTCTCTTCCCCCGCTGTCCCGGGCGTGGCGCGACTGCAGTCAACAGACGCGCATCCAGTTCCTGTCCCGGGCCACCGAGCTGTTGCGACCCTTCGAGCACGACGGCGTCCTGCGCGTGCAGGCCTCGTCGCGCCTGGTCGTCGCCCGAGCCCCGGTCGCCCGAGCCCCGGCCGGTTGACCCCTCACCCTGCCCGGGAGACCGGGCAGGCGCGGCGTAGTCTGACCCGGTGCCGCAAGACACCAACGGGGCTCCTGGTGACGACGCGTCGCCCCCGGTGGAGGCCCCGCCCCCCGGCTACCCGCCGCCCTACCCCTCTGACCAGGGGTACCCGGGAGCACCGGGGTACCCACCGATCCCCGGCTACGGACCTCCCCCCGGCGCCCCACCCCCGTCGTGGGGGCCACCTGCGCATCCGGGCTTCCCCCCTCCCGGGCCGCCCGGCGGGGTCACGGGGCCGTCGGAGCCCACCCTCAGCGACGAGCAGCGACGGCAACGACGGACCAAACGCATCGCGGTGGCGGTGGGCCTGGCCGTCGTCCTCCTCGTGGGCGCGGGGGTGTTCCTCATCGTCACCTCGGGCTCCACGACGACGACAACGGCTTCCCCCGCCGCGCAACGCCTCGTGCGCGCGGCGTTGAAGTCGACGATCGACGGCGGCTCGTTCCACTACGTGTCGCGATTCACGTCCCAGGGTCAGACCCAGACCACGGTCGGCGATGCCGGGGTCTTTTCGGGTCGGCAGGTCATCACGATCGGCTCTGACACCTTCACCGTGATCGTGGCCGGGGCGGCCTGTTACTTCCAGGGCAACGAGAGGCAGATGGTGGAGCAGCTGGGCCTCCCCGTCTCGATCGCCTCGAGCCACGCCGGACAATGGATCTCACTCTCCCCCGGTGATGCCCCGTACCAATCCGTGTACGTGGCGGTGACGACCCGTTCGGCGCTGGATGCCAACATCTCCTTCGCACCTCGCCAGGAGACGGGAACCTCGAGAAGAGCCGGGTACCGCGTGCTCGGGATCACCGGGCCGATGAAGAACGAGGTCGTGAACGGACAGTTGCAACGGGCCAAGGGCACGGCGAACCTCTACATCACCACGTCGCGTCCCCATCTTCCCGTGGAGTACACCGAGAAGGGCAAGATCGACAAGGTCGCCAGCACACTCTCCATGACCTTCAGCCGATGGGGAGAGCGTCTCACCCTGAGCGCTCCGCACGATGCCGTCACCTACGCCTCGTTGGGGGTGGGCAACGGCACGACCCCGTCGACAGGGCCGCCGGTCCTGACCTCGGCACCGGGTTGAGCAGGCGCGAAGGCCGGTCCCCTGGGTGTGTCGCTCAGCTCAGGTGCTGCGGCGATAGCGCCACACCGCCAGAGGGGCGAACACCACGAGCAGCCCGACGGACCACGCCAGAGCTACCACGACGTGCCCCGTTGCGCTCCCCGGGACGTGTCGCGAACCGAGCATGAGGGCGCGCTCGGCGGTGATCACCACGCCGATGGGCTGGTTGTTGGCGAACCCCCGGAGCCAGCCCGGCATCTGGCTGACCTGCACGAACGCCGGTGAGGCGAAGATCAGCGGGAAGAGGATCGGGAACGCCATGACCTGAGCCGTCTCGCTGTTGGACGCCACGAGCCCGATGACGGCGAAGCCCCACAGCAACGCGTAGGCGAAGAGCAGCACCAACGCGCACGCCGCGATGAAGCCAAGGGCGCCGTTGGGGAAGTTGAACCCCACCAACGCCCCCACCCCGGTCATGAGCAGGAGCACGAACACGTTGCGCACGAGGTCGGCCGTGGTCCTGCCGGCGAGCACCGCCGACCGGGCCATGGGAAGGGCACGGAACCGCTCGATGAGCCCTTTCTGCAGGTCCTCGGACAGGCCCACGGCGGTGCCGATTCCCCCGAAGCCGACGCTCTGCACGAAGATCCCCGCCATCAGGAAGTCGATGTAGCTGAGGTCCAGGCCGGGGTTGATGGCACCGCCGAAGACGTAACGGAACAGCAGCACGAACATGATGGGCTGCAGCGTCGAGAAGAACAGCGACTCAGGGATGCGGGTGTAGGCGATGAGGTTGCGCTTGGTGATCGTCAGGGTGTCGGCGACGGCCCAGCGCAGACGGTCCGCCCCGTGGGGCGTGGCCGGGCCGACGGCCCGGGCGAGCTCGGCCCCTGGGGTGATGGCGGTGGCCGCCGTGCTCATCGTTGCCCTCCCTCGCTCGTGGTACCGGCGCCGGCCCGCGCCCGACGCCGGCCGCGGCGTTTCCCGTCGGTCGGGGTCTTCGTCGCATCGTCCTCGTCGGCTTCGGCCCGCTTGCCCGTGAGGGCCAGGAACACGTCGTCGAGGCTGGGCTCGCGGATTCGGAACGTGGTGGGTACGAGCGCATGCTGGTCGAGCAGGCGCAGCACCTCCATCGCCACCCGGGGCCCGTCGTCCACGGGGAGCTCGACGACGGTTCCCGACACGGTCGGGCTCTTGGTGCCCACAGAGCCCAAGACCTCGGCGGCCCGGT
This sequence comes from Acidimicrobiales bacterium, assembly GCA_017882995.1. Taxonomy (GTDB): domain Bacteria; phylum Actinomycetota; class Acidimicrobiia; order Acidimicrobiales; family UBA8190; genus Chersky-840. Next base: position 14,542 of record JADGOL010000015.1, on the reverse strand, counting down.
TGGCGAGCTGTGCATCGGCGAGACCGACGTCGAGCACCGTCGCACCGAGGTCCGCCTTGAGCTGGGTCGGGGTGCCCTCGGCGATGACGCGGCCGTGGTCGACCACCGCGATCTGATCGGCGAGGGTGTCGGCCTCCTCGAGGTACTGCGTCGTGAGCAGCACGCTCGTGCCTTGCTCGACGAGGTGCTCGATCATCGCCCACAGGTCCACCCGACTCTGGGGGTCGAGCCCGCTGGTGGGCTCGTCGAGGAACAACACCTTCGGCCGCGCCACCAGCGCGGCGGCGACGTCGAGGCGGCGGCGCATACCGCCGGAGTACGTCTTGAGCGGCCGGTCGCCGGCGTCGGTGAGCCCAAACTGCTCGAGGAGCTCGACGGCCCGTTGGGCGACGAAGGGGCGATCCAAGTGGTTGAGCCGCCCGACCATGGTGAGGTTCTCGCGCCCGGTGAGGTTCTCGTCCACGGCCGCATACTGGCCGGCCAGGCCGATCAGGGTCCGGACTTGATCGGCTTGGGTGACCACGTCGTACCCGAGGACCTGTCCGGTGCCCCCGTCCGGGGAGAGGATCGTGGTGAGGATGCGCACCGCCGTCGTCTTTCCGGCGCCGTTGGGCCCCAGCAGGCCGAAGATGGTGCCCTCCTCGACTGCGAAGCTCACACCATCGAGAGCGCGCACCTCGCCGCCGAATGTCTTTCTCAGATCGTGGGCCTCGATGGCGTTGGTCATGGGGAAGGTTCTCTCTTGTGTCCGGTGCGACCCAGGAGCTTACGGGCCGCCCGGTCCCGTCCTGACCAGGGCCCGAGTGCCCCGCACCGGAGCTGGGCAACCCATGTCGGGCGTCTGGAGCTCTCCCGGATCTCCCAGCTCGCCTCAGGTGCGCCCGGTGGTCTCCAGCGTCACGACCGCACCCTCCGTGGAACTGCGGCGAGCCGCCTCGAGGATCTCGAGGGTCACGAGCGCGTCGACAGGGTCGACCGGTGGTGGGTCGCCGTCACGCACCGCTCGCACCACTCCCTCGTAGAACGCCGACCACCGTCCCCGCTCGCTCGGCACCGGCTCTCCGGCGTCACCGTGCACGAGCCGCCCCCACCGCTCGGGCGGGACGACACCGAATCCCGGCTCGTCGGGGCGCCCTCCGGCCCGCAGCGTGTCCTCCTGCGGATCGAGGTGCTCGACGACATATCCCGCGTCGCTCCCGAGCACTCGCAGACGCGGGCCCGGTGCGGCGCTCACCGCGCTCGCCCACAGATGCGAATGCGCCCCGGAGCTGTGGCCCAACGCCACGAACACGTCGTCGTCGGATCCTCCCCGGCGCGCCGCCACCTCGCCGTACACATGGGTGACCGGTCCGAGCAGCGAGCGCGCCTGGTCGACGAGGTGCACGCCCAGATCGAGCAGCACCCCTCCCCCGTCCGGGGCCGAGAGCTCCTCGCGCCACGCGCCGCGCACGCGCTCGGGACGCCACCGCTCGAAGCGCGACTCGTAGCGCGTCAGCTCACCGAGGGCACCATCACCGACGAGTCGTCGCAACGTGAGGTGCTCCGCATCCCAACGACGGTTGTGGAACACGCTCAGCATCACCCCTGCGGCCGCGGCTCGCTCGACGAGCGCCCGGGCTGCCGCCACCTGTGGTGCCAAGGGCTTCTCGACCACCACGGCGAGGCCGGCCTCCACAGCCGCAGAGGCCAAAGGGGCGTGGGTCCCCGTCGTGCTCGCCACCACCACGAGGTCGTGGTCCGACGCTCGGGCCCACAGGGCCTCGGGTGACTCCAACACCTCCGCTCCGGGCAGCTCGGTGGCGGCAAGGCTGCGCCGGCGGGGATCGGCGGTGACGACGCTCACGAGCTCGAGGCCCGGTGTCGTGGTGATGAGCGGGGCGTGGAACACCCGACCGGCGAGGCCGTAGCCGACCAAGCCGACCCGGAGCACCGACACCGGCCCGGTCGCGCTGCGCCCCAGCCGCGGTGTCAGCGGCCGGCCGCGCCGGTGGTGTTGCCTCGCCGCGACAGAGCGTCGATGGTCACCGCCCCGATGAGCACGGCTCCGGTGACGATGAATTGCCATTGGACGGCGAGACCGAGGAGGTACATGCCGTTGTAGATGCCGCCGATCACCAGGCCACCGAGGACGCCGTGGACGGCCTTGCCCCGGCCACCGAACAGCGAGGTACCCCCGATGACCGCGGCGGCCACCGCGTACAGGACGAGCTGACCGCCGTTGACGTTGTTGGACATGCCGCCCAGGTACGAGGCGTAGAGCAGGCCGGCGATCCCGGCGGTGAACGAGCACAGGACGAAAGCCACCGTCCGGACGCTGGTCACCTTGATCCCCGCTCGACGCGCCGCCTCGGGGTTGCCACCGATGGCGTAGATGTAGCGCCCGTAGCGGGTGCGCTGGAGCAGGAAGGTCCACGCGCCGAGCACGCCCAGGACGATGAAGATGGCCCACGGCACCCCCTCGAGGGTCCCGACCGCGGCACGGTTGATGTTGCACACCGCCACGACGGCGATGCCCACCACCGCCATGAAGAAGATCTTCGCGATGGTGAGGCCGACCGGAGGCGCCACCAGCCCGCTGCGGCGGCGGCGCGAGTCGCGCAGCCACAGGTTCAGGCCCAGCGCGCCCACGATGACGGCCATGACGATCCAACCCTGGGTGGGATTGATGTGGCCCCACATGAGGTTGTAGAGGGCTCGCAGGTTGGGCTGGGAGCCGGTCAGGGTCGGATATCCGGAGAACGGCCCGAAGCCGAGCACGATGAGGAGGACCCCGTTGAAGATGAGCAGCCCGGCCAGGGTCACGATGAACGAGGGGAGCCGGAGGCGGGTGATCAACGAGCCCTGGGCCGCGCCGATGAGCGCGCACGCCACCAGGGCGACGATGATGGCCGCCCACCACGGCCAGTTGGTCGTCGAGGGCTGGACGAGCTGCACGGCGATGACGGCCCCGACGGGGCCGACGTACCCGATCGACAGGTCGATCTCGCCCAGCAGCAGAGCGAAGGTCTCGGCCATGGCCAGCACCATGAAGACCGCACTCTGCTGGAAGAGGTTCACGATGTTGCCGGCCGACAAGAAGATGTGATGGGGGCTGATCGCCTGGAAGACGATCACGATGGCGACCAACCCCAAGATGACCGGGAGCATCCCGCTCTCTCCGCCTTTGACCCGCAGCACCGCGCCGTGGAGGTACTCCCGCATCGACTGGGCGACGATCTCGGGCGGGACGAGAGGGGCGGCGCCGGCTTGGGCCGCGGTCAGGTCGACCGAGTCCTCGACCGGGTTGTCGACATCGGTCGCCGAAGGCCGACCGGTGGGACCGGGACCGGGGTCAGTCGGCGTCATGGCTGAGTGCTCCTGGGTCGCTGGGCAGGCCCGTGGTCGTCACGCCCAGGCCCCCGGTGGTCATGTACTCGACGACGCTCTGTCGGTCGAAGGTCGACGTCTTGTCCTGCGCCACCATCTTCCCCAGATACAGGACCGCGATGCGGTCGGCCACGGCGAAGACGTCGTTGAGGTTGTGCGAGATCATCAACACCGAGAGCCCCTGGTCTCGCAGGCGTCGCACCAGGTCGAGCACCTGTGCGGTCTGGGTCACGCCGAGCGCGGCGGTCGGCTCGTCCATGATGACCAGCTTGGAGTTCCACATCACCGCCTTGGCGACCGCGACGGACTGTCGCTGTCCCCCCGACAACGACCCCACCGGCTGGCGGATCGACCGCACGCTCGTCACCCGCAGGCCGGCCAGGGTCTCGGCGGCGGCACGTTCCATCTCGTCTTCGTCGAGCATGCGGTGACGGAGCCGCTCGCGTCCGAGGAACATGTTCTGGACGATGTCGAGATTGTCGGCCAGGGCCAGGTCCTGGTACACGGTCTCGATACCCAGTGCGGCCGAGTCATGAGGCGTGCGGATCCGAACCGGCCGTCCCTCCCAGACGATCTGGCCCCGCTCGGGCTCGTGGATGCCCGAGATGCACTTGATGAGGACCGACTTGCCCGCTCCGTTGTCGCCCGACAGTGCCAGCACCTCTCCGACCGGCAGGTCGAGGTTGACGTCGGTCAGCGCCTGGACGGCACCGAAGCTCTTGTAGAGGCCCCGCACCCTCAGAAGGGGTTCGTCGACGCTCGCTTCGTCCATCTCGTCACTTTCGTCGTCCCACGGATTGCGCCCTGGCCCGACCAGACGCGAGACCGCCGCCGCACAAGGCGGCGACGGTCTCACACCTCACGTCTGGTCCTTGCAGATTACGGAGTGATGTGGGCGGCGGTGCAGACACTGGCACCCACGGCACTGCACAGCGTCGTTGCCGAGATGAACTTGTCGTTGATCACCGTCGACGCCATGTTGGCGGCGTTCACCCACACCGGGGTGAGCAGTGACGCAGGCTGCGCCGTCCCCGCCACGCCCTTGGGGGGAGTGGTGGTGGAGTTCACCAGGGCCGTGGGCGGGGTCTTGCCGGCACGCAGGATCGTCGCCAGCGAGACGGCGTCCTGGGCCTCTTGGTAGACGGCCTTGTAGACCGATCCGCACTGGAAGCCCTGGAGGACGTTCTCCATCCCCTGCAGCGTGGCGTCCTGACCGGTGGTGGGGATCTTCTTGGCGCCGACACCCTTGTTCTTCAAGACGGTGATCACCGCTTGGGCCAGGCCGTCATTGGCTTCGACCGTGGCGTTGATCGTCGGGTGTGCGGTGAACTGCTGCGTGAAGATCGTCGCACCGGTGGCGTTCACCCATCCCGGGGTGATCTGGTCGCCGATGAGGGTGTAGCCCTTGGAGTTGGTCAGGCCGGCCTTCAACGGGGTCGTGGTCGAGCCCCAGATGACCGAGTTGTAGCCCTGGGCGAACGAGACCGCGTTCGGGTCGGTGTCCTGCCCGCCGTCGAGCTGGAAGACCTTCGGGCTCGTGACGCCCCAGTCCGAGACGCACTGCACGAAGCCCTGGCCGATGAGCTTGCCCACCTGGTTGTTGTCGAAGCTGACGTAGTAGGTGTTGGTGCCCTGGAAGGTGGCCCGGTCGTAGCTGATCACGGCGACGCCGTGCGACGAGGCGTAGGACTGGACCTCGGCCCCGACCGTGCTGTCGATCGGGTCGAAGATGAGGACCTTGGCACCCAGCGACACGTCGGCCTGGGCGTCGGCGAGCTCGGTGGCGTCCACGCCTTGGGCGTTGTCGATCTTGAAGTCAGACGAGCTGTACCCGGCCATCTGGAACGCCTTGGTCAGGTAGGGGGCGTCGAAGCTGACGTAACGCGTCGAGGACGTGGTGTCGGGGAGGATGACGCCCACCAGACCCTTGCCCGCCGCGGTCAGCGACTTGAACTTCGGCATCACCGAGAAGTTGACGTCGAACGACTTCACGCTCAGGCCGGCCGGCACGCTGGCGCTCGCCGCCTTCGTCGTCGTGGTCGATGCCTTGGGAGTGCTGCTACAAGCCGCCATCGTCCCCGCTATGGCAAGGACCGAGACGAAGACCCCCAACCGCCTCATGCCGCTCACGTTGCGAATCATGTGCATCTTCTGTGACCTCCATAGTTGGCAGCCTGCGTGACTACGCTCGTCGAACCCGTGCTCACACCACGCCAGGCGGCGAAACCTGTCCGTAGCACTACTTGTGTCATGTACGTCCTGCAGCATGAGTCCGCCGGCTGCAAGGTAACAGGGCCAAAAGTCCCTGGTGATGACGATGATCAGTCTGCGACGCCTTCCCCCTCGGATGCACCCCTCTGATCACCGAGCCCGAACCTAGCGCCTTACTTCGTCACGCGCTTGCAATCTGTCGGGCCGGACCGTCGATTGTGTTGATTACTTGTCTCGTCGATTGCGTTCGTTCAGTCGATCACAAGCGTGGCCCGAACGGGTAGATGGTCGGAATCGGTGATGGCAAGGACCTCTCCGACCTCGGCCCGCGCCGGCCCCCGCACCAGGATGTGGTCGGGCTGTGCCACCGGCCACCGTGACCACGTCGGCCATGTACGACCTCGTACCGCGCGCGACCAACCCGGCAGGAGGAGGACCAGCGGCGGTCCCCACAGGTTCATGTCACCGGCCAGCACGGAAGGTACGGGCGTCATGGCGTTGAGCGTTCGGCGCAGGGAGGCGATGTGGCGCGGCGACCCCTGGCTGAGATGGGCCAGGTGGGTACCCACCACGCGCAACGGCGCGGCGGCGCCATGGAGGTCGATGTCCGCCACGATCGCGCCCCGGCGCGCATGGTCGGTCGGGAGCTTGCCCAGATCGATGGTCTGGCTGCCCGTGACGGGCAACCTCGACAGCACCGCGATCGCCCACGTGCCCCGTTGGAATTTGAGTCGGGGCCGCGACCGGGGCCGTTGGTCGGCCGATCCCGCCCGGCGTCGGTCGAGCCGGATACCGTGCACGCGCCTCGAGGCCAAGCGGGGGCCCCACCGGTCGAGGGGGCGATCCGGAGGGGCCGTGATCCGTCCCCGCGCGAAGGGGAGCTCGACCGAGACGTATCCCAATTCGGCCGCCACCCGCGCCGCCATCGACATCCCGCCGTCGGGGATCCAGCACTCCTGAAGCATCAAGACATCAGCGCCGATGCGACGACAGGCGTCGACCACGTCGAAGGGCCGGCCCCAACCGTCGACGCCGCCGTGGACGTTGAAGCTGGCGACGACCACACGCGGCATTGCCCGGGCAGGCTACCGATCGCCCCTTCCCTGCTGGGCGACCCGGCGCATCCGGGGGCCGTTCGGACCGCCGCTCCTCGCGGTCGAACGACCGTCTTCGTGCCCGGCGGGCGAGGCCTTCGGGCACGCAGCGTGAGCCGACTCAACCCACGGCCAAGAGTGCCGATATGAATTGGGATGACGTTGTTCCCGAGCGCGCTCCGTAGCGACCGCCCCCCGGCGATGGGCGTTTCGGTCCGTCCGCTCCTGGGTCTCTGGAACCTGTGGAAGCGGGTCTTCGCACCGGGGAAGACCCGATCAGCTCCCGCACTCTCGGTCGTCACGTCGCACGCCGGTACCACCCACCCCGATCGACCCGAGCCGGCACTGCGGTGGACCGACCCGCACACCGCGCCGACCGGCGACTACGCGGCCTCCGCCATTCCCAACGCCGAGCTCGACATCGCGGATGTCCCCCGCCGAGGGGAATCGTGGGAAGCGGTGTCGGACTTCGCCCTCTCCTACGACGGCTACGCCCACTGGGACGACCTCTCCACACTGGCCGGCCGTGTGCTGCAGCAGTGGACTCGACGTCGGTCGCTGCCCGACACACTCGACGAGCTCCGGGGATGCCTCTTCTACGAGCAACGCCGGTGGCACCACTTCGGCGAAGAGCCCACGGGCCGCTCCGCCGAGTACATGTGGGCGACGGTCGACGCCATCGGCGCGCTCGCCCTTCCCCTTCCCGCCACGACAGACCGTCTCGCCGACCCCCGACGCGCCATCGCTCCCGAGGCCCACGTGAAGCTCGTGGCCACCCGTGCCGTGGCGTTGCGCCCGGTGCCCTCGCCCCCGCTGATCCTGCGACCTCAGCCGCCGGGCCCCGGGCGACTGGTGCCGGTGCCCGCGGCCGAGGCACATGTCCGATTGGTGACGTCGATCGAAGAGGAGGCGAGTGCGATGGCCAGACACCCGTCGCGGTACATCGCGAGGCGATCCTCGAGTCACGCGTCGGCAGACCCCGCAGACCATCTGTCGGGGAACCCAGGCGATCACCCCGCCATGAGCGGTGCGGTGCGTGACCTCAAGCCGATGCCCTCGGCGGACCCCTTGCCCAAACCACCGGTCATCGTCCGCCGGGCCCGACGCGCCATGTCCGGTGCACCCAACCGTCCCGGTGGCGCGGTGAACACCACCCGCACCGCGGCGGATCCGTGGCCGTCCAACGGCTCACGCTGGAGGCTCGAGAAGGTGTCCGACACCTCGTCGCCGAAAGAACCTGCGCCCGCCGAGGTGACACCGTTGTGTCACGAGTTCTTCGCCGACGACAGCGGGTACGACACCTGGGTGGAGACCCACCCCCAGGGATTCGTCTTGAACCAGCCCCGGGCGCGCACCAAGGCGCCGACCCTGCACCGGGCCGCTTGTGGCGCCTTGTCGCAGCGAGGGGGATCCGAGGCCCGACCCTCGCGCACGCTCCGGGTGTGCGGGCCGAATCTCGACGCGCTCCGGACGTGGAGCATGGCACGGGGAACCGGTGAGCCCACCGCGTGCCGGCGCTGCTGCCCGTAATCCGGCACGGACATCCCGTAATCCGGCACGGACATACAGTGAGGCCATGCTCCTGGTGGCGGCCTCCCCGACGCTCGACCACCACGACGTCGGCCCCCAACACCCCGAACGCCCCGCCCGCGTGCCCGCCGCACTGGCCGGCATCGACGACGCCGGATTGCGTGACGCCGTGGTCAACCTCGAGCCGCGTCGGGCCACCGAAGCCGAGTTGACCCTCGTCCACCCGCTGTCCTATCTCGAATCGCTGCGCGCCTTCTGCGAGGCGGGGGGTGGGGCGATCGACCCCGACACCATGGCCGCACCGGGGTCGTGGGACACGGCGTTGCTGGCCGCAGGTGCCGCGCTCGAGGTCGTCGACGCGCTGACGCGCGGCGACGGCGACGTGGCCTTCGTGGCGGCCCGTCCCCCCGGGCACCACGCGCTCGCGACCGAGCCCATGGGGTTCTGCCTGCTCAACAACGTGGCCGTGGCGGCCGCCACCCTGGCCGAGCGAGGCGAGCGGGTCCTCATCGTGGACTGGGACGTCCATCACGGCAACGGGACCCAGGCGATCTTCTGGGACGACCCCAGGGTGCTGTACGTCTCCACCCACCAGTGGCCGCTCTATCCCGGCACCGGACGCCTGTCGGAGACAGGCGGTCCGGGCGCACCGCGTCTCACCGTCAACGTGCCCTTGCCGCCGCGCGCCACCGGGGACGTTCTCCTCCAGGCGCTCGACGACGTGGTGGCGCCCATCGTGGAGGAGTTCATGCCCACGTGGGTGCTGGCGTCGGCAGGATACGACGCCCATCGGGCCGACCCCATGGCCGGCCTGTCGCTGACGTCGGGCGACTTCGCCGACATCGCCAAACGGGTGAGGGCGTTCGCCCCGAGCACCGGCCGCCTGGCATTTCTGCTCGAGGGTGGTTATGACCTCGACGCCCTGCGCATGTCGGTGGGGGCCAGCCTGGCCGCGGTGCTCGACGTGGAGTTCCGTCCCGAGCACGCGTCGAGTGGGGGGCCCGGTGAAGACGCCGTCGACGCGGCCCGTCGGGCCCATCTCGACGACCACGGCACAGAGCCGGGGTGATCGGTATCGTCTGCTCGGTCGGGAGCACCTGACCAATCGGGAGCATTTGACCAACAAGGGGGCGGTCCATGGGCATCAGGAAAGTCGGCACCGGCGTGCTCGTCGCAGTCGCCGCGGTCACACTCGTCACCCTCGTCCCGGTGGGCGCCGGTGCGGCCCAAACCCTCACGGACGTGGCCATGGGTGACTCCTACGCGGCGGGCCCGCTCATCCCCAACCAGTCACTGTCTCCACTGGGATGTCTGCGCTCGGACCACAACTACGCGCATCTGTCGGCATCAGCACTCGGGCTGTCGCTCACCGACGTGAGCTGCTCGGGCGCCACCACCACCGACATCACGCAACCACAGAGCACGACGATCGGAACCAATCCGGCCCAGGAATCCGCACTGGGTCCGGGCACGGACGTGGTGACCCTGCAGATGGGCGGGAATGACATCGGCTTCACGAGCATCATCGAGAGTTGCGTGGCCATCTTGCCGCTGGGGAGCCCGTGCAAGAACAAGTACGACCCGGGCGGTCACGACCAGCTCCTGGCGCGCATCAACGCCACGGCGCCGAAGATCGCGGCGAGCATCCAGACCATCAAGGCGTTGGCGTCCCACGCGACGGTGTTCGTCGTCGGCTACGGCGACATCCTCCCCTCGTCGGGAAGCGGGTGCTGGCCGGTGATGCCCTTCGCTCCCAATGACATCTCCTACCTGAACAACACCGAAGTGGAGCTCAACACCATGTTGGCCACCGAGGCGACCGCCAACGGGGCCGTCTACGTGGACACCTACACGCCCAGCAAGGCCCACAACACGTGCTCGGGTTCGGGGACGCGCTGGATCGAGCCGATCGTGCCCACCACCGCCGCTGCACCGGTCCACCCGAACGCACTGGGCATGCAGAACTTCGCCACTGTCGTCGAGGGCGTCATGCGATCCCACGGCATCTCGTAGTCCTACAGGCTCGAGGTGTCCCCCACGCCCTGAGCCAGTTCCACGACGGCGCGCCGGTTGGCGAGCACGGTTTCGATGACCGTGCTCCTGCTCCGCACGGCGTGGGCCCCGCTGAGGGCGCCGCCCACGCGCTTCACGCGCTCTGAGAACAGCACCGTCACGTACCCGCACAGCGGCGCGGCGACGAAGGCCGCCATGCCCGCCACGAGGCCGAATTGGGTGCCGAACACGACCCCCAGCGCGATGTAGAGCAACGTGAACGACGCGAAGCAGCCCAGGAGCTTGACCGTCGCCTTCACCCCCTCGTTGGCGGGGAGGGTGCCCAGCTTCTTCATGATCCGATAGGGCACTGCGTGAACGATGGCCCCCACCGCCGCGAAGGGCGCGGTGGCGACAACCTTGGCGAGCGCCCAGGCCAGGATGAACCGGAGGTGTCCCGAGCGGTAGCTGGCACACACCTGCGCGTCGCTCAGGCCCAGCAGGTCGAGATCGCGCTGGTAACGGTCGAACGCCTCCCGGAGGGCGTCGGTCGGGCCCGAGGTCTCGGCGAGCACCCGCGCCAACCGCTCACGCCGGACCAGGTCCACCTCGGCGGGAATCGCACCCATGGGGCGGTCCACCACTTCGGCGAGCTCGCCGAAGGTCTCGGCCGCCACCCACGACCGGTAGTCCGGGCTCACCCCGCGCAGCCGTGCCCCCATGTCGTCGGTGAGGGCGCGCGTCGCATCGTGGTCGTCGCGCCGATACGCCTCGGCCCACACCGACACCGCTTGGGGCGTGTCGACGCGCACCAGGGCGCGGGATCGAAAACGCGCCTTGCTGTCATAGGCGAGCCCCACCGCCACGGTGACGACACCCTCGACGTCGTCGTCGAGCGCGGCCCCGAGCGCGATCCGGGCCGCGCCGGTCTTCAGGGGCTGGAGGCTGGGCTCGTCGTGGCTGATGCCTCGGGGAACAACACCACCATCCCGCCGTGTGCCAAGAGGCGACGGCACATGGCGAAGGCCCCGGCATTCCTCGACGTCGACTCGCCGTCTTTGGACCGGTACACCGGGACCACTCCGGCCAGCTTGAGAAAGGGCCACAGGGGAAGGATCTTGAACAAGGTGGACTTCCCCAGAAAGCGCGGATAGCGACGCAGGGCGGCCATGAGCAACAGGGCGTCTACGAGGCCGTTGGTGTGGTTGGCCACCAACACTGTGGGCACGCCGGGGGCGATGGCCTCGCCGCGCTCCACCTCGACCCGACGGAAGAAGATGTGGACGAGGACCCGGGCCAGGCCCCCCATGACGCCGTCGGCAACCCTGCGCACGGGCTGATCCTAGGGTGGTATGACGATGCGATGACCTCGACGAACCACGACCATCCCCGCGCCGACGAGCTCCCTCCGCCGCGCACCGAGGAGGTGGCCGACCGGGTCTACGCCTACATCCAGCCCGACGGCGGCTGGTGGATCAACAACACCGGGGTCGTCCTCGGCGAACACACGGTGCTCTGCATCGACAGCTGCGCCACCGAACGCCGCACCCGCGGGTTGCTCGACGCGGTCGAAGCGCTCCAGCGACGCCTCGGCCATCGCGCCGGCGACGGGGCGCGCATGCTCGTGAACACGCATCAACACGGCGACCACACCAACGGCAACTGCCTCTTGCCCGAGGCGACGATCATCGGTCACCAGCGTTGTCGCGAAGCGATCCAGGCGACGGGGATCCTGCGGCCCGACGGACTGTGGGAGACAGTGGAGTGGGGCGAGCTCGAGCCCGCTCCCCCGTTCGTCACCTTCGAGCGCCGCCTCGACCTCTACGTGGACGACCTGCTCGTGGAGCTCCATCACTTCGGCACCGCCGCGCACACCACCAACGACGTCGTGGCGTGGATCCCCGAGCACCGAGTGCTCTTCACCGGTGATCTCGTCTTCAACGGGGGCACGCCCTTCGTGCTCATGGGATCGGTGGCGGGGTCCTTCGTGGCGCTCGACTGCCTCATGGAGCTCGACCCCGCCGTGATCGTCCCCGGGCACGGTGACGTGTGCGGGCCCGAGGTCATCGACGTGGCCGGGGAGTATCTCCGCTTCCTCCAACAGCTCACCGTCGAGGCCAGAGACGCCGGGCTCACCCCCCTCGAGGCCGCCCGTCAGGCCGACCTCGGGCCCTTCGCGACGCTGTCTCATCCCGAGCGCATCGCCGGCAACCTGCACCGCGCCTTCGCCGAGTGCGAGGGAGCCCGTCCCGGCGACCCCATCGACGTCGCCGCTGCGCTCTTCGACATGGTCACGTTCAACGGCGGACGGCCTCTGACCTGCCAGGCCTGAGCCCCCTCCCCCGACCCCCGGGACTCCTGGGGCTCCCGGGGCTGCTGGGGTTCCTGGGGCTCCTGAGGCCCACAGGATGCCCAAGGCTCCCCGGTTGACCGATTGTTGAGGCTGGATAGGGGCTCCGGTGAGCAGGGCGTGTGAGGGTGGAATCCACGAAGGCGGCCTGACAGGGGCGGCCGCTTCACTGCCGGGGGGCCAATGTCCATCGTCGACGACCGCATGCACGTCGTACCCGATCAGCCGCGCCACGAGCGGCTCTGGCAGACCACGGACACGGTGCCGATCCTGTCGAGCTCCGGCGATGCGACACCGAGCGGCGCTACACCGAGCGGCATTGCCGCCCATCCCGCCCACGGCAGGTCCGCGGATGTCTTCGCACGCGCCGGCGCCGGTGCCGGTGACCAGATGTGGCAGGCGCGGATCGACCTCGTGGTGTCGTCGGGCCTGTCGGGCGACGCGGCCCGAAAGTCGCACGAGGACGCTTTCCGGGCCCATTCCGAGGCTTCGTTCGACGCCGTGCGCGAGTTGTGTCGGGTCGAGCTGCGACCCGTGCTCGAGTGCAGCGTCGAGATGCTCGCCGAGTGGGGGCTGTCGTCACGTGTGACCGAGACCCTTCGGGACGAGCCGGCGCGCGTGCCCCGCAGCTTCGACCTCACGTTGTGGATCGACCGCTTCGGTGACCGGGGGCCGGGCAAGCTCACCATCACCGCCACCGAGGGATGCGACTTCGTACGGGTCAAGTTGGCCGTCGGCCCGTCGAAAATGGTTGGCGACGTCTCCGAGCACGTGGGGACGACGATCGCCGGTGACCTTTCCGATGCTCTGGTGGGTGGGCTCGTGGCCAACCTGGTGGAGCAGATCTTCAGCTCGTGACCGACAGGCGCCGCGCCAGGTAGGCGAGCGCCAACGGGTAGCGCCAACCGATCCCCCCGTGGGTGGCGTCGAAGAGCTCGAAGGCCACATCGTCGACACCGATCGCCGCCAGCGCGTCGCGAAAGGCAACCGCCCCGAGATCGAGGAACCACTCGTCGCGCGTCCCGCCGTCGATCCACACCGCCCGCAACGACCGCAGGGCGTCGGCGTATCTCGGCACCATGCGGACCGGGTCCCATGCCAACCAGCGGGCCCAGACGTCGTCGCGCAGTCGCCCCGTGTGGGGGTCGAAGGGCAGCACCGGGGTGCCGTCGTCTTCGGCGGAGAAGCAGGCCGACACCCCGAGCGCCATGAGCAGCAGGTGGTCTTCGGAGCGTGTGAAGGCCGGTCTGGTCCCGAAGTCCTCCCACCACGCCCCGATGTCGCCGTCGAAGGCGCGCAGCGCCCGCACCATCTTGGGGAACTCGGGGATGTAACAGCATTCGTAGAGCGCGTCCCCGGCATGGGTGGCGAGACCGCCGAACAGGTCGGGGCGCAGCATCGGTGTGATCATGGCCCCGAAGCCGCCGCTCGACTTGCCCTGGATGCCGCGGTGGGCAGGCGCGTCGAGGGTCCGGTAGCGAGCGTCGACGAAGGGCACGACGTCGTCGCAGAGATAGGAGTGGTACCGACCCGTCCCCGGCGAGTCCACGAACTGCGACCCCCCGTACGCGGTCCAGGCATCCACCCACACCACGATGCACGGAGGCGCCTGGCCCGAGGAGAACACGGCGTCGGCGGTCTCGGGGAACGGCCGGTGGTACGCGTCGCGATTCGCCCACATGGTCAGGTACCCGGTGTAGCCCTGGATGACATAGATCGACGGCAGCCGGTCGCTGCCCTCGTCGTAGCCCGGTGGCACGTACACCCACAGCGGCCGCTCGACGGGGTCTGCGAGATGGTTCCCCTCCAGTGCGGCCGAGGTGATCACGTGCTCGTCGATCCGTCCGGCGAGCTCTCCACTCCACGGCAACGGCACGGCACACCTCCTGTTGGGCGTCGAGCTCGTTCGCCGGTGGCGTCGCGCTCGGCGCCCAGGATGGCACGCCGGTTGATCAGGTGCGGCCGGGTGGGGCCGGAGGTCAGACCACGTTCGAGGTCG
>JADGOL010000164.1 GCA_017882995.1 Acidimicrobiales bacterium | reverse complement strand
GCCCGCCCTTCCCGGCGCCGGCTCCGCGAGACGAATGCACCAGACGACGGGCCGCCCGCATTCCCAAGCCCACCTGGAGCCCTACGGGGATCCCGTGAACTTCAAGGAGGCACAAGATGCGGAATCATCGACTCTTTGGCGTTGTCATCGCCGTGCTGCTCGGCATCAGCTTTTTGCACCAACCGCCGAGTTCTCCTCACCATGACCATCAGCAGATCGCCGGAACCCACTTCGGTGGGCCCGGTATTCAACTCACGTCGGCGAGACTGTCCGACGTCCATGAGCCCACGTCCCTCGCCCTCGGCGAGGTGTCACCTGTCGGCCTGTTGCGGCCCGCCGGAACAGGCCGGACCCTCGGCACCATCCGCCTGGCGTCGGCCGACGTGCCCCCGCCACAGTCAGAGGCCTCGATGGCCGAAGGCGACGGGATGCACATCGGCCTGTTGCGGCCGGCCGGGACCCGGTACGTGAAGCTGCTCGTCGCCTGGATGCAATACCAGCGCGAGCACGCACCGCCGCCCCCGCCCCCACCGGCGCCACCGGCGGCGAAGCCCACGCCGGTGGTCGCGGTCGCCCACCACCTCGCCGCGGTGCCGCCCAAGGCGCCCGTCGCACCCGCGACGAGCGCCGCCGGCAGTGACGTCTGGGCCGGCCTGCGCAGATGCGAGTCCGGCGGCAACTACGCGGAGAACACCGGCAACGGCTTCTACGGCGCCTACCAATTCTCTCTGGGGACGTGGCACGGACTGGGGTACCCGGGTCTGCCCTCGGCCGCAGCGCCGGCCGTCCAAGACCAGGCCGCCCAACAGCTCCAGGCCCGCAGCGGCTGGGGCCAGTGGCCGGCCTGCTCCCGGCGACTCGGGCTCACCTGAGGCAAGAAGAAGGCAAGAAGAATCAGGAAAGAGCAAGAAGAAGCAGGAAGAAGAGGTGCGGGCCCGAATGTCCCCCGGTAACGTCGAGGACGTGGCGACCGTGGGGGCAGGGCTCGGCACTCCGACTTCTTCTCGGAGCGCCGAGCGCGCCGAGCCCGGGCGCGAGCCCGACCAGGGCGGGGAGGAACCCGACGAAGGGGCCGACCCGGGGTCGGCGCCCCGGGGCCGGTGGACCATGGCGCCGGTCTCCTGGGTGAGCAGGCTCTTCGAGCGCCGTCCCTTCGAGGAGGGCACCTTCGAGGTCGAGGGCCTGCGCCTGCATTACGAGCGCCACGGTGAGGGGTCCCGGATCCTCGTGTTCCTCCATGGCCTCCTGCTCGACAACCAGCTCAGCCGGCGCCTGGCCGCCGACCTCGCCGATCGTGGGTTCCAGGTCCTGCTTCTCGATCTGCCCGGCCACGGCCTGTCGGACAAGCCCCGCCACGCGTCGGCGCACCGCATGGACTCCTACGCCCGGTACGTGGTGGCGCTGCTCGACGAGCTCGGCATCGACCAGGCCGTCGTCGGTGGCGTGTCGCTCGGGGCCAACGTGAGCCTCCAGGTGGCGGTCCAGGCGCCCGAACGTGTCCGAGGGCTCCTCGTCGAGATGCCTGTCCTGGAATGGGCCGTGCCCGGCGCGGCCCTCGTGTTCCTACCGATGCTCCTCGGCGTCCACTACGCGGCGCCGCTGGTCCGACTGGTGGCGTCGCTGGCACGCCGTGTGCCGCGCACGACCGTCGCCCCTCTCGACAGCGCCGTGACGATGATCGCGGCCGAGCCCGAGGAGATCGCGGCCGTGCTCCACGGCATGCTCGTCGGTCCCATCACGCCGACCTACGAAGCGCGCCACGCCATCGAAGCCCCCGCGCTCGTCATCGGGCACAAGATCGACTTCATCCATCCCTTCACCGACGCCGATCACCTCACGCGCCAACTCCAGCACGCCCGGCTGATCGAAGCTCGTTCGATCTTCGAGCTCCGACTCGCTCCGGACCGGCTCACCGCCAAGATCGCCGATTTCCTCGACGACACCTGGGGCGACGGTTCCGAGCGCCGGGCGCTCGGCGAATCGGCCTGATCCTTCTCAGCGACGGGGCTCCCAGGCGCCGGGGTCCTCGGTCAGCTTGGCGACGGAGCGCGGCAGGCGACCGGCCACGATGTCTTCGAGGTTGACCCGCTCGAGAACGTTGCGAAGGCCGGCCCGCACCGCCACCCAGACGTCTTGGAGGTGTTCGGCGGCGCCGTCGTAGTGGGTGGCTTCGGGGCGAAGTCCCCGCACCTCGGCCAGAGGGCCGTCGAGAGCGCGCATGACATCGGCGACGCTGATGTCCTTGGCCGGTCTGGCCAGGCGATATCCACCTTCTGAACCCCGCTGGCTCGAGACGATCCCGGCACGACGCAGCTCGATGAGGATCGCCCCGAGGAATCGCGCCGGGAGCCCCTGGACCTGGGCGAGAGCCTCGGCCGTGGTCGGCTCGTTGCGTTCGGCGAGCGCAAGGAGGGCCCGCATGCCGTAGTCGACCTTTGCCGGAATGTGCACGGACCGGATTCTGCCTGTCCGCGGGGCCCCACGCCCAGCCCCGGCACGAACGGAGTCCCAAACCGGCCCTCCCGGGGCCGGTCGAGGCGGGGCTGGACGACGGCGGCAGACACTTCTAGTATTCCTATGCAATCGATGTATTCACTTTGTCTTATGCGTGGGGGGGGGACCAGCTCTTCCCGCTTCCGGAGAGGAGAGCCCGTGCACCGAGGTGCAGATCCACGTGGAGTCGCAGACGCACACCAGGTCGCTCGCAATGCGCGCCGTCCCGTGCCCCGGTGGTCGACCCTGATGCTCTGCCTGGGCGCAGTCGCACTCGTCGCGGCGGCGTGCAGCTCGACGCCGACCGCGGTGAAGAAGAAGGTGCACAAGACCTCGACCTCTTCGACCACGACGTCGACCACTGCCGCGCCCGCCGGGGCCACGACCACGACGGCGGCCGCAGCGCCGACGACGGCCCCACCCGCGGCGCACACCGCCACCACGACCGCACCCAAGGCGACCACGGCGTGCTCGACCACCGGCGGAGCACTGAGCGCCACCTGTGACACGCAGTCGCCGTCGTTCAAGCTGGCCGGTGCGGGAGCGAACTCCATCCAGCCCTTCTTCACACGCGTCTTCTACTACTACAACCAGGCCGACAAGGGAGTCAGCGTCAACTACTCGCCGGCCGGCAGCAGCGTGGGCGTCACCGACATCCAGCAGAACACCGTCAACTTCGGTGATTCGGAGATCCCCATCAAGACCCCGGCCACGGGAACGGCGGGGAACATCCTGCAGGTGCCCGTCGACCTCGGCGGCGTCGCCATCAGCTACAACCTGCCCGGTGTGGGTGCGGGCCTCAAGCTCGACGGGCCCACGTTGGCGGGGATCTACCTGGGCAAGATCACCAAGTGGAACGACGCGGCGATCGCCGCGCTCAACCCCGGCACGAACCTTCCGAGCACCACCATCGTGCCCGTGCGTCGGGCCGACTCCTCGGGGCCGGGATACGACCTCGACCAGTACCTCATCGACACGGGCGGGGCCCAGTGGACCGGCTCGGCCGCCGGCACCGCGGCGTCGACGAAATGGCCGATCACCAACGTCGGCATCGGTGAGCAGCTCAACACCGGCGTGGCCGGCTTCATCCAGCAGACCGCGGGCGCCATCGGGTACGTCGAGTACGCCTACTCGCTCCAGGCCAGCTTCACCAACGCCGCGCTCAAGAACGCGGCGGGAAGCTTCGTGAAACCCTCGCAGTCCGCCATCGCCGCCGCAGGAGCCCAGGCCGCGAACCTGAGCGCGGCCAACTTCAACATCGTCAACGGGCCCGGCGCGGCGACTTACCCCCTGGCGAACTTCAGCTGGACGCTCATCTACCAGAAGCAGGCCAACACCACCCTCGGGGTGGTGCTCGGCAAGCTCTTCGACTGGGTGACGACCACGGGCCAGCAGCAAGCGGCCGCGCTGGGGTACTCGCCCCTGCCGGCCAACGTGAGCGCGCTCGCGCATCAGACACTGCTGACCCTGCAGAACGCCGCGGGCCAGGCGCTGTTCAGCTCCTGATCCTTTTCCCCTGACATGAGTACGACGCTGCTCGAGGAGGTCCCGCCTCCGAGGCTCACCCCGATCGAGGGGGTGAAGGAGGGACTGCAACGACGTTGGGCCCGGCCGGGAGGCCGGGCCTACGCCGTGTTGCGTTGGACCGGGGCCACGGTCTTCGCGGTGATCGTCCTCGGCCTCGTGGTCAGTCTCCTGGCGTCGTCGAGCCAGGCGTTCGGGCACTCGGGACTGAGCTTTCTGTGGTCGGGCACCTACAACGCCACCAAGGACATCTACCCGACCGGCATCTTCATCATCGGGACGCTCATCACCACCGCGGTGGCGATCATCCTGGCCGTGCCGATCGGCGTGGGGACCGCGGCCTTTCTCTCCGAGCTGGCTCCGAAATGGTTGGCCGGGCCGTTGTCGGTGCTCATCGACCTCATCGCGGCGGTCCCGAGCATCGTCGTCGGCCTGTGGGGCCTCCTCGTCCTGTCGCCGGTCTTCGCACGTCACGTCGAGCCCTTCCTGAAGAAGATCCCTGGGCTCGAATGGTTCTTCCACGGCCCCGCCTATGGCCCGAGCATGCTGCTCGCCGGCACGGTGCTGGCGGTCATGATCCTCCCCACCATCGTGGCGCTGTCGCGCACCGCGCTCCAAGGGGTGGCCAACGAGGATCGTGAAGCGGCCCGGGCGCTCGGCGCCACGCGCTGGCAGGTGGTTCGGACAGCCGTCGTGCCCGGGGCGCGCACCGGGATCGAGGCGGCGGTGATCCTGGCCATGGGCCGCGCCCTGGGCGAGACGATCGCGGTAGCAATGGTGATCGGGAACAACAACGCGCTCCCCCACTCACTGCTCGCACCCGGCGCGACACTCGGGTCCGCCATCATCAACAATTTCGGTGAGGCGAATCCCGGGCTCGACCGGAGCTCCATCATCGGCCTCGTGGTGGTGTTGCTCGCCATCACCGCCCTGGTGAACGTCGGAGGTCAACTCCTGTTGCGCCGGAGGCTGCGGGCCGAAGGAGCCGTGGCGTGAGCGCGACGGTGTTCCCCGGCGGCGCAGGCATTCCGAGCGACAGCGGCGCGTTGGCCGACGCCATCGGGGCGCGACGCGAGCTTGTCCGGCAGTCGGCCCGTCGTTCACTGGGGCGGCGCCGGCTCGTCGGGCGCATCGCCATCGGGTTGTGTGTCGTGGCGGTGGCGATCTCGCTCGCGCCACTCGTGGCCCTCGTCGCCTACACCACGAGCCGCGGCGTCAAGGCGCTGTCGTGGAGCTTCCTCACCCACATCCCGACCCCGCCGGGGATCCCCGGCGGTGGCATCTCGAGCGCCATCGTGGGGTCGCTCATCATCATTGGGCTGGCTGTGGTGATGGCCGTGCCCATCGGCACTATGTGCGCGCTCTTCCTCGTCGAGCGCCGGGGGCGACTAGCCGGCGCACTGCGGTTCGCGGCCGACGTGCTCACCGGAGTGCCCTCGATCGCGCTCGGCATCTTCGCCTACGCCGTGCTCGTCGGGCCCGGCTCGCTCATCGGCCACTTCTCGGGATTGGCGGGAAGCTTCGCCCTGGCGGTGCTCATGCTGCCGATCGTCGTCCGGGCGAGCGAGGCGGCCATGCGGACGGTGCCGCGCGACTTGTGGGAAGCCGGGCTCGCCCTCGGCGTGCGGCGTTCGCGCGTGGTGCGGTCCGTGGTCCTGCGCGGCGCCCTGCCGGGACTCGTGACCGGGAATCTGCTCGCTGTGGCCCGGGCGGTGGGTGAGACCGCACCGCTGCTGTTCACGGTCCTCGGGAGCACGCTGCTCGCCACTAACCCCCTGCAGCCCATGGGCGCGCTGTCGTTGACGATCTACAGCAACGGGACCCAGCCCTATCCCGCCGCCCAGGAGATCGCGTGGGGCACGGCGTTCGTCCTTCTGGTCCTGGTCCTGGCGCTCAGCGTGGTGGCCCGTGTGGTCTCCGCCCGTCTCAACCGCCAAGCCCGGTGACGGGGCCGATTTCTATGAGACCCCGTAGGATGGTCCGGCCCATCGGAGCACGGAGATGACCATCGAGATCACAAGCAACGTCGAGACGTCGCCCGGTGGGAGTCCCGGGCAGAGCACGCCGGGCGCGTCGCCGAGCCCGACCGCGGCGGTCTCGCTGCGCGGCGTGAATGTCTCGTTCGGCAAGCATCGCGTCGTGCGCGACGTCAACCTGGATCTCGTCCGCAACCGGGTCACCGCCCTCGTCGGCCCGTCGGGGTGTGGCAAGACCACCATCTTGCGTGCCATCAACCGGCTCCACGACGACTCCGGCGGCAAGGTCACCGGCCAGGTGCTCGTCGGCGACCTCGACGTCTACGCCCGCGACACCCAGGCGGAGCTCGTGCGCAGCCGGGTCGGCATGGTCTTCCAGCGGCCCAACCCGTTCCCGACCATGAGCATCTTCGACAACGTCGTGGCGGGCCTGCGGCTCAACGGCGTCCGGTCCAAGACGGTCCTCCGGGAAGCCGCCGAATCGGCGCTGCACCACGCCGCGCTGTGGGACCTCGTGAAGGATCGGTTGCACTCCCCCGCTGTGAGGCTCTCGGGTGGCCAGCAGCAGCGGCTGTGCATCGCCCGGGCGCTGGCGGTCGAGCCCGAGGTGCTGCTCATGGACGAGCCGTGCTCGGCGCTCGACCCCATCGCCACGGCCAAGATCGAGGAGCTCATCACGCACCTCGCCACCGACGTCACCATCGGCCTCGTCACCCACAACATGTTCCAGGCCACCCGGGTGTCGGATTACACGGCCTTCTTCTTGCTGGGAGACGACCGTGCCACCGGTGAGCTCGTCGAATACGGCGACACCAAGACGATCTTCGAGTCGCCCCATGACCCGCGCACGAGGGCGTACGTGTCGGGCGAGGTGGGCTGAACCGAAACTGGTGG
>JADGOL010000163.1 GCA_017882995.1 Acidimicrobiales bacterium | reverse complement strand
TCGGCCCCCACTGGGAGAGCGTGGGCCTTCCCCGCGTCGTGACGCTGCACGATCTCATCCCGTTGCGCGCCCCCCATCGCTACCTACCGACCGCCGCGCACCTCGATCGGTATCGGGCGCGCGCCGCGTGGGTGGCGGGAGCCGACCTCGTGTTGGCCGATTCCGAGCACACCCGGCGCGAGGCCATCGAGTTGCTCGGAGCCGACCCCGACAACGTCGTCACCATCGGGTGCGGTGTATCACCGTTCTTCACACCGAGCGACGGCACTGACGGCGAACACTTCCGTTGGTACCTGGGCGGGCTCGAGGGACGTCCCTTCGTGATGACCGTCGGGGGAAGTGACATCCGCAAGGGCACCGAACGACTCGTCTCGGCCGTCGGCCTGCTCGTCCGGGCCGGATTCGACCTCGATCTCCTCGTGGTGGGAGAGCTGACGCCACAGTGGCGCACCAGACTGGACGAGGCGGCGGCCACCGCCGGGATGACCGGTCGCGTCGTGCTCGCCGGCGCCGTGGGCGACGAGCTCCTGCGGGCGTGTTACCGACGAGCCGCGGTCACGGTCATGCCGTCGCTCGCCGAAGGGTTCGGCCTGCCCGTGCTCGAGTCCGCCGCCTGCGGGACCCCCGCCCTCGCCTCGCAGACCACCGCCTTGGTCGAGGCGGCGGCCACTCCCCTGGCCACCTTCGACCCTGCTGACACGGGCGCGATGTCGCGGGCCATCGCCGAACTCCTCTCCGACGACGAGCGCCAGGCCACCGTCTTGGAAGCCCAACGGGCGTTGGCGTCGAGCTCCACATGGGACGCCGTGGCGAAACGAGCGGCCGTGGCTGTCGACCGCATGGGAGACGGGCGCCCTGCTTCGGTGTGGGCTCCCGCCCCACCGCCGCCGCGCGTGGCGCTGGTGGGCCCACTCCCACCCATCGGCGGAGGAATCGCCATCTACAACGACCGACTACTGCGGGCCGTTGACGGCGACGCCGCCATCGACGCCGTGACCCCCCTGCACGCGTCACCTCCCATGCCGGTTGGTGTGGGCCATTTCTCCATCGACACGTTCGGCGCGGACGCCCGTCCGGCGTCGTACGACGCCGTGGTCTACACCCTGGGAAACTCCGACGGACATCTGTCGACGGTGGAGACCGCGCTCCGATACCCCGGGTGGATCTGGTTGCACGAGGTCCGGCTGGCGGCCATCGCCGTCACCGCTCTCGAGTCGCTCGATGATTCCGACTTCGCCCGCTCGCTGGCGTGGCTCCTCGAACGTTCCTACCCGGGGCGCGCCCCACACCATGCCGCACAGCGCGCCGGTCGCTCGGTGCGCGACCTCGTGACGGCGGGGGTGGGGCTCCTTCCGCTATTGGCCGAGCGCTGCCGTGGGTTTCTGGTCAACTCCGAGGTGGCCCGCCAGCTCGTCCTGCTCGATCTCGCCCCTCTGGCGCATCACCCTCCCATCCACGTCCTACCGCCGGCTTGTCCCCCCGTTACGGCTGCGGACCGGGCCGCCGCCCACCCGGACCCCGTGGTCGTCGCCTTCGGCATCGTCTCCATGGCGAAACGTCCCGACCTGTTGGTGGACGCGGCGGCTCGGGCCGGCTGCGATCTGGCCTTCGTGGGCCCGTGCCCGGACTTCCTCGTCCAGGTCATCAACGACCGGGCCCGCGTACGCGGCAATGTCGAACGCGTCGAGGTCACGGGGGCCGTCGACGAGTCGGAGTGGAAACGCTGGCTCGCCCGAGCCACTCTCGCCGTCCAACTGCGCGAAGGGGCCAGTGGGGAGTCCTCGGCTGCGGTTCTCGAAGCCCTGGCCGCCGGCGTCCCCGTCGTCACCAACCTGGCCACGGCGGCGGAGTACCCCGAGGGAACCGTCTCGCAGCTTTCCAGTGCCGATCCCGACGTCGTCGCCGAGCGTCTGCAGGACCTCCTGGCCCATCCCGAGGCGCAACGAGCACTGGCCGAGGCCGGGACGAGCTTCGCCGCCGCCCACCAGTTCCGTGACTTGGCCCACACGCTAATGTCGCTCGTGACCAGCTGACCGGTCACCGGTCCCGTCTCTTTCGAGACACACCTGACCGATCTCCTTCCCATAATTCCGGAGCCGTGCAACGCGATGGCGACCAACGAGCATGGCACCTCTGACTCCTCGGACCAGATAGACCTGGACCGTCTGATCGGCGAGCTCGAGACCGATGCTGCACGCCGACGCGCCGAACCGGCGTATCCCCACGATGCCGACGCCCGGCTCCACTTCGAGCTTGCCCGGCGGGCCCCGAACCCTCCCGACGCGACCGACGTGACCGAGTTCATCGCCCAGGTGCAGGAACTTGCCGGTGCTGATGTGAGCTCACCCCTCGCGGTCGGAGATGGTGCCACGGGGTCACGACGACGCCACCGTCAGGCCGCGGCGCAGCAGTTGCAACGACTCGAGGGCCGGGTCACAGCACTGGGCCTCGCCACCGCTGCCGCGCTGAGCGCCGTGGTCGGTCGACTCGAGCAACTCGAAGGGCGGGTCCGAAACCTCGAACCCCTCGGTGAGGACACCGCGGTGTCCTCGCTTGCTCCCGAGGACGACGACGCACTGACGTGGTGGCGGGCGCGGCTGGCCGAGACACTGCCGCGCGGTGAGCGCGTGCTCTACGCCCAGTCACAAGCCGAGGAGGTCGTGGCCGAACTGCGCGCCGAGGGCATCGACGCCTACGGCATCACGAGCACCGGCTCTCGCCATCGTCCCGGCCCCGACGTCCGTTCCGGCGACCTCCTCGCCCACCTGACCGCGGTCGCCGACGACGGGCTCGGTGCGGTGGTGCTGGTCGGCGTGCCCGATGCCATGAGCCCGTTGTCCATCAGGCCGTTGGTCGGCGCGTTGGGACGTGTGGCCCACACCGTCGTGGTCATCTCGGAGGCGCCGTGGTGGTGGCGGCTGCGACTCGGCGCCGTGCACGCGGATCTGGCTCCGGGTCGACCCCTGGACCCCGACACGTGGTTGCACGCCTTCCACGGTGTGGCCATGGCCGGTACCGCAGAGTACGACCCGACCGGCCAGAGCTACCGAGTGGTGGTCCGGGCCCGGGAATGAAGCTGGGTCTGGTGGTCCCCCGCTACGGGGTGGACGTCGTGGGGGGTATCGAACACTGGCTGCGGCTGCTCTGTGAGCACCTCGTCTCCTTGAAGGGTTGGGACGTCGAGGTCTTCACCACCGGCGCGGTGTCCGCAGCCACCTGGGCCGATGAATTGCCGGTCGGTGACTTCGATCTCGAAGGGGTGACCGTCCATCGACGACACTCGGTATCGGGTCGCGATCCTCGCTCGGGCGAGCTCGGCGTTCTGATCGGCCGGAGTCCCGCGGCGGTGCCCGAGTCCGTTGCACGCCGATTCGTCGACCTGGTCGGACCGGTGTGTCCCGACGTGCTCGACGATGCCGCCGCGTCGGATTGCGACCTGGTAGCGGTGACGCCTTACCTGTTCTGGCCGGCAGTCCACGGCGCGGTGCGCCTGGGGCGCCGGGTCATCTTCCACTGCGCGGCGCACGACGAGCCCGAGCTCCACCTCTCGATCATGCCCGAGGTGTTCGGCGCGGTTGGTGGGTTCGCCTACAACTCCTACTCCGAACAGGCTCTGGTCGAGCGCACCTTCCGCATCGCCCATCTGCCGGCCGGCGTGATCGGCGCCACCGTGGTGGAAGGCTCGGGTGATCCCGCCACGGCACGCGCCGCGCTGGGTCTCGCCCCCGGTGAACCCTTCGTCTTGTGCGTCGGTCGGGTCGAGCGGGCCAAGGGATCGCACGTGTTGGCGGACCTGTGGCGCCTGTATCGCCGGCGCCGGCCCCGCGCCCCCCGACTCGTCCTCCTGGGTCCGGTGCACGAGGCTCTCGAGGGCGACAACGACGTCATCGTGGCGGGGCGGCAACCCGAGGACGTCAAGTGGGGGGCGCTGCAAGCGTGTGAATTCGCGGTCACACCCTCGGCGTGGGAGTCCTTCAGCTTGGTGGTCCTCGAGGCATGGTTGGCGGGTGCCCCCGTCGTGGTGAACCGCCGGTGCTCGGCGACGCTCGAACACTGTGTGCGCAGTCGGGGCGGGCTCTGGTTCTTCGACTACGCGGACTTCGAGGCGGTGGCCGACCGACTTCTGGCTGACCGAGCACTCCGGGCGCGTCTCGTGGCCAACGGTCGGGCCTATACCGAGCGCGTCTTCAACTGGCCGACCATCGTCGACCGCTACGAGATCCTGGCGGACCGTATCCTGGCCCGGACCCCGCGCCGCGCCTCGGTCCCGCCAGGCTGAGAGAGGGGACCGTTAGGATGACCGAGGTGGGCCGTCATCCCCTGTTGTCTCGAATCGCGGCACGCGCGCGCCGGTCGCTCGGAATCCAAGAGCTGGCCCAGAGGCTCGACGGCATCGAAGCCGGGATCGCCCAGCTCCACGCCGACCGGTTTCCGAACGGTCCGCTCTACTTCGGCGACCACACGGCGTTGGTCGCCACGCGCTGGGGCGCCAAGATGTTGGTGGACACACGTGATGCCGCCATCTCGCCTTGGATCGTGCTCGACGGCCTGTGGGAGACCCACGTCACGGAATGGCTCCAGCACACGCTCCGACCCGGTCAGGTCTTCGTCGACGTGGGCGCCAACATCGGGTACTTCACCCTCCTCGGCGGACTACTCGTGGGGCCCCAAGGACGCGTCGTGGCGGTCGAGGCCCACCCCGGTCTGGCGGAGTTGCTGCGTCGCAACGTCATCATGAACGGGCTCTACGGCTATGTCACCACGTGGCACCGGGCGGCGTGGTCGACCACGACGACTCTGCAACTGCACCAACGTCTCAATTTCTCCGGTGCTTCGAGCGTCGGGGCGATCGGGCAGGAGGCGCTCGATCGTCTGGGCGACACCGAGGAGATGGTCGAGGTCCCAGCCGTCCCCGTTGACGATCTGCTCGAAGGGCTTCCTCCGGTCGACGTCTTGAAGATGGACATCGAGGGGGCCGAGCTCCAGGCCTTCACCGGTCTGTCTCGCACCCTCGAGGCGAGCAAGAAGATGGCGGTGATGTTCGAGTGGGCCCCGGCGCTCATGGAAGGGGTCGGCGACAAAGCCGAGGCGCTCGTGGACCTGCTCGAGGGCCACGGATTTCGTTTTCGGCTCCTCGAGGACGACCTCGCCGCCATCGAACGCGCCAAGCTCCTCGACCTGCCCTACGGGAACGTCGTCGCGACACGCTGATGCCACCGAACACCTCGGTGGTCGTCGTCTCGTATCGTCCGGGCCACTGGCTCGCCTCGTGCCTTTCCTCGGCGATGACACAAGCCACCCAGGTGGTGGTGGTCGACAATGGGTCCGACGACGAAGAAGCCTCGGTCATCGCCACGTCGATGAACGCCCAGGTGGTCCGTTCCACGGTCAACCTCGGGTTCGCGGGAGGCGTCGACCTGGGGCTTCGCCACGCCCGGGGCGAGATCATCGCGCTGCTCAACGACGATGCCGTCGCCGGCCCGGAGTGGATCGACGCCGCCCGAGGTGCACTGGCCGATCCGACCGTGGCCGCGGTGACCCCCAAGGTCATCTTGGACGGCGACTTCGGAGAGGTCATCCTCGATGACGAGCCCTGGCACTCCCCCGGCGATGCTCGCCCGCTCGGCCGTCAACTCCATTCGGTGATGCTCGACACCGTCGAGGTGCTCGAGGACGTGCGCGGGGCCGGGGTCTATGACACCGAGTACGCCATCATCGACCGTGTGCCGGCGCGATGGCGCTGGACCTCGGGACGACGACCCTTCTATGTCCCGCTCCCGGATGCCGCCAACCCCGGTGAGCTCACAGTCAACGGTGAGCCGGTGCCGCTCGGGACCACATGCCGCCTCGTCAATCACGCCGGCTCCTACCTCGAGCGCCACGGGGTCGCCGGTGAATACGGACTCGGGGCCCCCGACGACGGTCGCTTCGACCACGGCGCCGAACGCTTCGGGTTCAGCGGCACCGCTCCGGTGTTCCGCGCCGAGACCCTGCGCCGGCTGGGGGGACTCGCGCCGCAGTTCTTCGCCTACAACGAGGACACCGACTGGTGCCTCCGAGCCCGGCTGGCCGGGTTGCGCATCCTCTACGACGCCTCGGCCACCGTGCGCCACCGGTTGTCGGCCACGAGCCAAGGCCCCCGCTCCCCGATGGTTCGTTTCCTCGCCCAGCGCAACGCCCTGTTGTGTCTGGTGCGCAACGCTCCCCCCGACGTGGCCCGACATGTCCTGTGGCAACGACTGCACGAAGACCCCGCTCCCGGGCTCCGACGAGCGGTGCTGACCAAGCTCCCGTGGGCGCTGGCGTCGCGTGCCCGTCTTCGGAGGCACTGGACGACGACGCCCCGGGCGATCTGGGATCGTTGGGCCGGCGCTGACCGGTCGTGGGACGACGGTCCTGCCGCGACTCGACCGTAAT
>JADGOL010000162.1 GCA_017882995.1 Acidimicrobiales bacterium | reverse complement strand
TCTTCACCGATCTCTGCGACTCCACCCAACAGACCCAAGAGCTCGGCGACGAGGCGTTCATGGACCTCATCCGTGCTCATGACGAGATCGTGCGCGCCGCGTTGGCAGATCGAGGTGGGCGCGAGGTGAAGCACACCGGAGACGGGATCATGGCGTCATTCGTCTCCGCGTCGTCCGCGGTGGAGTCCGGCATCGACATCCAGCGCTCGTTGCAGCGACGCAACGATGAGGCCGACGAGAAATTCCATGTCCGCATCGGCATCAGTGTCGGGGAGCCGGTCACCCAAGCCGGGGACCTGTTCGGAGCGGCGGTCCAACTCTCGGCCCGGCTGTGTGGGATTGCGTCGCCGGGTGGCATCGCCGTCTCGAATGCCGTTCGTGACCTCTGCGTCGGGAAGCTCCTCGGCTTCGAATCCAAAGGCACCCACGACCTCAAGGGGTTCCCCGACCCGGTGCCGGTCTACGAGGTGCAATTCGCCTCTGTATAGACCGGAGAGATCCAACTAGGGTTTGGCTCGGGAAGGAGCTCTATGGGCACCTTGCGGATCGCCGTCCTGGGCATCGTCTTCGTCGTCTGGCTCGGACCTCTCTTGTTCGTTCCCCTCCCAATCGTCCTGGCGCTCATTGCATCGGCAGCATTCTCGATTTGGCGGGCGCGCCGCTTCTTCGGCCCGGGCCTCCGGGCTCGGTTGAGCGCCGTCGACCAGGTCCCATGACGAGCTCGACCTCTCGCCGATGGTTACGCCCACCGTCTCCCCCGGACCCCGACGATGGGACCGCCGATCCCGGTTGGCCCTCGGTGAGCCAGAAGTTGGCGGCGCTGCACGGGCGGTCCCGGCGGATGAGAAGGCATTTGAGCCTCACCCAATGGTTCGTCGGGACCCTGGCCGTCGCCGCGGTTCTCGCCACCTTCTTCGTGGTCGAGGCCATTCGCTACAACCACGACGTCCTCGATGCGAAGGTCTGTCCGACCCCCACGAGGGTCAACACGCTCCTCGGCACCAAACTGGACAACGTCTCAGCAGTGCAGCTGTCGGACCTTCGAACGTGTCGCTACTCGACCGGCACCGACACCGACGCACTGTCGATCGACTCGGCGGTGCGTGACCCCGTCCAGGGCCTGGCCGGTGACCAATGCGGGAACAGACCCCGCTTCACGGTGGCCGGCCACCAGGCCTGCTCGATGTCCGGGACGCGCGGCACCGCGCCCGGGCGGCCGTCGCTGATGGTGGTGACGACCAAGTTCGACTGGCAATTGACCACGAACCTGGCGTCGGTGTCGATGGTGAAATTGCAGTCCCTGGCGGGCGCACTGCTCGATCCGGCCCAGGCGAGCAACCCCTCCTAGAACCAGTGGACCCAGGGGTGCCCGCTGCGCCACATGATGAGGTCGACCTTGCCGATGATGTAGGAGTTCGGGACCGTGCCCCAGTACCGGCTGTCACCGGAGTCCCCCCGGCAGTCGCCCATCATGAAGTAGTGACCGGGCCCGATCTTGGTCGTCTTGATGTGCTCGCTGCCCTCGGCGCAGATGCCGCTGAGCCGGGGTAGCCACGGCTCGGGCAAGGGCTTGTGGTCGATGTACACCGTGGCGCCCACCGACGAGATGGTCTCGCCGGGCAGGCCGATGACCCGTTTGACGAGCACGGCCGGTCCCCCCTGGTCGGCCGGGACGTCGTGGAACACCACGATGTCGCCCCGGTGGATGGTCGAGGACAGCTTGTTCACGAGGATCCGGTCACCGGGGACGAGCGTGGGGGTCATCGACGGGGTCGGCACGAAGTAGGTCTGGACCGCGAAGGCGCGCGACACGGTGGACACGAGCACGACGGCAAGGATGAAGACGACCCAGCCCAGCACCGAACGCGTGCGGGGATGCATCCGACCCGACTGCGCCGCTCGTCGTTCCATCCTGGTCGGAGTCGGAGTCGGAGTCGGAGTCGGCGTCGGCGCCGGGTCGGTTCCAGTCGTCACCGGGTAATCATCGCTCACGGCAGGGCCCCCCGACTGTCAGGCGGTCCCCGACCCGATTCCGAGCGGTTCGAACCGCCGAGGGGTCAACCCGCCGATTCGAGGAGGCGCTCCCGGTTGGCTGCGAACCACGCCCGGCGCCGCTCGTAGCGGGCCATGCCTCCCATCTCGTCGCGCATGGCCAGGAAGGCCTTCTCCCCCCGGTCGATGCGGCGCTGGAGGAAGACGCCCCCGCTGGCCACGTTGCGCTCGATGGCGTCGACGAGCCCGGCGCGGTCGGGCGGGAGCCCGTAGGCGTCCGCGGCGACGCGCAGGCGGACGAAGGGGTCGAGCCCCCGCCGGCCCGTCCGGGCCGCGTCCTCGGGGGTGTCGATGGGGACGGTCATGAGCACCAGTCGGGCCAGATCGAACAGCCTGCTCCCCGGCGCCGCGAAGTCGAAGTCGAGCAATGCCACCGCCACCGAGTCTCGGAACACGACGTTCTCGGGACAGACGTCGTTGTGACAGATCACTGCATCCCCGTCGAGCCCGGCACCGGCATCGGGATCGGCCATCTCCGAGCTCCACGTCGCACCGGCCGGGGCGACGAAGTCGACGGAGGCGTCGTGGAACCGTCGCAGCAGCTTCACCGTCGAGGCGAGGACGTCGTCGGTC
Organism: Acidimicrobiales bacterium; assembly: GCA_017882995.1. Classification (GTDB taxonomy): domain Bacteria; phylum Actinomycetota; class Acidimicrobiia; order Acidimicrobiales; family UBA8190; genus Chersky-840. The sequence continues at coordinate 1,778 of JADGOL010000162.1, read as the reverse complement.
TGTGACCACGTCGGGAAGGGCGGAAAGGCGACGTCCCCCGCGATGAAGGCCAATCGCTCGTCACCGACGGGGTCGAGCGAGAGAGGCTCGGGCACGCCGTCGAAGCCCGCGCTGCGGACATGGCGGAGCAGCGCCTGGATCGTGGGGGAATGCTCGTTGGCGGGGCGAACCACGACATCACCGACCCGCCGCACCGCACCCGCGTTGGCCACCCCGCCCCGCAGGAGTTCCTCGTCGCTCACCACCCCAGCGTGCCATCACCCCCGCCCTGGAGCAGACAGATCGGCTCCCCCTGAGCTCGGTAACGCGAACTTCTGCGAAATTCCCGGGAAATCGGACGCGAAACCCCTCTGGGCGTTCGGCTCCACGCTGCGGGCGAGCACGTGCCTGGGCCGACGCCACACCCCATGACGCCGTAGCGAGCGGCGCACCATGGGCGTAGTGTGCGGACGTACGCAGGTGAGCCTGCCTCTGGCGCTCGCTCGTACATCTGCTGAACCCGCTCAAAGGAGATAGCCCATGTCCATTCACCGGTATGCGCGCACGGCCCGACATGTCGCCGGTCGTGCTATCTGCGCGGCGGCACTGGCGGGCGGCGCGTTCACCATCGCCGCAGTGGGAGGAGCAACCCCCGCCGGCGCGGCCGTCTGCACGGCGGCAGGGTCGACGGGTCTCACCGCGGCCATGATCGCCACCAACGGGCAGACGATCACCGGCGCCACCGTCAACGCCACCGGATGTGACATCGGCATCTACGTCGGATCCGCCGTCAACGGCGTGACCGTCACCGGGACCACGGTCACCGGCGCCGGTAGCGAAGGGATCGTGGCCGAGGACAACACGGGCCTGACCGTCACCGGGAGCACCATCTCCGCCAACGGGTTCGCAGCCAATGCGAACATCCCCGACGGCCACGCCCTGATGCTCGACGGTGTCGTGGGCGCCCACATCACCAACAACACGATCTCCAACAACAACGACGGCGGGATCGGCCTGGCCGACAACGGCCCGGTGGACCCGGGTGCACCCAACCCCGGGCCGGGAACCGCCGTGGCGGCCACCGGCAACACCATCAGCGGGAACATGCTGAGCGGCAACACCGGCGGCTGCGGCATCATCGTGGAGGCCTGGAACCCCGGTGGCGGTATCAATACGTCCACCGTCCAGAACAACACGGTGACCGGGACGGTCGGGAAGTTCGGACCGAACGGGCCCGACATCGGCCAGATCGTGGTCGCCGATGACGCACCGGGAGCGAGCGTCACCAACACCACCGTCGACGGCAACACGGTGACCCAGTCCTTCGTCACGGGGATCACGCTCCACGCCAACGCCCCCCACGACGTCATCTCGAATACCACGATCACGAACAACACCTTGAGCTTCAACAACTGGGGTGACGCCAACGCGGCGCCGTCCACCACGGCCATCGCCTTGATCGTGAACCGGTTCCCCGGCGCCCTGGCCGCCTCGATCAGCGCGACGTCGATCTCGGGCAACACCATCACGAACCAGGTGGTCGCCATCTGGATCCAGGGCGCCTTCACCACCACGGTGGGGGCCAACTCCATCACCCTTCCCCCCGGCGGTACCGCCGTCTACAACGTTCCTCCTCCGGGGGTCGGCTACTGGATGGCGGGATCCGACGGTGGGGTGTTCTCCTTCGGCGACTCCGTGTACTACGGCTCTGCCCCGGGGCTCGGGCTCAAGCTGGCCCAACCGATCGTGGCCATGGCGCCGAGCCGTGACCGCGGCGGGTACTGGGAGCTCGGTGCCGA
>JADGOL010000161.1 GCA_017882995.1 Acidimicrobiales bacterium | reverse complement strand
GGCTACCGGTTCGACGTGGTCTCGGACTACGGCGCGTTTCGTGACCTCCAGCGCCATCGCATGCTCACCATCGAATGGCAGGACCTCGGCCCCGGGCTCGGGTACGAGATGCCCGACACCATCGCCGAGGCCGGACTCGCCGATCGGTATGCGCGGTCCATGGCGCGCTCCGCGGACCTCTACGAGGTCATGTCGCGCGTGTGCCCCACGCAAGCCCCCTATGCCGTCGCGCTCGCCTTCCGGGTCCGCTATGCGATGCAGATGAACGCTCGTGAGGCGATGCACATGTTGGAGCTGCGGTCGGGGGAGCAGGGTCACCCTGCGTACCGTGTCGTCGCGCAGGACATGCACCGGCTCATCGCCGAGCACGCCGGGCACCGGCTCATCGCCGAGGCCATGACGTTTGTGGACCATCAATCGTACGACCTCGAGCGACTCGGTTCCGAGAAGCGCGCCGAAGCTCGTCGCTCCGCGGCGGTGCCGACCTGACCTTGTCGGATCCCGGCGGGCCCCTTGGTGGTTCCGGCGAGAAAAGACCTCGTCGTCCTGACCAGGGGGGATGCGCGAAGTTCCTGGTCGGCTCCCATAACACTCGCTTGAGTCCTCGAGAGGGAGCAGCGTATTGTGCGCCCCAGTCCCAGACGCCCCTACAGCTGCTCCACCGGTCCTTCCGGCTGAGCGGGTGGCGAGGGGGGGATTACTGTGAGAGGCGGAGGGTGTCCCGGGGGACCGAGTAGAGAACGTCCCCACCATGTCCCCGGCGGGTGTCGCCGGTCTGGTGGAGATGGCACCAAAGGTCCCCGGGCACTGCCGCCCGTGACGTCTGTGTGACCGCGAGATCTCCCGCTGACCCCGTCGCGGTGAGCGGAACGACGGATCGGAGCCGATATGCTCCCGCGGCGTCCGACGACCTAAAGGGCAGAAGTGGCCGACGACCTGGATGATGTGGCAGAACCCGAGGAGCTCGATACCGAGGACCTCGAAGACCTCGCGGACGAGGAAATGCTCGAAGAGGTCCTCGACGAGGAGGATCTCGACGTCGCCCTCGTCGACGCCGAGGACGACGATGACGTCGTCGCCGATGTCGACGTCGTCGACGAGGAAGAGCCCGCCGTGGTGGTCGTCCCCGTCGCCGCTGTCACCACGGCGGAAGAGGGTGACGAGGAAGAAGAAGAGGTCGACGACGAGGATGTCGAGGCCAGCCTGGACGAGATCCTGAAGGAGCGCCTGGTCGTCGAAGAGGAGGAGACCGAGGACGAGGAGGTCGTCGAGCCCGACGACCGTTCCGAAGGCTCGGAGCGGGTCCTCCCCAAACAACCCGACGAGTTCGTGTGCAGCTCCTGCTTCCTCGTCAAGCATTCCAGCCAGCTCGCCGATCCCGAAAAGGGGCTGTGCCGGGACTGCGTGTGAGAGCCTTCGACATGGAATCGCACTCAGAGGAGGGCGTCAGGTGACCGACAACAAGTCTCCCGGAGACCGGTTGCTCGAGCTCATGGTGTTCGGGCCGACCGGACTGGCGGTGACCCTCGTCGAGGAGTTCCCCAAATTCGTCGAGAAGGGTCGGCACCGTGTCGAGGGCCAGGTGCACACGGCCCGGCTCGTGGGGCAGTTCGCCTTCCAGATGGGTCGCCGCCAACTCGAGCAGTCGCTCGGTCACTTCGGTGGGAACGCCGACGACAACGGGCCGGACCACCGCACACCGCACGCTCGGGTGCCGGAGGACCACACATCGCACGCCGGGGAACCAGAGGAAGGGGTGTCTGACGACAGGGCACGCGACGAAGATGTCCCCAACGTGGTCGAGGCCTCGGGGGTCACCATGCCCGATTCCCGGCCCGCGGTGAACACCTCCGGCGCGAGCCCGACTCCGTCGGATGAGGGAGAGGGCGAGGTGCCCCTGACGCCGTGGCGACCGTCGGTGTGGCTCGGCAGTGGGGGGCCGAACGGCACGGGCTCACCATCGTCGCTCGCCATTCCCGGCTACGACAGCTTGTCGGCGTCACAGGTCGTGCAGCGCCTCGAAGGGCTTTCCTCGCCCGAACTCGAGGAGGTGCGCGCCCACGAGGCCGCCCACAGACAGCGGCGCACGATTCTCCACCGGGTCGAGCAGCTGCTCACCGGCGGGCACGGCCCGACGCCCTAGCGGACACGGAACGGATCGGGGCGGCCCCGTGGAGGGCACGCGGCTGGCACGACGCGAGGATTCTGATCGCTGTGGGGATCTGTGTCGTGAAGCCCTGGCCGAACTCCAAGAGGCGCGCGGTGGGCCCCTGTTCGTTCGCCGCGAGACGGGTTTGATCGCCAAGGCCCTCCTGCGACCCGGCGGGCTCGATCGGCTTCTCGCCGATGCCCGGCGACGGACGCTTCTCGGGACCGTCGACGACTCGGTGGTGGGGATGGTGATGGGGCGGCTCGACGAGGTGGGCGAGACGAAGCTCGGGATCATCGACGCGCTCTACGTCGAGGCGGGCGCCCGTGGCGTGGGTGTCGGCGGGGCGTTGCTCGACGGGTTGGTGACGTGGTTCACGACCTCGGGGTGCCGGGGAGTCGACATCAGTGCACTCCCGGGCGACCGCGCCACGAAGAACCTTCTCGAGGCGTCGGGTTTCAAGGCCCGTCTCATCACCATGCACCGCACCCTGGGTTGACCGGGTTGGACCAGGCCCGTCGTCCGGCGTCCCCCGTGGTGGCCGTGGGAGGGGTGGCTGTGCGCGACGGTGCGTTGCTCCTCGTCCAACGGGCGACAGACCCGCAGGCCGGGAGGTGGACTGTTCCGGGGGGGCACGTGGAGCCCGGTGAGGACCTGGCGACCGCCGTCGAGCGCGAGGTGCGCGAGGAGACCGGGCTCGAGGTGCGCTGTGGAGCGTTGCTGGGGTGGGCCGAGCGCATGGGTCCGGGATACCACTTCGTGATCTTGGACTTCACGGTGACGGTGCCCGACCACTGTCCCGACCCGGTGGCGCGCAGCGACGCCGCCGCGGTGGCGTGGGTCCCCCTCGAAGACGTTGCCGCCGTGATGCTGGTGGAGGGCTTGGAGGAGTTCCTCCGGGCCCACGCCGTGATCGCCTGAGCGCCCTCGGGTCAGCTCTGGGGCGGGTGGATCAGGCCCCCCGGACGCCGGAGGTGCTCGGCCGCCGAGGGCCCGGTGGCGGGGGGATGGGCAGGCCGAGCAGACGGGCCAGTTCGGGGACCTGTCCCGCCGCACGACGCACCGAGGAGCGAAGCTCCTCCCCGGCGGGGTCGGGGAGACCGACCGGCTTCACGGTCCTGCGGACGGGCGAGTCGATCACCGCGTCGAGAAGCGCCTTCCACTCGTCCTCCGCCACGTCGGCGGACATGGCGGTGCTGGCCGCCTCGGCCAGACGGACGGCCATGTCGGCGGGCACGCGCGCCGCGGGCTCGGGCGGTCTCGCCGAAACCCGGAGTGCGTCGGCGACCCTGCCGGCGTCGAGGGCGGCCACGATGCGGGCCAGCCAACCGTCTCGCAGCGCCGTCACCCGGGTCTGCAGCGCGTCGCGCAGCGTGGTCATCATCTCGCGACCCTCGTCGTCGAGGCTCACCGTGGAGGCCGACGCCACCACGGAGCGGACCTCTCGCAAGGGAGCGTCCTTGCCGGCATTGCGCGCCGCCACGGCGCGGTCCTTCCATCCCGCCAACGTCATACGGGGCAGGAGCTCCTCGGCCAAGGTGAGAAGGGGGTCGGGGGACACCTCGGCACGCCCCTCGGCCCGGGCGCGCGCATTTTGCTCCTCGATGGCGTTGCGAACGGCGGGAATTCCGCCGCGCAAGAGCTGCTCGGCCACGGGAAGCTGCTCGGGGCGCAGCTCGGCGAGGGCGGCGTTGCGGTACGTCGACACCGTCTGGAGGCGACGGGGTCGCTCGGACCGGTCAGGTCGGGCCGAGCGCGGCCCCGACGCGTCGCGTCCGGTGCGTTCGGGTCGATCGGGCCGGTCGCCCGGGACAGCCCGGTCGGGCCGTGTCGGGCGCGCCTCTCGTGGGGGACGTCCCTCGCGTCCCGGCCGGGCCGGACGCGAGGTGTCTCGGCCCTCGCCCGGCGATGCGCCGGCGGCGCCGTTGCGCCGTTGGGGCGCGCCCCGGCCTGCGCTCGCACGGCGGGGACGATCGCCGCGCCCGTCCTCGTCGCGTCGACGCCCTCCGGGGGCGAGGACCACGGACACGCCGCCGGGCGCGCTGTCACGTCCGGAGCCGATGATCTCGATGCGGGCCACCTTCTCGGCGCGGGGATCGTCTTTGGGGGCCAGGACCGAAGTCACGACGATGCCGTCGAGATCGAACTCCGCGTCGGCGCGCAGGATGTCGCCCACCTTGACGCCGGCGGGGAGGATGGTGCCCTCGAGCGAGCCGCGCGGCTGCCGGGCCCCCGGGGCGCGCCAGGTCCACGTGCCGTCGTCGCGGCTGCTGGTCAGTTCGATGTCGATTCTTCGCGTCATTGAGGTCGGACCACGCTACCGTCGGCACCGACACGACGAGAACACGTCGTTCATCCCGACCCCATGCCGGTGCGCAGCGTTTCTGTGGAGGTTCTGAGAATACGGGCCAAACGCGCCCTGGGGCCATGGGTGTTCCCTAATCTGACAGACGTCGGGAACCCGTCGGGTGGTTCTCCCGATGGAAGAGGAGTACCAGCGGTGGACGAGAGTCAGGACCAAGGGGCCGACGGCGCCGAGTCGACGCCTGCTCCGCCCCCTCCCCTCGGCGGCGCACCGACGATTGCAGGCACACAGCCGTCCGGATCCACTCAGCCCTCCGCAGCGACTCCGCCGCCTCAGAATCCGCCTCAGAATCCGCCTCAGAATACTGTGCCCCCAGGCGTGGCCACGGGCCCGGGGGAGCCCACGGTGACGTCAGCGCCCGGTGGACCCCAGACGACCCCATCGGCGTTCGAGCCGGCCGCTCCCGCCCCCCCGTATGGCGCCGGCCCGACCGTGGCGCCCCCCGTCGGGGCGGGTCCGGTGTGGAGGGGTCCCGAGCCGCCCGTCGTGCCGGGCTGGCCCCCACCGAGCTCGGCACCGTCGGCAGCGACTCCCGGCGCGGCGCCGGGGGCGTCGTGGGCTGCGCCACCACCACCGGCACCGGGTCCTCGTGGCCCCCGAGGATGGATCGTCGTCGCCGTGGTCTCGGCGCTCATCGGCGGCGCGGCCGGAGCGGGGATCGCAGAAGCAGTCGGAACCGGCAACAACCCGAGCTCGGCGCCCGCGGTCAGGGTCGGAGGAGAGACTCCGGGCCCCGCCCTCGCCGGTGGTGCGCAGATCCCCACCATCGTGAAGAGCGTGCTGCCCGAGGTGGTGTCGATCGACGCCAAGGGTCCGGGGTCGAGCGCAGGTGGCATCTTCGGCGGGCCCTCGGAGGACCAGGGCACCGGGATGATCATCTCCGACACCGGAGAGGTGATCACCAACAATCACGTCATCTTGGGCGCGACGACGATCACCGTGACCCTCTACGGCCAGACGACGTCGTTGCCGGCCACGTTGGTGGGAGCCGATCCCTCCAGCGACGCGGCCCTGCTCAAGATCAACTCGCCACCGGCCAATCTCCAGCCGGTGACCTTTGGGGACTCGACCAAGCTCCAAGTGGGTGACGCAGTCATCGCCATCGGCAACGCCCTCGGGCTTTCGGCAGGGACTCCCACCGTGACGTCGGGCATCGTCTCGGCCACGGGTCGGACCGTACAAGCCGGCGATTCCGGGGGCGGGGCGGGCGAGACCCTGCAGAACATGATCCAGACCGATGCCGCGATCAACTCGGGAAACTCGGGGGGCCCCCTCGTCGACTCGGCCGGCCAGGTCGTCGGCATGGACACCGCCGTGGCCGCCGCGAGCACGGGCAACGCGCCGGCCCAGAACATCGGCTTCGCCATCCCGTCGTCGACCATCCAGGGACTGGTCGCCACGTTGCGCACCGGCGGGACGGCGGGCAAGGCCAAGGCGTATCTCGGGGTGGAGGTCACCGACGAGACGTCGCAACAGCAGCAGGCCTACGGCCTCGTGCCCTCCTCGGGGGCCCTGGTGGCGTCCGTCGTGAGCGGGTCACCCGCCGACACGGCGGGCATCCGCGCCGGTGACGTCATCGTGAGCTTCAACGCCAAGGCCGTCACCTCGGCCCAGGGGCTCACCAATGACGTCCAGGCGCTGGCGTCAGGAACGAGTGTGCGACTCACCTTGTACCGGGGTCAGCAGAAGCTCACGCTGTCCGCCACGCTCGGCCTGGCCCCGGGGGGCTGAGCCCTTCGGTCCGGATCAGCGACCGGTCCGGCCGTCGACGAGCTCGCGCAGGATGTCGACGTGTCCGGCGTGGCGTGCCGTCTCCTCGACCAGATGGGTGAGCATCCAGCGCAGCGTCAGGCCACGGCGTCCCCGGGCGAGGGGTTGGTCGAGGTCGTCGCACGCGGCGACGATCTCGTCTGTGCGCTGTCCTGCCTCTCGGTACTCACGGCGCACCGACTCGACGGTGTCGGCGGGGTCGAGCTCGAAGCCGTCCCCGACGAGCACTACGTCGGAGCCGGCGAAGCGTCGTTGCGCCCAGTAGACCTCGACGAAGGCCAGGTGCTTGACGAGCCCCAGGAGCGTGGTTCCCGATGCCACGAGCCGACGGCGGGCGTCGTCGTCGGAGAGTTGGACGAGCTTGGCGTCGACGCTCGAACGCAGATACCCGAGGAAGGCGAGAAGGGTGTCTCGCTCTCCCGAGACGATGGCCGGGACGTTGTGGTCCGGGCTCTGCTCTGCGGTCATGGCACCGCGAGAAGCGAATCCTCGAGGTGTGACGCGCCGTCGGACCCGACGCGGATGTACCACTCGGTGCCCCACACCGCTGCGAATGCCTCGGGTGGCATCTTGAGGAAGAACGAGGTGTCGGTGATCTGTGTGGCGTGGGCTTCCATGGCCCCGCGTTTGCGGTCGAGGAAGGCGCTGACGTCGACGGCGGTGGTGATGCGATCGGCATGGACGCCCAACGTGTTGAGCATGGACCGTTGCTCCTCGGGCATGTCCAGGCCGAAATCGTCGGCGCGGTCGGCAAGCGAGAGCATGTAGTCGCGATTCATCGTGGCCATGAACACGCGCGACGTGCCGGCGCGTGTGGCGGCGCGAAGCCCGACGCGATGAACCTGGATGTGGTCGGGATGTCCGTATCCGCCGTTCTCGTCGTAGGTGGCGAAGACATCCGCGTGCTCGTCGTCGAGAATGGCCGCCAGACGTGCCGCCGCCTCGTCGACGTCGGCCTGCCAGAAACACCCCGGGGCTTCGTTGGTTGGTTCACCGGCCATACCCGAGTCGTGGTATCCGAGGAACTCGTGGCGCGCCACCCCGAGCACCGCACAGGCGGCAGCCAGTTCGTCGACGCGTCGTGCCGCCAGGGTCTCCCCGGGCGCGAGGACCCCGTCGGGGACCTCGCCCAGTTCGCCGCGGGTGGCTGTCACGAGCACGACACGGTGCCCGTCGGCTGCCATCCGGGCCATCGTCCCCCCGGTCTGGATCGCCTCGTCGTCGGGATGCGCATGGAAGAACACCGCAGTGGCCATTACCTGGGCAGGCTATGCGAAGCCCGGCGTCGGGCGGGTCAGCGGGTGGGGGAGGGGCGGGGTTGTCCGATCGGGGCGACGGGGATCAGCACACGTCGGTCGAATCTGCGCGTCCGGTCTGGAAGGTGAGCGTGTTCACGTCGTTGGGTCTCCAGTAGGGCGACCCCGACGAATCGTCGTAGGTCATTTCGACGGCGATCTGCGGTGAGCCCAGAGCGGTGCCGACGTCGTCGCTCGTGAGGTTCCAGAACGCACATGACGTCGTGGTGACGAAGCTCTTGGCCACGGCCGTGGGGGGAAGGTTGGCGAGCGCGGCCTTCTTGGC
>JADGOL010000160.1 GCA_017882995.1 Acidimicrobiales bacterium | reverse complement strand
GGCACAGACATCGGCCTACAACAACGCCACCGGGGCACTCCCGAAACCCGCCGGACCCACCGTCGCCCTCCACGTGGTCGGCTTCGAGGCCACCGAATACGAATTCCCTTCGGGAACAACCCCTTCGTACGACCTCTACGCCACCCCCGCCTTTGCCCGTACCGTCATTCCCCGGACGGCGTATGGATATGTGTACCTCGTCCGGCTACGGCACGGCGCCGCTGACCTCCCCCGGTTCGATCAACGGGTCAGTGCGCTGGGCGCGGAAGCGAGCAACCAGGTCGGGGTGATCAACTCGGTTGAGGCGTCCATTCACCCCCAAGCCATCGGGTGGTGGATTCTGGCTGCCCTGGCTGCGGTGGTCGGGATGGCAGTGATCGGTCAGGCACTCTTCCGCCAAAGCCTCGTCGAAAGCGAGGACTATCCCATCATTTCAGTGCTCGGAGCCGATCGGCGACAGCTGGCCATGCTGGGCATGGCGCGCAATGCGGTGGTGGGGTTGGCCGGTGCGGCAGGTGCCATGGTGGTCGCCACCGTGCTGTCGCCGATCGCTCCCCTCGGAGAGGCCAGAGTCGCCGAAACCTCCAGCGGGCTGACCTTCGACCCGCTCGTGATCCCGGTGGGGGCGATCGTCATCATGACGGTCGTCATGGCACTGGGCATATGGCCGGCACTTCGGGCTGCGCACACTCTGCGTTCCGATGATCGTGCCGGTGTCTCTCGTCCCTCAGTGGTGGTCGCCCGGCTGGCCGCGGCGGGCGCACCTCCGAGCGCGGTGGTCGGTGTTCGCAACGCGTTGGAGCGCAGGAGTGGGGGAGCGACGGTCCCGGTCGGTTCAGCCCTGCTGGGCACGGTCCTGGCTGTCATCGCCCTGTGCGGAACGGGGGTGTTCGGTGCCAGCCTCTCGCATCTCACGGCGACCCCGAGACTCTACGGTGACGCCTTCCAACTCAACTTCACCAACCCGAACGGCGGGGCCCCTGATCCGGGCCTCTTGAAGAGTCTCGAACACGACAAGGCCATCACGGGCATCACCGAGGGTCTTGCCGTCGAAACCTCCATCGACAAGGTGACCGTGGGAGCGGTGGCAGGGACTCCCATCAAAGGTGGCCTCCTTCTTTCGTCGGTCCGCGGCCACGCTCCTCGCGGTGACGGCCAGATCGGGCTCGGGGGGACGACGATGCGCCAGGTCCATACTCATCTGGGCTCGATCGTCCACGTGACTGTCTCGTCGCCATTGGGTGGGAAGCGATCCGCGCCGTTCCGGGTGGTCTCGCAGATCTCGTTTCCAGTGCTCGGAGGCGTGGTCAGCCTGGGGACCGGCGCCGCGCTCACGATCGCGGGGTACGAGGACGCCGTCTGTCCCGTGGGGCAGGGCCAAGGAGCGTGTCGGAAGGCTTTCTTCTCCGCGCCCATCGCGGGCGGGATCCTGGCCAGTGTGGTGCCAGGCCCTCGAGGACAAGCAGCCGTCGGTCACTACCTCGATGAGTATCGGTCGATCACCGCGCTCCCCGTCACGCCGACGTCTCTGGTGAACTTCGGAGAGGCGGTGAACTTTCCGCTGATCTTCGGCGCCATGTTGGCGGTGTTCGGGGCGGCAACCCTGGTCCACCTGTTGGCCGTGAGCGTGTCGCGCCGCCGTAGGGAGGTCGGGTTGCTCAAGGCTTTGGGGTTCGTGAACAGCCAGGTTGCCTCGGCGGTGATCTGGCAGGCCACCACGCTGGCTGTCATCGGCGTCGTCATCGGCACTCCCCTGGGCATCATGGTCGGTCAGGGCGTCTGGAAGGCATTCGCCGGCAACCTGGGTGTCGTCCCGGTCGCAGTTCTGCAAGTCTGGCTTTTCGTGGCGTTGGCGGCGGGTGTCTTGGTGGTTGCCAATCTCCTCGCGGTCGTGCCCGCCCTCGTCGCCACCCGTTCTCGCCCAGGGGAACTCCTGCGGACGCAATGAGCGATGACCGAGCGGATTCGCCCGGTGATCCATTCTTGTGAGCCGAGGCGAAACCCACTGGGCAGGGTCACCACATCGTCTACACACACCAGAGGATCGACATGGCAACGAGAGCGACGCACGCGATCGTCGTGCGAGTGACGTTCAAGCCCGGCCTCGAAGAGGCCGCCGCGAAAGTCCTGGACACCGAGGTCGTCCCGGGGGCGAAGGCGGCCTCCGGGTTCATCGCCGGGTACTGGATGCACTCCGAGGACGGCACACAGGGGCATCGGTGGAGCTCTTCGACAGCCTCGTCAACGCCCAGGCCGAGATGAGCCGGCGGAGCACGGTCATGCCACCGGAATCACCGGTGACAATCGACAGTGTTGAGATCCTCGAAGTCGCCGCCAGCGCCTGACCTCGACGACCGAGAGACTCAGGTCGCTTTCAACTGCGATCATCGAGTCGGTAGGCGCGCCGAGCGAGGCGGGTGGCGAGGTCGACGGCCAATTCACGGGCGTCGTCGAGATCCAGGCGGTGAGTCGACACGAGCTCGGCGAGATAGGCCGAGTCAACGCGTCGCGACACGTCATGCCGAGCGGGGATGGACAGCAGGGCGCGGGTGTCGTCGTTGAATCCCGCCGTGTTCGCAAAGCCTGCTGTTTCGGTCACGGTGCGCCGGTATCGGAGCATGGCCTCGTAGCTGTCGAGGAACCACCACGGCGGCCCCAGGAGCAGCGAGGGGTAGTGGCCCGCGAGCGGCGCGAGCTCACGGCTGAAAGTCGTCTCGTCGAGGGTGAAGAGGATGAGGCGCAGTCGAGGGTCGTTGCCGACCAGGTCGAGCAGGGCCTTGAGGCTCTCGGTGAATTCGATGGGACCCGGGATGTCCGCGCCACGGTCCCGCCCGAAGCGTTCGTAGAGGAGCGCATTGTGATTGCGCCTCGACCCGGGGTGAAGCTGCATGACCAGGCCGTCGTCGATGCTCATGCGAGCCATCTCGACCAACAATTGGCCTCGAAACAGCTCCAGGTCGTCGGCCGTCAACGTCCCTGCTGTCGCTCCGTCAAGGAGCCGTTGACAGTCCCGGGAGGCGAGGTTGGCGGTGGTCGCCGTCGGGTGTCCGTGATCGGAGGCAACGGCGCCGTGTCGGATGAAGAACTCGCGGCGATTGTTGAGGGCGTCGAGATATCCGGCCCACCGTCTGGTGTCGTCGCCGGTCAGCTCTCCCAGCTGATCCACGTTGTCCGAGAATCCCTCGAACGTCGGATCGACCACTGGATCCGGCCTGAAGGTGGGGATGATCCGGCGGCCGAGCCCGTCCTGGGCGAGCCGGCTGTGGGCGTCGAGATCGTCCAACGGCGAATCGGTCGTGGCCAGGAGCTCGATGCCAAAGCGCTCGAGCAACGCCCGGGGGAGGTATTCGGGCCGACCCAGCGCGTCAGCGACCTGGTCGTAGATCTCGTCGGCGGTTTCGGCGTCGAGGCGATATCGGATGCCGAACACCTCTGCCAGGACATGGTCGAACCACAGGCCCGATGGAGTGGCGCGAAAGAGGTGATAGTGCGTCGCGAATGTCCGCCACGCCGAGCGCGACGGCGCCACGGGGGTCCCGTCTGTCGGGACGACACCCAGCTCCTCGAGCGCCACGCCCTGGCTGTAGAGCATTCTGGTGAGGTAGTGATCGGGCGTGATCAAGAGCGACACCGGATCGGCGAAGGCACGGTTGTCGGCGAACCAGCGTGGATCGGTGTGACCGTGCGGGCTGACGATCGGCAAGGAGCGGACCTCGTTGTAGAGCTCGGCGGCGAGGCCCCGGGTCGTCGGGTCGGGAGGAAAGAGGCGTTCGGGATGCAGCAACAAAGGTCGACGGCTCATCGGTCGCTGAACACCTCGAGATGCCGACACTCCCGGGTCAAGTCGAGCCTCCTGCGGTCGAGGACCTCGACTATCCTGACACCGAGCGGGGAGCCCGAGGAGCAACTCATCGTGGACTGACCCTGCCCACATGTTCGGACGGCATCTGAGCTGACCGCATCGCCGGCTGGCGGTGATGTGCATCCCAGGGCTTGCCAAGACGTGGTTCTGGTCGACTACCTTCCTGGAGATGTCGGATTACGACGCCATTGTCATCGGCGCCGGCCACAACGGACTGACGGCTGCCGCCGTCATGGCGCGTGGCGGTTTGCGGGTGCTGTGCCTCGAGAAGAACCATTTCATCGGCGGGATGTCCTCCTCGACGGAATTGATCCGCGGGTACCACTTCGAGTTAGCCGGGTCGATCCAGTTTCCTCTCCCGAACGAGATCTTCGAGGACCTGGGTTTCGACTCGTGTCCCATCTACGAGCCCGAGGTGCAGTCGGCCAGCATCGGCGCCTCGGGAGAGCCACCCATCCTGCTCTACTCCGATCCGGAGCGGCTGCTCGAGCACCTCGGCGACGCACTGGGCCTCGACGCGGTGATGGGCATGGCCCAGGTGGCGGCCTGGGCTGATGCACCGGCACGGGCGATCGGGCGGTTCGAGGTGCGTCGGCCTCCCAAGTCGCTCGACGAGATGTGGGCGTGCGCGTCGAACGAATCCGAGCGTCAAGCTATTCGCACCGCCATGTTCGGTAGCGTCATGGATGTCGTCGATCGATTTCTCCCCGACCGCGACAAACACGCCCAGATTCGAAGCATGCTCAGCTTTCTGGCGGTCAACTCCACCTATTTGGGCCCCTACACGCCCGGAAGTGCGTTGTGCCTTGCCTTCGCGTTGGCGTCTCCCGGTGACGCCACGATGTCCAAGGTGCGCGGGGGTATCGGCGCCATGTCCGATCACGTCCGACGACTGTTCGAGGACAACGGTGGCGAGCTTCGTCGCCACGTCAAAGTCTCCAAGATCGTCGCATCGGGGGGCCGGGTCCAAGGCGTTGCATTGAACGACGGGGAGCTGATCACCGCCCCGGTCGTCGTTTCCAACCTCGACCCTACGGCCACCTTCACGCAGTTGATCGATCGGGAAGAACTGCCCGATGCCTTTGCCCGGCGTATCGAGGCCATCGACCACCGCGCGGCATACTTCCAGATTCATTTCGCACTCGATGGCCTACCCGAATTCGTCGGACCTTATGAAGTCCTCAATCAGGGTGGTCTTCGCCGGAACGTGACGTTCTTCGAGACCGCGGAACAGATGCAAGTCGACTACGAAGGCTGTGTGCGCGGTCTCGTCCCCCAGTCGCCCTCGTTCAACCTTCAAATCCCCACCCTCGAAGAGCCGGTCCTGGCTCCCGCCGGGAAGCATGCCGCCAGCAGCTTTGCCTTCTACTTCCCGATCGGCGCCACCCACGCGTCCCAGACGCGACTCCGCGACGAGATGGCGAGCCGAATTGTCGCCAAGGTGGCCTCGAAGGCGCCGAACTTCCCAGACCTGATCGAGCGCCAATTCAACTATCCAGCCTATACCTACGAGCTCATGTTCGGGTGCACCGGCGGAGACTTCACCCACGGGCTCCTGCAGCCGGAGTTCATGGGCCCCTTTCGCCCCGGCCCGCAGGGATGGCCCGACAACCCGATCCCGATTGACGGCCTCTACCTCTGCGGCGCGGGTTGCCACGGCGGCCCTGGAGTGACCTTCATTCCTGGCTACAACTGCGGTTATGCCGTCCTCGACGCAGCGGAGCGCTCCCGCGCGTAGCGGATCTGTCGTTCGACGAATGCGAGATACATCGCCATCGAGAACGCCAGACTGGTGAAGAGACTCATCACGAAGAAGATCCAGGCCACGCGTAGTCCCCGCCTTCGTCCGTCGACGATCGTCCACAAAGGCAGGAGGACAACGTTCACGATCGTGTAGTCCTGGGCCGCGGAGTCCGATGCCCAGTTCGTGAAGAGCATCTTCGTGTAGTTGATGTAACTCGCCTTGTGCCCGTAGGTGTGGACGTAGCGAATGTTGAAATACCAACCAAGACACAAAGAGGCCAGCCCGACGAAGTAGTAGAGGCCCTCGAGAGGCGATACCCGGCCGACATGGCCGCCGGCGAAGAGGTGCCGGTTGCAAGCGAACGCGAATGCGGTACTCAGCACACCGAGAACCGCGTAGAACGTAAGCGATGCTGTCATGGTCGTCCCCCGATTTCCGTAACTCCAGGCCGCCACTGCCATCTGGAATGGCCATCATGGCAATTGGGGGCATCCATTGCGAGCTTGTGGTGTGCTCCGGGCGTTCAGACTGCAACACAGGACGAGCGCCAAGAGACGGCGAATGGTCGAGCAGATGGACCCTGCCATGTGCGAGCTGTCGCGCGTTGATGCTTTGCAATCGCGAGCGGCCATTACTGTGGCGGGGTGTCTCGCTTCGTCGTTGACGTCACCCCATTGCGGAAGTACCGGGACTTCCGGCGTTTGTGGGCGGGTCAGGTGGTCTCGGGCATGGGCTCGCAACTGACCCTCGTCGCAGTGGCATTCCAGGCGTACGCGCTGACGCGTTCCACACTCGTCGTCGGCCTGGTCGGCCTGGCCCAGCTGGTGCCGTTACTGGCCGGTGCCCTGTGGGGTGGCACCCTGGCCGATGCGATGGATCGGCGGAAAGTCCTCGTCCTCACCCAGTTCGCCATGGCAAGCGCCGTGGGGGGTCTGGTCGTCAACGCGTCGGTTTCCCGCCCGGCGGTGTGGCCCCTGTTCGTCTGCACGGCGGCGGGGGCGGGGTTTCAGGGGATCGACTGGCCGGCGCGCCGCGCCGCGTTGCCGATGCTCGTGGACGACCAGGACGTGACGGCCGCGATCGCCCTGCAGACCACGATCCAGCAGCTGGCCCTGGTGGCGGGGCCGGCTCTGGCCGGCGTGCTGATCTCGACGATCGGGTTGGGCGCCGTGTATGGCATCGACGTGGCGACCTTTGCGGCGGCGTTGATGGCCGCCCTGCTCCTGCCGGCGTTGATTCCCAGCGGCGGGGGCACGCCCATGGGCTTGCGATCGATGACCGAAGGGTTCCGTCATCTGCGCCAGGAGAAGCTGCTTTCGGCGACCTACTGGATCGACCTCAATGCCATGATCTTCGGAATGCCGCGCGCCGTCTTCCCGGCCCTGGGTGTCGGCCTCTTCGGCGGGGGTGCTGGGGTCGTCGGGCTGCTGTACGCCGCTCCCGGGGCGGGAGCGCTCATGGGATCGCTCTTCACCGGCTGGTGTAGCCGGGTGCGTCGTCAGGGTCGGGCCATCGCGGCGTGTGTAGTCGTGTGGGGGGCGGCCATCGCCTTGTTCGGGGTCATTCCCGTGCTCTGGATCGGATTGACCTTGCTGGCCCTGGCGGGAGCGGCCGACGTGGTCTCAGCGGTGTTCCGACAGGCGGTGCAACAACGTGCCGTCCCTCCGCATCTCCAGGGAAGGCTGTCGGGGACCTTCTTCGCCGTTGTGGCCGGCGGTCCCCGCCTCGGTGATGCCGAGACCGGGGTGGCGGCCGCGATCAGGGGCCCGCAGTTCGCGGTGTGGTCGGGTGGGCTGGCCTGCGTGGTCGGCGTGGCCGTGCTGCTGTGGCGGGTCCCCGAGCTCTGGCGCGACAGCGGAGGAGGTCACGCCCTCAGCGCGCAAGCAACGACCGAGGCGATCGGCGAAGTCACATCGGAACTCGGTGAGGGAGAGCCTCTCTGACCCCAGGGTCTGGGTCGCCGAGGTCGTGCCATGGCCGCGCTTTACAGACGACGCCGCAGAGAGGGATCAGATCCCCGGCTCGGGGTGGAACGGCGAAACGCCCGCAGAGATCGGCCGAGCAGCCGACTGGCCCGGTAGGAGCGGCTCCCGACGATCTCGCTCAGCCGTTGCTCGGAGCTTTGGAGTTGGTAGGCGAGTTGCGTCCGGGACGCTTCTGCCGCTTTGAGCCTCTCATCGGACGAGGCCGAGGACTCTCGTGACCGGACGAGGAGGTCTCCGACAATCTCTGTCAGGACGGCGGCGGCGGGCGCCACCTCTTCGACGCCCTGCGCGTCGGCCCGGGTCGCCAAGAGCAGGGTGACCAATCGACGGTGGTCATGAGCCGGCCCGTCGAGGACGAGCGCGGCCCACTGGCGCACAAATGCGACGGACCGTTCTGTCGGCGTGACGACGTTCTTGGGCCGCTCGAGGATGAGACCGAATTCGTTGTCGACCGCGCCAGGGTCGTCGAAGAAGTAGAGATCCACCAGGTCCCATGAGACCAACCCCCGAGCCAACACCGCGACCATGACGACAGCGAACTCCTCAGGAGTCCAGCAATGCACGTGAATGGACCGCTTGCGGTGCAGCTCGAGCCGGGCATCGTCGAGTTGTGATGGGTCGTACCAGTCTCGGACCTCTTCGGGGTGAATCGGTGGTTGCCCGAAGATCGCTTGGCAGAACTCCCGAATGTGCTCGGCATCGACGTCGGTGACGTGGCGATCGAAGTCATCGAGCACGTGGGCCAGCGGTGTGGGCTCACGCACCGAATCGAAGGTGCGAGTCCGATCGGGGACAACGAGAACGAGTCGACCACCCGGGCGCAGCACGCGATCGAACTCGCGCAGCGCTTCGATGGGATTCGCCAGGTGCTCGATCAGGTGGCAGGCGATGACGGCGTCGAACGCTTGGTCCGAAACCCCGTGAAGGCCCTGGAGGTCGAGATTGAGATCCAGGTCGGCATCGGGCCCTCTGGGTTGGCCGACCAGCTCCGGCCACGTGGCATCGCGTCCTCCCTCGACCGAGCGGTCGGCGAAGGTCACGCGCGCGCCGGTAGCGGTGGGAAACGGCGCATGACCGGGACCGATCTCCAAGACATCGCCACGCAGGGTCCGCCCGATGCCTTCACGCGAGTGGCGCTCGACGAGGGTTTGCTCCGGTACGACGCCCATCACGAAAATCTAGTGAAGTCGGCGATCAGCGCTCAGCCAATGATGCACGGTGTGCTCCTGAGGAACTGCCCGGTGACCCCGCACCCCGGTCACGCCTGAGCTTGGGGTCCCGCCAGAGGTGAGCCCGGCGCCACCTTGGGCCAGGGGAATTCCCGTTCGGCAATCACGGCCACATCCAGCAAGAGCTGCTCTCGGTGATGGGCGGCGAGGACCTGGAGCCCGACCGGCATCCCGTCGACGAGCCCGGCGGGAACACTCATGGCAGGGCTGCCGTTGAGGTTCGAGGGTGCGGTGAGAGCGGCGGTGTTCATGATGGCTCGGGTGAAGCCGATCTCATGGATCAAGTCTGCGCCGGGGATCGTCGACGGCGGCGGGCCTTCGGCGACAAAGGCGACGTCGGGGCTTGCCGCGGCCATGACGAAGTCGGCGGTGTCGAATAGATCGGCCATCGACTCGTTCAATTGCCGTCGGTAGGACTCGATGGCGGCTGCCCGGTCGAGATTGAAGCGGTCCCTCGCGGCCTCCACGCCGAAGCGCATCTCGGGCGAAAGGTCGTCGATGCAGTCAGGGTAGGCATCGCCGAAGTCGGCGACGAGACTCGGCTGACCCGCCATCGCCCACTGTCCTCGCAGGGGCGGAAGCGTCGGTGTCACGGTGACGATCTTCAGTCTCGTCCTTCTGGCGAGTTTCTCGGCGAACTCGGCCACGAGCTCCGCCACCTCGCCACGGACTCTCGCTATTCCCAGATCGGGGAGGATGGCGACCTTCATGCCAGCGAGGTCGTGCGTGTCGAGCTCTGCCTCCCAGTTGCCGGTGTCGGGAAGGCTCAACGGATCGCGCTGGTCGAATCCACTACAGGCGTCGAAGAACCGCGCCGTATCTCTCACTGACCGACTCAGGCACCCGAGCACGCTCGTCATCGGCGTGACACTGGCCCCGGGTCCCTTCGGGATGCGCCCATAGGTCGCCTTGAGTCCGAACAAGCCGGAGAAGGTGGCGGGGATGCGGATCGACCCACCCCCGTCGCTCCCGGTGGCGATGGGGAGCAGGCCGCCCGACACCGCCGCGGCAGTCCCACCCGACGATCCCCCCGGAGTGCGAGAGAGGTCCCAGGGGTTTCGCGTCGTGCCGTGGAGCTGTGTCGAGGTGCAGTTGATGCCACCGAACTCGCTGGCGGTGGTCTGGGCGGCCAGAACGGCCCCGGTACGCCGGAGTCGCGCGATCGAGGTCTGGTCATTCTCCGACACCCGGTCTCTGAAGATCGTCGACGCCTCGGTGTAGGGCCACTGGACAACGTGCTCGAGTTCCTTGACGCCGAATGGCACCCCACCGAAGGGAAGTGACACGTCGGCTGCCCGAGCGGCTTCGCGGGCGCGATCGAAGTCGGTGTGGGAGAAGGCGTTCAGCGGTGATCGTGCGACCGCCTCGATGCAGGCGTCGAGAGCCTCCAGAGGCGAGAGCTCTCGCGCCCGGAAGGCCCCGACGAGGCTGCAGGCATCATCCAACCAGGGTGTCGTCGTCGTGAGATCTGACCGTACAGCGTCCGCGGCCCCGAGGGGCCCTCAGCGCGTTCGGCGTGACCCGGATGGCCTACTGGCAGCCCCGACAGCGTCCGAGCACTGCGAAATGGTGCGGATTGATGTCGAAATCGAAGCGTGATCGGGCAGATCGGGACAAGCCCTCGAAGATCTCATCGGGGGCCTCGATCATGGCGCCGCACTCTTCGCAGACGAAGTGACCGTGCGCCCCGGCCGCGAGATGGTAGGTGGCCGGGCCATGCCCGAGATGGGCGTGGACGACGATGCCGAGGCGTTCGAGGTCGTCGAGGTTTCGATAGATCGTCGAGATATGCACCTCGGGTGTCTTTGCCTGCACCTCGGCGCCGAGCTCCTCGGCGGTGCGATGGCGTCGGGAATCGAACAGGGCTCGCAACAGGAGCACGCGGGAGCTGGTGACCCGACCGCCTCGTTCCCGGAGCAATGCCAAGGCGCCCTCGATCGAATCGACCCCGGCCGTGTCCGGCTGAGCAGAACTCCTGGTCACGAACCCATCGTACGTCTCGGTCCAATGGCGAACAAGACGCTGTTGCGACCTGGTCGCACAGTTCCTAGGGTGTCGCCCAGGATCCCGACTGACGAGGAGAGCAGGACCCATGGCCAACCCCCGGGCCAGGCTCGTGAAGATCCGCAACGGCCTCACCCCGAGTGAATGGGTGAGGGTCAGTGGCATGGCGTTCACGGTGGTGGGTCTGCACATCCTCGGCTGGGGGATGCTGGCTCTCGCACTCGGACACCACTACCGGATCAGCAAGACCGAGGTCTTCGGCGTGGGGACGGGCATCCTCGCCTACACGCTCGGGATGCGCCACGCCTTCGACGCCGATCACATCGCGGCCATCGACAACACGACGCGCAAACTCGTCAACGAGAACAAACGGCCGCTGAGTGTCGGCTTCTTCTTCAGTCTCGGACATTCGTCGGTCGTCTTCATCCTCGCCGTCATCTTGAACTTCGGCATCCGATCCCTCGACAGAGCGGTCAGCAACAACAGCTCCACGTTGCACAGGACGACGGGGATCATCGGGACGTCGATCTCGGGCACATTCCTGTATCTGATCGCCGCACTCAACGTCATGGTATTGATCTCCATCGTCAAGGTCTTTCGCGAGATGCGTGGGGGAGCGTACGACGACGAGGAGCTCGAGCGGCAGCTCAACAGTCGAGGGCTCATGAACAGGTTCTTCGGCCCGTTGGCGCGAAGGATCGACACTCCGTGGAAGATGTACCCCATCGGAATCCTCTTCGGCCTCGGGTTCGACACCGCCACCGAGGTCGCCCTCCTCGTCTTGGCGGGGAGCGCCGTCGTCGGCGGGCTGCCCTTCTATGCCATCCTCTCGCTCCCGATCATCTTCGCCGCCGGCATGAGCCTCTTCGACACGATCGACGGCTGTTTCATGAACTTCGCCTATGACTGGGCCTTCGCCAAGCCGATCCGGAAGGTCTATTACAACCTCACCATCACGGGCCTGTCGGTCTTCGTGGCCTTCTTCATCGGAACCGTCGAGATCCTGGGCCTCATCGGGCAAGAGGAGAATCTGGGCGGGTCGTTCTGGAAATTCTTCCAGAGGTTCAACATCAATACGGCCGGGTTCTTCATCGTCGGCGTGTTCGTGGTCACGTGGGCCGTCGCGCTCTTGATATGGAGATTGGGCCGCATCGAGGCGAAATGGGACGCCGCCGCCCAGCAGGCACGCGAGGCGCAGATGGCACTGGATTGACCCTGTCGAAGAGCCCGAACTCTGCGCCGGCCCATTGAGGCGCGAGGATGCGGACATGGCATTTCGGGTGACGCAGTGGTCGGTCGGGGGTGTGGGTCGGCAGTCACTTCGAGCCCTCGTGAGCAGCAGCGATTTCGAACTGGTCGGGGTGTTCACCCACGATGAGTCCCGGGTCGGGCGCGATGCCGGAGAGCTCAGCGGGCTCGGAATCGAGACCGGCGTCCGCGCCACGTCGGACACCGGTGGTCTGTTGGACCTTCGGCCCGACTGCGTCGTGTTCACCTCCATCGGCGAGACGCGGCCGCGCCGTGCCGTGGCCGACCTGGTCCGGATCCTCGGATCGGGAGCGAACGTCGTCTCCAGCTCGATGATGAACCTGATCTACCCACCTGCCGCCGACCTCGGACTGGTAGGGGCTCTCGCCGAGGCGTGCACGAAGGGCGGATCGACGCTGTTCACGAGTGGGATCGACCCCGGCTTCAGCGGCGACGCCCTGCCCCTGGCCGCGTTGCAGATCTGCGAGCGGGTGGAGACCCTTCGTGTCCAGGAACTGTCGGACTACGGCACGCATCCCGACAGCGCGTGGGCGACGCCGTATGGGTTCGGACAGCCCGAGGGCGCACCGGCGCCGATCCTGGAGCCCGGCGTGCCGACCTTGTTCTGGGGCGGCATGATCAAGATGCTGGCCGACATCCTTCGCGTCGAACTCCAAGGTCTCGAGGAGTTCTGCGAGCGGTGGTACACGCCCGAGGCATTCGACGTGCCGATCGGGCGCATGGAGAAGGCCACGCTGGCGGCGGTGCGCTTCGGGGTCGCGGGGGTCGTCGGTGGCAGACAACGTTTGTTCGCGGAGCACGTGACCCGGATGCGCCCCGACATGGCTCCGCACTGGCCCCAACCACCCGCCGGAACGTCGTCGGTCCATCGTGTCGAAATCGAAGGTCGGCCGTCACTGACCCTCGACCTCTGTTTGAGCGGGGACCGCGGTCAACGCAACGGTCAGGGACTCTTGGCCACCGCCATGCGCCTCGTGAACGCCATCCCCGCCGTCGTC
>JADGOL010000159.1 GCA_017882995.1 Acidimicrobiales bacterium | reverse complement strand
CTGTCCTCCGGCGGTTGCCGACATCCGGGGCGAGAACGAGATGGTGCCCGACAGTTGGCAGGTGACCGCACCCGGAGCCGCCCCGCGGTACCGGTGCGCACGCGCCGCGGCAGGACCGGCCACGGCGCCCAGATATGCGACCAGGACGACCATGGTTGTGGCCAACACGATCGGCACCAGCGGCTTGCGCCGCATGAAGACCTTTTCGGTGTCCACTGTCCCTCTCCGCTCGGGACCTAGCTAACCCCCCCCGGCGACCCAATTTGAGTGGGGCCGCTCCCCCGATCAATCACCAGAATTGATGAACTCCCGGGATCTCGGTGAGGTCGACGAAGCGTGAAAACACTTGTGGGCATGGTCGAATTCGTACTCGCACGCCCCTCCTGCACCATCGCGGCGCGTCGCCGCGCCCCGACGCGATCGCGACCACCCAGGTCGTGGCGGTGTTTCTGGCGGTCGGCGGACAGCGTCGGGGCACTCGCCCCGGCGACTCCCCGGGGGCTTTCGGCCCTCATGCCGAGGGTTCGGACGCGTCGTTGGAGCGCCCGAAGCGCGGTCAGCGCTGCAGCGCCTTGACCTCCAAGAACTCCTCGAGGCCGTACTTGCCGAGCTCGCGGCCGATGCCGGACTGCTTGTAGCCGCCGAACGGCGCCAGAGGGTTGAACCCTCCCCCGTTGACTTCGACCTGGCCACTGCGAAGCCTCCGGGCCACCCGCTCGGCGTGTTCCTTGTCGCCAGCCCACACCCCGCCGGCCAGGCCGTACACGGTGTCGTTGGCGATCTCGATCGCTTCTTCCTCACTGTCGAAGGGGATGATCGAGAGCACGGGTCCGAAGATCTCCTCCTGGGCGATGGTCATGTCGCGCGTCACGTTGGAGAAGACGGTGGGTCGCACGAAGTATCCCTTGTCGAGGCCATCGGGAAGCTCCGCGCCTCCGGTGAGGAGCGTCGCGCCTTCGTCGACACCCTTCTTGATGTAGCCGCGCACACGTTCGAGCTGGGTTGCGGACACGAGCGGCCCCAGACGGGTGTCGCCCTCGAAGGGATCGCCGGGCTTGTAGGTCTCCGCCGTCTCCACGGCCAGCGCCTCCACCTCGGCCAGGCGCGACCGGGGCACCAGCATGCGCGTGAGCGCCGAGCAGGTCTGGCCCGAGTTGATGTAGCAGGCCGCCACACCGGCGGGTACCGCCGCGGACAGGTCCGCGTCCTCGAGGATGACGTTGGGCGACTTGCCACCAAGCTCCAGAGCCACGCGCTTGACGCCATCGGATGCCAGTTGCATGACGCGCTTGCCCGCACGCGTCGATCCCGTGAACGACACCATGTCGACGAGCGGGTGCGAGGCGATGGCCTCGCCCACGACCGGTCCCACCCCGGTCACGAGGTTGAAGACGCCCGGCGGAAGACCGATGTCGTCGAGGATCTCGGCGAGGATGAAGGCGTTGAGCGGTGCCACCTCGCTCGGCTTCAACACGACGGTGCAGCCGGCAGCGAGCGCCGGCGCCACCTTGGCCGCGATCTGGTGCAGCGGATAGTTCCACGGGGTGATGGCCCCCACCACGCCGACGGGCTCTCTGACGATGAGGGAGTTCCCCACCTCCTCCTCGAAGGGGAATTCGGTGGCGAGCTGCGCGGCGGCGGAGAAGCTCATGACAGGCAGTCCCACCTGGATGAGGTTGGACAGCGTGAATGGCATCCCGACTTCCTGCGAGATCAGCGTGGCGATCTCGGTGGTGCGCGCCGACAACGCCTCCTGCACGCGCCCGAGGGTCTTGGACCGCTCTTCTCTGGAGGTCGATGACCATTCCCCGAAGGCATCGGCTGCGCAACGGGCGGCGCGGTCCACGTCCTCGGGGGTGCCGGCGGGAATCGTCCCGATGACTTCCTCGGTGGTCGAGTTGACGACCTCGATCACGTCCTTGCCCGTCGAGGACACCCAGGCGCCACCGATGTAGAGCTTGTCGCGTACCTCCATGACCCACCTTCCTGGCTGGCTCCCGGGCCGGCACGACCGGTCCGGGCCGGTGCGACAGACGCACTCGGACGCTTCAGATGCTACGCCGGGAAAGCCGTCCCCGTCCCTGCGGACTCCGGGCCCTCCTCGGGGGGCGGTGCGACGTCGTCGTCGGATCGCTCCTCGTAGGGGTTGCCCAGGATGTGACGGGCCATGTCGAAGATCGAGGCCGAGTCGGCGTCGGCCGCGGTCACCACACCGCCGAGCAAGGAGCGATCACGACCGGTCACCTGCTCCATGATCGAGTCACCCATCCGCTGCACCAGGTCGCCCATCTGGGCCCGTTCCTGGCCCTTGGGGATCCGTAGCCAGCACATCACCACCGCCTGGACCAACCCTGCCGCGGCGGGCCACAGCCAGATGGTGCGGTAGTCGCCGGTGAGGTCGACCACCCAGGCGGCGAGGAAAGAGAAGACCACCGCGAACAGGCTGAAGGGCGCCACCAGCTTGCCCAGCAGCTCCGCCATCCCCCCCGAGCGAGGCAGGAGCTGTAGGAGCATGGGTGCCAGCGCGATCACGAAGGCGGCGAAGAAGGGGCCTCCCACGAAGGCCAAGACGACCGACTGCCAGATGTGGGTGGTCGTGAATTGCACGAGCGAGACCACCGTGCCCGCCACCGGAGTGCACACTGCGATCTGCTTGCGCGTGAACACGCGACTCAACCCGTATCCGAGGGCCAGACCGAGCATCACCACCGGCACCCCGCTCACCCAGCCGGCGATGGTCTGCGAGTTGGCGCCGGCGTGCTGCACCCTCTGGAAATAGACGATGGCCAGGTACCCCGTGGCGCTCAGCCCCGCCCAGAACACCATGATCCCGGTGATGAGGACCCTGGCGTTGGGCACCTGCAACACCTCGACGAGCTCCTCGCGCCACGGGCGGGCGCGCTCATGGCGTTCGCGATCCGCCACCTCACGGGCAGCGGCGGACTCGCGCACGAGGACGAGGACGATGAACGCCACGACCACCATGAACCCCCCCGCCATCCGGAAGGCCAGGTTCCAGGTGGCAGGGTCGTTCGCCTTCCACGTGGCGATGACGGTGCCCTTGATCACGAGGCTGACGACGACACCGAGGAGACCGATGAGGGCGGCTGCCTTCACCGAACGGCTCTTGCCGAAGGTCTCGGGGATGACAGCCACGTTGGTGAGCCCGAACACGACACTGGCGGTCTTCACGCACACGATCAACAGCACGAGGGGCCAGAAGCCCCCCACGAGGGTGTACGACCACGTGCACACGCCCATGATCAACAGCCCCGCCGCCATGTACGGCGCCCGGCGGCCCGCCACGGACTTGGTGCGGTCGCTGGCACGGCCGAGCAACGGGTAGGCCAGCCAGCCGATCAGGCGGTTGGCGGTGAGGGCGAAGGTGATGGCCAGCGCACTCGACACCCGGGCGGAGACGAGCAGGGTGAGCAGCACCCCCGAGACGGCCAGGTTGGCTCGGGGCCCCACCAGGCCCAGGGTCAGCCCGATGAAGCTCCGCAGGCGCATCCGGTCGATGCCCGAGCCTGTGGCCGAGCCCCCCTCCGAGGCTTGGCCCGCACCCAGCGCGCCATCGTCCAGGGTCCCGGCTCCGGGCACGACGTCGGTCA
This sequence comes from Acidimicrobiales bacterium, assembly GCA_017882995.1. Classification (GTDB taxonomy): domain Bacteria; phylum Actinomycetota; class Acidimicrobiia; order Acidimicrobiales; family UBA8190; genus Chersky-840. The sequence goes on along the minus strand of JADGOL010000159.1, from coordinate 13,972 downwards.
TCGGAGAGCCATCGGCAGTCCCGGGCCCTGACACGAGGGAACGATCGCCCGATCCGGCCGCATCGGGACCATTCATCCCGTCCAGCCTACGGGAGGGCCCTGGTGATCGGGGCTCGCGGGGCCGCCGGGGCGTGCCCGGCCGAGGGCGCCACTACGCCCGCCGCTCGGGGATCACGGCGGCGATCTGGTCCCGGATGGGCACGAATTCGGGCATGACGAAGTCCCGCCGCAGCCAGTTGGCGCCGTCGACCACGAGGGTGTGGCCCGAGACGAAGGCCGCGTAGGGAGAACACAGCCAGGTGGCGGCCCAGCCCAACTCGTGGAGCCGGCCGAGACGTCCGGCCGGGGAGCGTCGGGCGTCGACGTCCTCGCCTTCGGTGCGCAGGGCCTGGAGATCGGCTCGCATGTCCTCGTGGGGGAACAGGCCCGGGGCGAGCGCGTTGACCCTGACCCCCGAGGGCGCCCATTCCACCGCCAGGGTCTTGGTGAGGTTGCCCACGCCCGCCTTCGCCGCCGCGGTGTGGGCCATGCCGGGACCCCCCGTGAACGACTGGGTGGCGAGGATGTTGCAGATGGCCGCCGGCTCGCCGGCCCGGCTGGCGCGGCGGAACAGCTCCTGGGAGCAGAAGAAGGTGCCGTCGAGCACGATCTGGGTCACCGCCCGCCAGCCGTTGGGGCTCAGGTCATCTGCGGGGACCGGGAAGTTGGCTGCCGCGTTGTTCACGAGGACGCGCGCCGGGCCGAGGGCGTCCTCGAGCGCGTCGAATGCCGTGCCGACGTCCTCGGCGCGCCGGATGTCGGCCCCGGCATGCGCCGCCCGACCCCCGACGGCTTCGACGGCGGCCGTGCCGGCCAGGCGGTGACCCTCGTCGCGCGACAAGATCCCCACCGCCGCGCCGAGGCGGGCGAACTCGACGGCGATGGCCTTGCCCAAGCCGGTCCCGCCGCCGGTCACGATCACCGTGGTTCCGTCGAACGTGCCCGCCGGGAGCATCGCGTGGCCCGCCCCAGGTGGCTCGGGAAGCGGCACGCCGGTTACTTGCCCTCGAAGACGATGGGCTGCTTCTTGGCCTTCGCCGCGTACCCGGCGGGCATGTCGTCGGAGACGAACTCGATTGATGAGCTCATGGCGCCGAACCGCATGGCCTCGGTGAAGCCGCGGTAGGTGAAGCCGTCGACGGTGCGCTTGATGCTCTGCACCGCCAGCGGAGCGTTGGCTGCGATCTCCTGCGCGATCCCCATGGCGGTGGGGAGCAGGTCCTCGGTTGTCGTCACCTGCTGGACGACACCGATCCTCTCGGCGGTGCGGGCGTCGAGGCGTCGACCCGTGAACGCCAGCAGCTTTGCCCAACCCGCCCCGGCCTCATGGGCCAAGCGGAGATCCCCGCCCGCGTCGATGCCCACGCCCACCTGGGCCTCGGGCAGGGCGAAGACGGCGTCCTCGGCGGCGACGCGGATGTCGGACATCAGTACGAGCTCGAATCCGAAGCCCAGGCAATAGCCCTGGACCGCGGCGACGATCGGTTGGGGAAGCTCGGCGAAGACCTTGAACCGCTCGTGCGCCCAGCGGATGCCCTCGTAGTAATTGCGCGCCTTCTCCGCCGGGGAGCGACCCGTCACCCGGTCCTCGGGCATGCCGAGGTCGATGCCGGCGCAGAAGGCCCGGCCCTCACCGCGCAGCACCACGGCGCGCACCCGTTCGTCGAAGCGGATCTGGTCGGCACGCGCGCCGAGCTGTCGGGTGGACTCCCAACTCCAAGCGTTGAGCTTGTCGGGCCGGTTGAGACTGAGCACGGCCACGTGCCCCTCGACCTTCAGATCGAGATGCCATTCGTCTTCGGCGACGACGGGAGAGGTCCTGAACATGCGCACTCCGATCATGGGGCAGCCGGCGCATCGACCCCGCCGGCCCGCCGTGTTCCGCGGCGCGTGAGTATCGCATGGGCACCACGCCCCGTATCGACCACCGAGCCGGTCGACTCCGGGTCGTGACCCCGTGGCCGCTCCAGCCCAACTTAGATAGGATCTACTATCTAAGTTCGAGTCGGCAGCGCGTTCGAGAGGAGCCCCAGTGCCACGGACCCAAGAAGAGCGGAAGGCCGACACCCGGGCCCGCCTTCTGGACGCGGCCGCGGGCCTCTTCGCCGAGCGGGGCATCGACGCCGTCTCCGTCGACACCGTGGCCGACGCGGCGGGACGGACCTCGGGGGCGGTCTACGCCCACTTCGGCTCCAAGCAGGGCCTTCTCCTGGCGCTGCTCGACGAATGGGCCCACTCGCTCCTGACAGTCATCGCCGCAGAGTTCGAATTGGCGGCCACCGTCGAGGACCGCCTGCGGGCCGTGGCCGCCAACGTCGTGACGAACCCGAGCGATCAGACCCGCCGACTCCTGCTCCTCGAGCGCGAGCTGTGGCTGCGCGCCACGCGTGACCCCGAGGTGGCCGAGACCATGCGGGCCCGGTCGCGCCAAGCGCACGACTGGCTCACGAAGGGATTCGCCACTTGGATCGATGACGGCCTGGTGGCGCCCATCGCTCCCCCCGACGTCCTCGCCACGGTGTTTCGCGCCTTGGTCATCGGATTCGAGACGCAACATCGCATCGATCCCGAAAGCCTCGACACCACCGTCGTGGCCTGCGCGCTGGCGCTCGTCACCGGTGCCGGAGAAAACAGTCACGACGCCACAACGACCTCTTCGCACCATCTGTGATGGCAACAACCCGACCGCATTCTTGAGCAGCGTTCGAGAACCCTGAACCCCGAAGAACCGAGACAAGGAGACAGCCGTGCACACCGAGATCTGCGATCGCCTCGGCATCGAGTTCCCCATTTTCGCTTTCACGCACTGCCGCGACGTGGTGGCGGCGGTGTCCAACGCCGGCGGGATCGGCGTCCTCGGCGCCATCGGCTTCTCCCCCGAGGAGCTCGAGATCGAGCTGGCCTGGCTCGACGAGCACGTGGGTGACAATCCCTACGGCGTCGACATCGTCATCCCCGGCAAGTACGAGGGCATGGGCGAGATGGACCCCGTAAAGCTCGAGGCGCAGCTCCAGTCCATGGTGCCCGACGACCACCGACGGTTCGCGCGGCGGCTCCTGGCCGAGCACGGCGTGCCCGAGCCCGCCGAAGACCAGCGTCGCAGCGGGATGATGGGTTGGACCGAGGCTACGGGCAAGCCGTTGTTGGCCGCCGCGCTGCGCCACGACAAGGTCAAACTCATCGCCAATGCGTTGGGTACTCCCCCGGCGGACGTCATCGCAGAGGTCCAGGCATCGGGACGAATGATCGGGGCGCTGGCCGGATCGGTGAAGCACGCCCTCGCCCACAAGGCGGCAGGCCTGGACTTCATCGTGTGCCAGGGCACCGAGGGTGGCGGCCATCCCGGCGATGTCGGGTCGCTCGTCTTGTGGCCCGAAGTGATCGACGCCGTGGACCCACTACCGGTGCTCGCCGCAGGCGGGGTCGGCAGTGGTCGCCAGATCGCGGCCGCGCTGGCCATGGGGGCCCAGGGCGTGTGGGGCGGGACGCTGTGGCTGACGGTGGAGGAGGCCAACACGTCCCCCGGCCAGATGAAGGCCTACCTGGCCGCCACGAGCCGGGACACGGTGCGGTCCAAGTCCTTCACGGGCAAGCCGTGTCGCATGCTCAAGAACGACTGGACCGACGCCTGGGACCGGCCCGACACCCCCGAACCACTCCCCATGCCGCTGCAGATGATGGTGGCCATCGAGGCCGTGGGGGCCACCCACCGCTTCCCTGAGGAGGCCAAGGATGTTGCGTTCAACCCCTGTGGTCAGGTCATCGGGCGCGCCACGCGTGTCCGCAAGACGCGTGACGTGATCTTCGACCTCGTCGAGGAGTACGCCGAAGCCGTCGACCGACTGTCGCAGACGGCCCGGGTCGAGGTGTGACCGAGGTCCGACGCGACTTCGTTCCGGCGGTCGGGGAAGCTGAAGAACATCATGCGATTGCGGCCTAACCGCGCAGAACACGAACCAACGGTCTGAGCTGAGGTCCAGCCTTCTCTGGGTCCGACTTGATGCGACTGCCAGCCGGACAGCCAAGTCGGGCGCCCGGCTCAACCACCTGACTTAGGACCCTGGTGCCGAGGTGTGGATGTGGTGCATCCTGAGACCCAAGTTGCCCAACCGGAGAGGGGGGCACACCATGGGACGGAATGCGTCGCCGACAATCGCCAGAGCCTCCGCCGGAAACCCGGCGAAGAAGAGCTACTCATGGACGATCGCGTGGGTAGCAATTGTGCTCGTGGCCCTGTGGGGCATCTTTTCGGGAGTCGATCAAGGGCCACTGTTCGTGGTCGCCTCCGGCGCCATCGGACTGTGTCTCGTCGGGCTCGCTTACGGGGTCTTCCGAGGTGTGGGCCGGCTCCTTCATCTACTTGGCACGTCTCACCACGGCGGGGCACACCGCCAGGCGTGACCACGACGTGACCGAGATGCTGGGTCTGGTCCGGGCCTAATCGACGTCGAGTGGATCAGCCTCCCACGGGTCCGTAATCCATTCGGTGGCGGCGTGATGAAGCCCGTCGCCATGCCCCTCGTCGTGGGAGTGTGCGAAGGCCCCTATCGCATCGAAGGTGACTCAGAGGATTTAGACCCTTCATGGACAGGCTCTGAAGGCGGACCATTGGAGTAGGCGGTGAGGTGGCAGGTGGTCACCCGACCCCTTCGGGTCCTGCGCCTTGCCGCCTCCTACTCGTTGGGAGGCCACCCGTTCTGTGGCGGCCAACTCGACGCCAATGGATCGTAGCGAGGCACTCTGACACCTCTGACCGCCAGACAGGGCCCCGATGGGAGGGCCGGCGCCGGTCCCCCGTAGGATCTCGGCCGTGGAACACGCCGTGCTCACGCGCTACCGGGTGATGGCCTACACGACCGCGGTCCTGCTCATCGTGCTCGTCTTCGTGGGCGTCCCGCTCCAGGTGGCGGGCCATCCCGGGGTCGCCACCGTGGTCGGCACCCTCCACGGGTTCCTCTACATCGTCTATCTCTTCGCGGCATTCCAGCTCACCCGGACGCTGCACATCCCAGTGTTCCGGACGATCCTCGTGCTGATCGCAGGGACCGTCCCCTTCGGCGCCATCATCGCGGAGCGCAGGCTGACCTCGGAGTATTCACGCCAGGTACGGCGCGCCACCAAGGGGAATGCGGGGACGACGCCCCAGGAGGTCTGATTCCCCCGTGTCGGCCTCCTCGCCACCGGGGCAATCCTTCGACCGACGACGCTGGTTCACGACACGGGCCATCGTGGCCCATGTCGCTCTCGTTATCTGGGTGCCCGGATGCGTCGTCGCCTGTTGGTGGCAAGTCGGGATCGGTCTGTCAGGTGATTCTCTGGGCTGGATCTATTCGGTCATGTGGCCCTGCTTCGCGTTGTTCGGGACGGTGTTCTGGTGGCACTTCGTCCACGACGACCCCGACACGATCGGACGCCGCGGTCTGCGGCGTCTCCAGCAGGCTGCCACCACTCAGCCCGAAGCATCCGACGGCGATACGCCCGATGACCGTGCCATCGCATTGGCGCAGGCCGAAGCCGAAGATCCCGAGTTGGCGGCCTACAACGCCTATCTGGCCGCACTGACCCGCGAGGACCGTCCGAGCTCGTGGCGCGGTCGCTGATCCGATCCTTGCGTCCCCGACCGGCGAGCGTGCCCGAGGGAGAGGTCGTGGTCAGGCGCTACGAGTCGCGTGACCGAGCCCAGGTGCGACATGTCTGCCACATCACGGGCTACATGGGCGAGCCCGTGGACTGGATGTGGCGTGACGTCGAAAGCTTCGCCGATCTGTTCACGTCGTATTACACCGACGCAGAACCCCAATCTGCTTTGGTGGCCGAACTCGACGGCGTCGTGGCTGGCTATCTACTCGGGTGTGTCGACTCCCGCCGGGCGTGGAACCCGGCGACGATCTTCGGAAGGCATTTCGTCCGACGCGGGATCGGGTTCCGGCCCGGCACGGCCGGGGTGGTGTGGCGTTCGTTCGGCGACGTCGTCGTCGACGCTTTCCGGCGGCGTCTCCCGCCCGTGTCGCTGTACGACGCCCATTGGCCCGCCCACCTGCACATCGACCTGCTACCCCATATACGGGGTCGCGGCGTCGGGGCCGACTTGCTCGGGAGATGGCTCCATGAGCTCGAGACGACAGGCGTCGCGGGCTGTTATCTCGAGACCCTCGGTGAGAACCACGGGGCCATCGCCTTCTTCGAGTCGATGGGCTTTCACCGCCACGGCAGACCGAGCTCGGCGCCCGGACTGCGGTCGCCCACCGGTGAACGCCACACCGTGCAGCTCATGGTGCAGACCTTCGGGCCCTGAGCGAGCGTCGATGCGACGAGCTGCGGATCAGGGATGGATGAAGAGCATCGCGATCGTCGCCACCATCAAGACGACCATGTAGGCGGTCACCGCCACCAGCCACTGTGGGCTCACATGCAGGTACCCGCCGGAGCGAATGGCACGATCCCCCGCCCGCTGCCGGAGCAGGCCGAACGAGACGAGAGTTACCGCCAACACACCCCACCCCGCGCCGAGGATCAAGAAGGGCACCTTGGGAAGATGGGCGATCTCGGGAACGAGGCGGCCCACGGCCAGAGCCACCCCGATAGCGGCGAACGCCGTGCGCCACCACGCCAGCAACGTCCGTTCCTGAGCCAGGAAGGTGCGGCGCGACGGGTCCCCGAAGTCTCGTTCCGAGGCGATCGGCTCCATCGACTCATCATGCCCGACGAGTGGCCCACGCCCGACACCGCCGGTCAGGCGACCGCGACGAGCCGACGACTTCAGCTGGTACACGTCCAGGCAATGGTCCCCGAGATCCCCCCGTGCCAGCCCCGGTGGGGGCTGTCGTCGTCTCCGGGCACGTGGGCGAAGGCCACATTCCCCGATCCGTCGGCGTTGACGCTCATCGAGGCCGTCGCGTCTGCGCTCGTCATGTCGTAGGACTCCGGGCCCACGTCCATCGCTCCGTTGCCCCGGGCCAGGGCGCCCTGCGGGTAATGGCCCGGCCCGTGATAGCCCCGGGCCTTGGTTCCGATCTGGATGTCCACCGGGTTGTCGAGTGTCGGCGTGGGCACGAACCAGGTGTTCGGTCCCATCTGGGGGCGATTGCCGCGTGTCGCCGCTCGAGCGCACGACCGCACCTTCGTGGCCGTCGTCTTGTCGGTGAAGCTCTCCTTGGCGTGGATCTCGCCCGTGACGGTGATGGTGGCGTGGAAGACGACGGGGCCCACCGCCGACGAAGCATCCCCGCCCTGCGTGAGCAACGCCACCACCAGCACCGCAATGCCTAGGCACACGAACACCACAGGAACCTTGACCGAGCGCGGTCTCGTTCGAAGCACCCGCCCGGTCGACGGCGGCAACGGGTCGGCCGGGCTCGAAGGGGCGGTAGTCCCGGTGCTGTGGGGAGAAGGAGCAGGCGAGTCCGCAGCCGGCCCGGATTGGTCCGGAGAAGGCTTCGCCATCACAGCGAATCTCCCCCGGTCGGCGCTCGATCGGTCCCGCCGCCATTGGGTTGGCCCGGCGTTGCCACACCATCGTGGTGATCGGCGTGATTGTCGAGCGACCACACCCGGCCCTGGCCCACCACCTCCACCCACACGGGTTGCCCCGGGCTGAGCACGAGGTCTCCGGGGACGCGCGCCAGCAGTGCCTGGCGACCGGCATCGGCCACCACGAGATCCACCAACGTGTCGTGACCGTGGAATTGGGCGTCGACGACCACCGCGCCCACGGTGTCGTGGGCTGTCTCGACATGGAGCACGAGCTGCTCGGGGCGCAACAACAGCTGGGCGGGGCCGTCGGCGACCGGACCGTGCGAGTGGAGGCGGACGACACCGAGCACACAGCGGGCGCGATTCTCCTCGACGACGGCGGGAAGGATGTTGGCTTCGCCGATCGAGGTCGCGGCGGTCAGGTCAGGAGGATCACGGTAGAGCTCGTGCGGATCGGCGCTGACCACCATCCGACCTTGGCTCAACACCGCGATCCGGTCCGCCAGTGCCAACGCCTCGTTCTGGTCGTGGGTGACGAGCACCGTCGTGGTGTGGGTCTCGGCCAGGATGCGCGCCACGTCTCGACGGAGCCCGGCCCGCAACGACGCGTCCAGAGAGCTGAACGGCTCGTCGAGGAGCACGACACTCGGGCGGATGATCAGTGCCCGGGCCAGCGCGACCCGTTGTTGTTGGCCTCCCGAGAGCTGATGGGGGTAGCGACGCCCGAGCCCCCCGAGCCCGACGAGCTCGACGAGCTCCGCCACCTTGGCCCGCTCGGCACGAGGGACGCCGAAGCCGACATTGCCCATGACCGTGAGATGGGGAAAGAGCGCACCCTCCTGGGGCACGTACCCCACCCCTCTGTGCTGGGCCCGAACCGACCTGACCCCGTCGTCGACGATCCGACCGTCGATGGACACGGTGCCCGTGTCGACCTGCTCGAACCCGGCGATCAACCGCAAGAGCGTGGTCTTTCCGCTCCCCGACGCTCCGAGCACGGCCGTCGTCGACCCGTCGGGGACGACCAGGTCGACATCGGTGAGCACCGTGGTGGCGCCGAAGCGCTTGGCCACGCCGCGGAGCTCGATCGTGCTCATGGTCCCAGGTTCGCACGCACGTGACGCTCGCGGTCGAACCACAGACCGAGCAGGGCACCGGGAATCATGGCAAGGACCACGATGACCAGCGCGTAGGGGGCAGCGGCGCCATACGCGACCTCGCTCTGGTACGCCCAGAACTGGGTGGCGAGGGTCTCGACGCCGATGGGAGCAAGGACCAGGGTGGCGGTCAGCTCGGTCACTGCGGTGAGAAAGACGAGGCAGAATCCGGCCAGGAGCCCCGGGACGAGCAAGGGGAAGGTCACCCGGAGAAACACCACGGTGGGCCCCTTCCCGAGCGACCGGCCCACGTCCGCGAGGCGGGCCGGGGCCTGGGCCACCGAGGTCTTCACACAGACCAGGGCGAGAGGGAAGTGCAAGATGGCGTAGGCGACGACGAGCAGGGTGCTGGTCTCGTACAAGGCGTACACGTAATGCGTGGCGAAGAACACCAGGCTCAAGGCCACGACCACGCCCGGGAGCGCCTGGGTGACATACGTGCTGCGTTCGACGACCACACGCGGACCGCTCGACCGTCGGAACGTCATCATTGCCACCGGCAATGCCAGCACCACCGCGATCAGTGCCCCCAGTGCGCTGTATCTGAGTGTGGCTCCGGTCGCCGACGCCAGCGTGGCCGCGGCGGGAAGTGTGGAGTGCTGGCTCCGCGTCATCCAGTAGACGAGGGTGCCGATGGGCACGCCCACCCCGAGGACGACGAGCCCACCCAATGCGCCGAGGACCGGAGCCAAGGCGCGTCGCAAGACGACGGGGGCAGCGACACGACGCGTCCCCGCCGACGGAGCGGCCCGGCGCGGGATGATGCCGTCCACGGCGAGCACGAGGAGCCCGAGGCACACCAAGGGGACAGCGAGCGCGGCGGCCGCTTGGGAGTCGAACTGGAATTCGGTGAAGATCTCGGTGGTGAAGGTCTGGAAACGCAGGATCTCGAACACGCCGTACTCCGAGATGACGGTGAGCACGACGAGGACACACCCACCCAGTACCGCGGTGCGGATGAGCGGGAGGGTGACGCGGAAGAACGTGCTCAGTCGTCCCGCGCCCAGGCTGTAGGCGGTGTCCTCCATGGCGGGGTCGGCCCGGCGCAGTGCAGCCGCCACGGGCAGGTAGACGAGCGGGTAGGTCCCGAGCGTCATCACCAGGGTGGCCCCGAAGAGACCATTGATGGTCGGGGCGATCGAATGCCAGGCATATCCCACGACGAAGTCGGGGATGGCCACCGGCAATACCAACAACACCGTCCACACTCGCCGTCCCGGGAGCTGGACCCGTTCGGTGCACCACGCCGTGGCGACACCGATCGCCGCGGCGAAGAACACGACCAGGACCGAGACCATGATCGTGTGGCGCAGCAGGAGCAGGGAACGCTCTCGGAAGAGAACGCGGTGGATCTCGGTCCACCCCGCGGCACGAGCGTCGAGACCGAGGAACCCGAGGGGCAGCAACAACGCCAGGGCGATGACCACACTCGCCGCCACGGTGGCTTGGCCCTTCCCCAGGCGACGGCGCACCCGGTCCACGATGGTCGGCGCCAGCGTCCCTGGCACGGGAAGTTTGGTCACAACACGGGCCGGTGGCTAGATGAGCCCGGACTCTTGCATCAGCTTCTTGGCGTCGAGTCCGGTGCCGAGCTCGGCGGGCGTGAATGACGACGGCTGCAGGTGGTCGGACGGGACAAGCTCGGAGTTGGCGGCGACACCGGGGTGGATCGGGTACTCGAAGCTATCCCCCGCGGCGAGCACCTTCTGCCCGGCGTCACTCGTCAGGAACGCCAGGAATCTCTGCGCGGCCGCCTTGTGCCGGGAGGACTTCAAGATCGCCGCTCCCGAGATGTCTTCGAGATAGCCGACGTCGTGTGGTGCGAAGTAGGCGATCTCGGCGTGGACCGATCCCGTCCCGAGCTCGGCCTTGAGCCGGTAGAAGTAGTAGTGGTTGATGACGGACAGGTCCGTCGTGCCCTGGCTGACGTCGCTGACGATCGTCTCGTTGTCGGGGACCGTGGCGCCGTTCCCGGCGTTGGCCCTCAGGCCTTTGAGCCACGCCAGCGCGGCTGCCTTGCCGTCGACGCGGGCGATCGAGCTCACGATCGGCCAGAAGTCGGTCTCCGACGGGGCGATCTCGATCTTGCCCTTCCACCGAGGGTCGGCCAGTCCGAGCACCGAGGTGGGCAGCTGTGAAGCGCTGACCTTGCTCGGGTTGTACACCAGGACGCTGATTCGAGAAGAGACACCGACCCATCCGCCGTTGGTGGCGCTGTCGGCCTCGGGAACATTGGCGAGCGTGGCGGCATCGACCTTGGTCAGCAGACCGCGGTCGTCGAGCTGCTGGAGCCAGTTGGAGTTCTCTGTGTAGAAGAGGTCGGCCGGGGAGCGATTGCCCTCGAGCTCGATCCGCGCCGTGAAGTCGTCTTCGTTGTCGTTGTCCACACGCACCTTGATGCCGGTCGCCTTGGTGAATGCGGCGGTGAGGGCATTGGTGGTCTGCTCGTGCTGCGCGTTGTAGAGGGTGAGCGTCTCGGATTGGCCGGGTGTGGAGCCCGACCCACCCGACGAATTCGTCGAACCGCTGCCGCACGCGGCGGAGGCGAGGCCGACCACGACCACCAGGGCCAGAGCCGGCGCCGCCCGCCATGGGTGGCCCCGAGGATTGGGGCCGCTCGGGCTGCTCGAGCCACAGGTTCCCGATCCCTTGCCCGTCACAGAACGTGACACCACGTGCATTGCGAGGGCTCCTCCTGTCGCTTCGGACAGAAACGACCTCCCGGGGTGGCTCTTAGGTAAGGCTAACCTAATATTCACGCCTGGGCCTGGGCAAGACCGGGAATCTTCTTCCCGCGCCATGACCGCCCGCCCGATGCACCTCAAGGCAGATTCGCGGTCCGCCGATGTCACAACAGTGACTGAGCCGCGCCCAGAGTCATCCGACGGCAAGGCTCCTCGACGCCCCGGCCCTTCCCGTCCCCCCCGCCGAGCCACGCACGTCGGCGTCTCCCTCCCCCCCGAGCCCGTGGATCTCCTGCTGGGCAGATCTCGGGATAGCGACGTCGGCGGACAGCCTCGGGGAGGCCCCAACCCGAGCCCGGCCGAGCCACCGGCTCTTTCCGATTCGCTCGCCTCGGACCCGTCCGACGACCCGGAATGGACGTTCCGTCCTGACGAGGCCCCCGAGCCCAACTGGCCCTATGCCGCCTACGAACCCGACGATGGGCCCGACGAGGCCCCGACCCACCATCGAGGGCGGACGGCTCCGCGCCTCGGTGCCCTGGTCATCGTGGCGGCGCTGATCGCAGGCCTCCTGGCGGTGACCCACATCGGCCCATTCCATTCCTCTGCGCCGGCCGCCGCCACTCCCTCGACCGTCGGCGCTCCGACCGACATCCGTGGCGTCTGGAACGTTCTCAACGCGTACGAAGGCGTGCTCTACACGGCGACGATGCACGTCACATCAGAGAACCTCCCGAGCGGAGCGTTCTCCGGCACCGTCACGTCGCCGGTCGGCGTCGAGACCATCAAGGGCAAGGTCCTCGGCACGACGATGACGTTCACCATCAACCTCGGCACCGCGACCGAGAAGGGCACGGCCGGCGTGTCCAAGACCGGGGCCAGGCTACGGATCCAGGGGACCTTCACCAACTCCAACGGACGGCCGGGAACCATCATCGCCACCCGGACTTCGACCTAGGGGCTCGACACCCCCGTCGGCCTCTCCCCCTCGAGCGCCACCCGCAACATCCGCCTGCGCTCCGTCCCGAAATCCAACAACGCGTAGTGCATCGTGCACCGGTTGTCCCAGAAGGCGACGTCCCCGGCTTCCCATCGCCACCGCACGACGCGTTCGGGGGCCACGGCCGTCTCGAAGAGCAACCCGAGCAATGTGTCGCTCTCATGTCGGCGCAACCCGTCGATCTTGTCGGTGAAGAGCGGGTTCACGAAGAGGCTGCGCGCGCCGGTCTCGGGATGCGTCCGGATCACGGGGTGTCGGGTGGTCGTCACGGCGGTGCGGCCCGCGGCCTCACCCCCCGTGCGATCGCGGTCGGCGAAATAGCCTCCCGCCTTTGTCGGCGAGTGAGTGGCCGTGAGCCCATCGAGAAATCCACGCAGCGGCGTCGAGAGCGACTGATACGCATCGGCCATATCGGCCCAGATCGTGTCTCCGCCTACGGGTGGGATCTCGAGCGCGTGCAGGATCGCCCCCAGAGGTGGGCATTCTTGGAAGGTCAGGTCGCTGTGCCACACGTCAGCCCGAGCCCCCTCTTCGGAGTCGAGGGGCAGCACTTCGGGGTGTCCCTCCAAGCTGGGTTCCACGGGGTGGGCTTCGGTCGGGATTCCGAAACGTGCTGCCACCGCCGTGAGCGATGCGCCATCGAGCGACTGGCCCCGGAACCACACCACCTTGTGTTGGAGCAGCGCCCCTCTGATGCCTCGGACCGTGGCGTCGTCGATGTCGGGTGCGAGCTCAACGTCTTCGACGACCGCCCCCAGGGCAGGGCTCACGGGGCGCGTGTGCACGTCGGCAAACCTAATGGGGATCGATCTTTCTCGGGCGAGGGCGTGACTCGTCGGCATTCACAGCTGACTCCCAGCTGAGGCTGGCGTGAGCCATAGGTCGGTGGCGCATCCTTGGTGAGGATGACGTTGCTCCTCGATTGCCATTCCATCGTGTCGCAGGACCCTCGTGGCCCGAGGCGGGCGGGTAGCCCGGCATGATCTCGGTCTCGTGGGAGCCGCAGGGCCTCGTCGTGCGCATCACCGGAAGGGACCGCTTTCTGGCGTGGCCCGAGCCCGAAGAGCTCGTGCTACCCACCGACGTCGTGAGCGGCGCAGCCTGTCACCCCGCCCTCGCCACCTTGCCGGACCGGTCGAGACTCTTTTGGAGCGCGGGCCACGGCCTGCGGACACTTCCGGTTGTTCCGGGACGATGGATCTTCGGCCGACGCCGGATCAACACCGAGCAGTTCTACTTCGCCGTGCGCGGACGCGACATCCCGGTGCTCGTCGTGTCGGCCCGGAATTGGAAGCTCGACGGAGTCGTGGTCTCGACTCCCGAAGCAGCCGAGATCGCCGCGTCGTTGTCGACCTTCGGTGACAACGACGTTGACGACAGGTGTCGAACCTCGTAGCTCGAAGGCGTCATGAGGGCGGTGGCGCGAAGTGCCCGGACGTCATCCGGACCGGGGACTATCAGGACCTGTCGTGAACCTGTCCTCTCCTCTGGCAGACCTGGCCTTCCCCGGGAAGTGCTCGTCGACACCGCCACGACCACCTCGACCCGAGACACCTTCGCTTTCCGGCCCGCGGGCAACCGACTCCTCAGAGGCTTCGATGTGCCGCTACCGTCAGACG
>JADGOL010000014.1 GCA_017882995.1 Acidimicrobiales bacterium | reverse complement strand
CGGCGCCGAAGGGATAGGGCCCCGGGTCGCTCTCGCTCGCGTACTGGAACGAGACGTTCACGAAGGGATGGCCTGCCGGCACCACGGTGTAGGGCATGCCGTAGGGGTTGGTGGGATCACCTGACGGGCCGAAGTCGGGGTGCAGGTGCGTCGACGAAGAGTTCATGCTGGCCAGCCATTGGGGGCTGTGCAGCTGGACCGGCAGCGAGGAGATGTCGGTATTCCAGATGTTGTCGGACGGGAACATCGGACACCCGGCCGCTCCTGGGACCGGCGTCCCGGCTCGGGCGGGGTGAGCGTCGAAACCGACCGTCGCCGAGAACACCACGGCGGCGGCGAAGGCGAGGGCACCCGACGAGGCCAGCCGCGTCCGTCGACCCCCACGGCACGACAGCCTTCCCCGCATGCTCTGGTTATCGGCACGACGGTGGCCGGCACTGACCATGGAGCTGAATCTTGGGCACCTGTTGGCGCGGGCGGACGCCCCTCGAGCTCCCGGCGCGGTCGACGGCGACCGTCGGGGCCCGCCGGTACGGCCGGGCGTTGAAGTTCTCTCGGGGTGCTGCCGACAATCCGAGGGAGAATTGGCGGAATCGGGCGTGCTCTTGTCAACTGATGCCACACCCACACCACTGCGTCGCCACCCCGTCCCGGAACCCGATCGGGCCCGGTCGATGCCATCCGTGCGACACGAGCTGATCGAGACCCCATGACCCGACGAGCGCGAGCCCACCGTGCGACGCGCGGTGGCCACCACGTGCTCGAACGCTCTGGCTCCCCATCACCTGTGGGCAGGTCCCAAGGCTCGCCACGCCGAGCCGTCCACGGGGCACGATCCCACTGGCTGGGTCAGGTCCCGGTGTCCGCACGGGGCGCATTTCGACTCCCCCGCCAGGTCGGCTCCTCGGGGCTCCGACGCCGGCACCGGCCCCGACACTGCGCCCCGGCCCGTTTGCGGGTCAACCCTCTCTTCGCCTGTCTCGGCACGCTCTGCCTGGTGGTGGGCGGAGCCGCTCTCGGATCGCAGAGCACCCGAGGCGCCCTCGCCGCCACCGTGATCCACCCCAGCAACGGCGGGGGGAGCGTGTCGATCATGAACCGGATGGCCAAGGCCTTCGCGAGCTCACCGAGCACGGCCACCCTGCCCGTGGCGACAGCCCCTCCGGCGCCGGCGCCGCCGTCGCTCGAGGGCGCCCCGGCCCTGCGCCCGCATGAGATGTTCGGGTACGCCCCCTACTGGACGCTTCCCATCTCCTCGGGATTCAACCTGGCCGGGCTCACGACGCTGGCGTATTTCAGCGTCGGCGTCGGAGGCGACGCCACGGTGCAGCAGAGCGGCCCGGGGTGGGTGGGCTATCAGAGCCAGGCGCTCGCCGATCTCGTCACCCGCGCCCACGGCGCGGGTGACCGCGTGGTGTTGACGGCGTCGTGCTTCGGCCAGCCGGCCCTGGACAAGATGGCCGCGGACCCCACCGCCGGAGCTCGGCTGGGAGCGTCGCTGGTGCAGCTCGTGGCGGCGAAGAACCTCGACGGGGTGAGCCTCGACTTCGAGGGAAAGGGGAGCAAGGACCAGGCCGGTCTCGACACGCTGGTCGCCGCGGTGTCGAGTGCGATGCACCAGGCCAACCCGCACTGGCAGGTGACCATGGCCACCTACGCCTCCTCGGCGGGTAACCCGGCCGGCTTCTACGACATCCGGGGACTCTCTGCGAGCGTCGACGGGTTCTTCGTGATGGCCTACGACATGAACGACCCGAAGACCCCGTCGCCCACCGCGCCGCTCACCGGTGCCGGGTTCACCGACCTCGACGCCGTGGCGCAGTATGCGGCCGCGGTCTCGCCCTCGAAGGTCATCCTCGGTGTCCCGTACTACGGCTACGACTGGCCCACCGCCGGTCCCGGTCTGGGAGACCCCGCCACGGGCCCACCCGCGCCGATGAGCTACTCCCGGATCGTGGCCACGGGGGGCCACGTCTACTGGGACCCCACGACCCAGACCGCCTGGACCTCGTACCAGGTGGGATCGCAATGGCACCAGACGTTCTTCGACAACCCCACGTCATTGGGGTTGAAGGCGCAACTGGCGAACACGCTCCACATCGCCGGTCTCGGTATCTGGGCGCTCGGCATGGAGGGCGACGCCCCCGCCATGCAGGCGGCGCTCCGGGGGAATGCCCCGATCATGAAGGGCCTGCGACCGGGTCCCGTGGGCAGCGCCACCACGACCACGACCACCGTCCCCACCACCTACACCTACGCCGCAACCTGGAACGGCGTGGAGGTGACCCTCGACCCGGTCGACCCGGCGTCACTCGCAGGCGGGTCGCTCACTCCGGCGTCGACATCGCTGGCCGGTTTTGCCACGAACGACCCGAAACGTCTGTGTCTGGAAGCCGAGCCCGCGTTGGCGGTCGCTTCCCTCGTGGGCTCTCCGGGCGTCTACGTGCTCACCACGGCGCCACCGAACAATTGTGCCTCGGGAACCTGGGAGTTCACCGTCACACCGGGCTCGCCCGGAGACGCGCCGACGACGACCACGCCGCCGGATCCGACGTCGACCACGACGACTGATCCGACCTCGACCACATCGACCACCGCGCCCCAACATTGACGGGTCGTCACCGCTATCACACCACCCGCGTGTCGTGGCCTTCCCAGTACCGCTCCTTCAGCAACCGCTTGTAGAGCTTTCCGTTGGGGTCGCGTGGAAGTTCGTCCACGAAGTCCACGGTGCGAGGGCACTTGTAGGTAGCCAGTCGCTCCCGGCACAGGGCGATCAGCTCGGCTTCGACGTCGGGCCCCGCCGAGGACGGGTCGACGAGCTCGATCACCGCCTTCACGGCCTCGCCCATCTCGGCGTCGGGCACACCGATGACCGCGACGTCGGCCACCCGCCGATCGCCGGCCAGGACGTTCTCGGCCTCCTGGGGGTAGATGTTCACCCCGCCCGAGATGATCATGTGCGCCTGTCGGTCGGTGAGGTACAGGTAACCGTCTTCGTCGAGCCTCCCGATGTCCCCGAGGGTCCGCCACCCCCGGTCGTTGACCATCGACGCCGTGGCCGACGCGTTGTTGTGGTACTCGAAGGGCCGGCCACCCTCGAAGTAGACGACTCCCTCGTGACCCGGTCCCAACTCCTCGCCGTCGGGGCCCATCACGTGGACCGGCGACAGGGGACGGCCGACCGACCCCGGGTGCGCCAACCACTCCGTGGCGGTGATCCACGTCGACCCGATGTCCTCGGTCCCGGCGTAGTACTCGTCGATGATCGGACCCCACCACTCGAGCATCTGCCGTTTGACCGGAACCGGGCACGGCGCGGCGGCGTGCACGACCGACCGCAAGCTGGACAGGTCATAGCGCCGGCGCTCTGCTTCTGGCATTCGCAACATCCGGACGAACATGGTGGGAACGAACTGGGCGTGGGTCACGTGTTGCCCCTCGATGAGCTCGAGGCACTGCCCTGGGTCGAAATGCTCCATCACCACCACCGTCGCGCCGATGCGGAGCATCGACATGCAGTAGACGAGCGGGGCCGAGTGATACAGCGGCGCGGGTGAGAGGTACACACAGCCCGGTCCGGCGCCGCGTCGTGCCATCGCCAGCGCGATCTGGACCGGCGCGGCCGAGATGTCACCCATGGGTGTGCCCGGAAGCTCCTTCCGCACGCCCTTGGGGCGACCCGTGGTCCCCGACGAATAGAGCATCTCGCGCCCTTCGGACTGGTCCGCGACGGGCAGGGCCGG
>JADGOL010000158.1 GCA_017882995.1 Acidimicrobiales bacterium | reverse complement strand
GGTGGGGCTTGGGCAGGGGGATGACCTGGTCGTCGGCGTGGATCGGCTGGGCCGTCTCTCCGGGGCCGATGTCGATCGATGACAGCGACGACACGAGGAGGCCGCCGTCGAGCACGCCCTGGCAGATGGGGAGGATGGACGGGTGGACGGGGATCTGCTCGAAGTGCGGGCCGTGGGCCAGCAGGTTGTAGACCCGGGTCGTTCGCGTGCCCTCGAAGGCGTTGGACGCAGGGACGATCCCGAGGTCGCGCACGAGCCGGTCGACATCGTCGACGAGGGCGTCGACCAGATAGGGGTCGATGGCGTCCTCGACGACGGTGTAGCCCCGTTCCTCGATCTCCTGCAGGTGGACGTCGATGCTGTCGTTCATGGGACCGCGCTCCTTGTGCCTCGTCAGGTGCAGCCTATGGTGGTGGGATGGCGGGGACGAAGCGACCGGAGTACCGGTACGAGCTGCTCACCTGTGCCTGGCACGGCCACGAGCTGGTGGGTGAGAACGCCGCCGTCGTGACGCCCGCGGACGCCGTCGTCGTCCGTGAGGTGGACGCCCAGCGGTGGTGCCGGTGCCTGCGGTGCGACGGCTGGATCCCTGTCCCGATCCCGGACGACCCCGCCGAGGAGCGGGTCCCGGGCCGCGATCAGATCGACGTGCCGCTGCGCGGACCCGCCCTCCGCGACCGCTACGTGCTGCGGCTCATCGCCCTCGACCGGGTGCTCCACGTGATCATCCTGACGGCTCTGGCCACGGCCTTCGTGACCTTCGCCAGCCACAACCGGTCCTTGCACGCCGATTACCAGAACATCATGAACGCCCTCAACGGGGGCGGGGCGGCCGCGCTGAAGGTCCGGGGCGTCCTCGGCTACCTCCGCAAGGCGTTCGACTACACACCGACCCACCTCTTCGTGCTGGCGGCGATCTGCCTGGCCTACGCCTGCCTCGAGGGAGTCGAGGCCGTCGGACTGTGGCTCAACAAGCGCTGGGCCGAGTACCTCACCTTCGTGGCCACCACGCTCCTCATCCCCTATGAGGTCTACGAGCTCTACCTGCGGCTCAGCGTGTTCAAGATGGTCGCCTTCGTGCTGAACGTACTGGTCGCCGCCTACCTGCTGTACGCGAAGCGCCTGTTCGGGGTCCGGGGCGGCCACGCCGCCGAAGCGGCCCGCAAGCGCGAGCTCAGCGGTTGGACGGCGCTCGAGGCGACGATGCCGGCGACCGAGCGGGTGCCGGCCGGCTGACTCCCTGTCCGGCGCCGATCGCGTGGGCCTGTGCCGTCGGTGCGGGCGGTCGCCGCGGGCGCGGTCGTGCAGTCGCGATGGGGGCCGGGTGGTATCGTCGTCCCTCACGGGCCGTTGGCGCAGTTGGTAGCGCACTTGCATGACACGCAAGGGGTCGTGGGTTCAAGTCCCGCACGGCCCACCAAACTTGCACCGGCGGATCGCAGCGTGCCGATCCGAGATCGCACATCCTCCCTTCCCTGCCTGGGATGACCGGCCCCGGTCGTCCCAGGGCCCGATCCTGCATCGCCCGGACCCGCATCTGCCGGCAAGATGCGCCGGCCCTCGAGGCGACCTCCCGACAGCCCGAGACACGATGGGATCCGGGGCGGATCAGAGCGGCTAGAACCCGATTCCTCCTCCGCCTCCTCCCGGACTCGTCGTTGTGGTCGGGCTTGGCGGTTGCGTCGTGGTCGGCGGAGCCGCGACCGGAGGAGCTGTGGCCGGCGGCGCGTTTGGCGTAGAAGCCCTGGCCGTCGCAGTCGTCGTGGGCGGAGCCGTGGCCGGAGGCGCCGTGGCCGGAGGCGCCGTGGACGGGGCAGTCGTCGTGGGGGGTGCCGTGGCCGACGGGGCGGCGGCCGGCCCGGCCTTGGCTTGTCGAGTCGTCGGGGTCGATGTCCGCGCCCGGCTCGAGGTCGTCCCAGGCACAGTTGCGCCGGAAGACGAACATGCAGCCAGGAACAGGCCTCCAGCCACCACAGTTGTCAGTAATCGCGCCACGCGCTCCATTCGGCTCCTCTCTGGTCGCAGGCCGGTGCCTGGCGGCCTCTCGGATCTGATTACCGGTGCGGCGTCCGGTTCGTTCAACTGGGGCCCGGAATCCCCAGGGCCGCTCGGCGTCCTCCACGTGTCCCACGGAGACCGACGGGCGACCGTGGGGATGCCCGGCACCGTTCAGAGGTCCAGGCGAGGCCGCTCGCTGCAGTGTTCCTCGACCGGCAGAGTCGGGGGGCAGGCGGTCATGCCGCCGTTCCGACGGGTCGGTGCGCACTGCGGGCATCCAGGGGATGGTCGGGCGCCACGGATCCCACCGGGTCCCCCTTGTTGCCGCGTCGCCCTCCCTCGGTCCTCACTCGGAATGCCCCGACCCCACCTCGACGGTCCGAGCTCCAGGACCGCTGCATCGGCCGGCACGCTTCCCGCCACTCTCACCAGACGCCGGGGAGCAACCGCCAGCGCACCACGGTCCGATAGTCGTCGTAGCGCCCACTCGTGGCGAGGAATCGCTCCTCTGCACGCGCCCGCCCCACATTGCAGCCGCACACGAAGACCATCACGAGGGCGTTTCGCGCCGAGATGCTCTGCAGCACGTACCCGAACTGGAGGAGGAAGTACGACGCGTAGATGGGGTGACGAACGATGGCATAGGGGCCGCTTCGCCTCAGACCCCGGTCGGCCGGAGCGAAGCCGAACGAGCGTCCAAGTGCGAAGAATGACGCCACACAGAGTGCAAGTCCGGCCACCTGGGCGACGAGCCCGACCACGATCCCCCAGTGGAGATGTGCGCCGTCGGGCCGGAACAGCACGCCACCGAAGGTTCCGCCGAAGGCCAACAGCCAATCGCTCACCCGTTGGCTCACCGCACGCGCCGGGCGCCTCACGATGAAGGCCACGACAATCCACAACTGCTCGGCGAAGAACATGGCGCCAACCAGCGAATGCGTCCGGAGGTAGTGCTCGAGTCCGGCGCGGGCGAAGAGCACCGCGCCACAGGATCCGACAAGATTGGTGGAGATCCGGACGAGACGCGTCGTTCGCGACGGCTCAGGAGATTCCCTGTGGTCGTCGGTCACGTGGATGGAAGCCGGTCGCCCCACCGCCCGACGTGATGCTCCCGCGCGCTCCGGCTCAGCCTGGAGCTTCGGTTCACCGGACTTCACCGTGGTGAATGTGCGTCTCTGGGCCGTGTCTGCTCGGAGTCGGGTGCTGCGGGTACCGGTGCAACTCCGTGGACTTCCGACGGGCCGGACGATCGAAGGTGACGGGCGACCACTGCGTCGAGGCTCGGCCTGCCCGCACCGAGCCCGACGATGACGAGCGCCATGGCGGCGAGCGCCAGGTTGAACTCGTAGCCCGGCGTTGCCGTCAGCGAATTGATGCCGTGCTTCCACGACACGGTGATCATCGCCATCACCTGATCCCCGAAGAGCGCCAGCCCGGCCACTCGCGACAGGAGGCCGAACGCGAGGGCGACGGCGGCGCCGAACTCGAGCAACCCACCGAAGACGGCGAAGAACCCTCCTGGTCGGAGGTGGGCCGTATTCGAGAAGAACAGCGCCGTGCGGTGGATTCCCGGACCGTTGAACGCGCCGAAGAGCTTCCCGGCTCCGTAGTAGGTGAAGATCCAGACGAGGGCGATGCGCACCGGCACCACAGCGACATCGGTACCCAGGACCGAAGGTTCGGTGTTGACCACGGCCGAGAGCAGCGCCCGAATGCGTGCTCGTCGTTGGGCCCGGGACGATGCGACCATCACGATCTCGCCGAGTCCACCGCGCGGAACGGGCGGGATCCCACCTGGCCGTCGAGCGTGTCGTCGCACGCGTCGAGCGGGCGGAACGGCCCCCACAGCTGGGCAAGGAGCACCGAGAGATGGTGGGGTCGTACGGCGGCCTGTTCCACGATGAGCGGTCGGCCCGGCAGCCCGGTATCCGTCCGGATCGTCTCCTCGGTCGGGAACACCGCACGATGGAAGAGCTGGTCCCAGATCGTCAACGCGAATCCGAGGTTGACGTCCTGGGGACCATCCAACTTGTGATGGATGCGGTGGTAGTTCGGGCTCACGAAGATCCTTCCCAGCGGACCGAACCCGATGTTCGTGTTCGAGTGCTCGAACGCGACGAAGCCGGCATAGCCGACGAGCAATGCGGTCGGCACGGCACCGTTGGCGATGAGCACGACACCGGGGACCAAGGCGATGAGGTACGACACGTGAATCAGCGGATGCGTGCGGAAGACGGTGAGCACGCTCATGTCCTCCTGCGAGTGGTGCAACTCGTGGAAGCGCCAGAGCACGCGAAGTCGGTGATTCGCAAGATGCGCGAGCCAATTGCACCCGTCCATCGCCACGAAGATCAGGAGGATTGCGGCCCATCGCGGTACGAATCCGAGTCGCGGCACCACGATCCACGGGAGGTCCCGTTGGGCGACGGTGGTGAAGGACAGGGAGAGAGCAACCACCAGAGGCACCACCAGGCTCGCGTTCAGGATCGTGTACAGCAGATCCTGTCGATGGCCCCGAGCGATCAGTGGCCGCCGCTGAGCAGGACGTAGTCGTTCGACCACGAGGATGATCGCGAGGATGGCCATGGTCATCGGTCCGACGATCACCACGCGAAGGCGCGCCATCGAGGTGGCGAAACCGGTGCCGCCCCAGCGACTCGACCAGCCGACGGCGACGAGGAGGACCGCCACCGCCACGACGGAGAGGGCGGGCACATAGATGCGAGCAGCAGGTGCCCTTCCCGGCCGATCCGAGGCGGCGGCTCGAATCAGCGGAGCAGGTACCGGGGAACGTTCAGGTGACCCGACGGCAGGACACGGTTCCGTCTCGCAGCGCTCGGCGACGCTCCTAGAACCCGACTCCACCCCCGCCTCCTCCCGGACTCGTGGTCGTGGTCGGCGACGCTGCCGGTGTGGTGGTCGACGTCTTCAGCACGAACCACGTCCCGTCGACTCCCTGCCCCTTGTCCTGACCTGCCGATGTGTCGCCCTGGTAGTAGTAGAGGGGATGGCCCTTGTACGTCAGCTGGGTCGTGCCGTCCGGGCGCGAGATCGTTGCCAGCGTCCCGGAAATGTTCGACGAAAGCTTCGGCGTGGACCCGGCTGGTACCTCGAGGGGAGGCCACACGACAGCGCACTGCCCGGTACAGGTCGTGGAGCTCGGTGAATCGATCGTGAAGTAGTACAGGGTCAGACCGTTCGGACCAGTCAGTACCGAACCTACGCTCGGAAGGGTTGCTGACGCGAGCTTGACCGCCTTGGCGGTCGCTCCCGATCCTGTC
>JADGOL010000157.1 GCA_017882995.1 Acidimicrobiales bacterium | reverse complement strand
TGAACGACTCACCGGCGGCATGCAGCACCGTCGGGTTGAGCCTCACCATCACGAAGCTGATCGTGTTCGCGTTCTCGGCCGGGCTCGCCGGGCTGGCCGGTGCGCTCTACGGTGGGATCGGCACCGTAGTCGGCGCCCAGCAGTTCAACTTCCTCTTCAGCGTCGCCATCTTCGTGGGCTTGACACTGGCCGGCGTCAACCTGCTCACCGGGGCGGTACTGGCCGGGGTGTTCATTGCGGTCGGCCCGGTCATCGGTGCGCACATCCCGCAGATCCCCAATCTCACTCAGCTTCTCATCGGCTTCGGGGTCGTCACCATCGGCCGCAACCCCAACGGCATCGGCAGGTTCTATGCCGAGGTCACCGACATCTGGAACCGACGACAGGGACGGAGCGCGCCCACCGTCGACCAGTTGGACGCCGGGCTCGTACCCGCCCCCGCAATGGGGATGGTCGGGACGGAGGTTCGTTCTGTTGGCTGAGCTCGCCGTCGAGGAGATCTCCGTTCGATTCGGCGGACTCCAGGCCCTCCACGAGGTCAATCTCGAGGTCCATGCCGGGGCGGTCAACGGTCTGATCGGTCCCAACGGAGCCGGAAAGACCACGTTGTTCAACGTCATCACCGGTCTGCAGCCACCGACGCAGGGTCGGGTACGGCTTGGTGGTGTGGACATCACCCGGGTCTCTCCCCATCAACGATCGCGGCTCGGTATCGCCCGCACCTTCCAGCGACTCGAGCTCTTCGGAACCCTGACCGCGCGCGAGAACGTGCAGATGGCGGCGGAGACGAGGCGTCGCCGTCCGACCGGTGCCAGCTCGCGCACAGAAGCGGACATCATCCTCGCCCATGTCGGGTTGTCACACGTGGCGGACGAGCCCACCGACCTGCTTCCCACCGGCCTGGCGCGCCTGGTCGAGCTCGGCCGGGCGCTCGCCACCGGCCCGTCGGTGCTCCTGGTCGACGAGCCGAGCTCCGGCTTGAATCAGGAGGAGACCGTCGAGCTGGGTCGTGTGCTCGTCGACCTCGCCCACCGGGGTATCGCCGTCTTGCTGGTGGAGCACGACATGAGCCTCGTGATGAACATCTGCGATTTTGTGAGCGTCCTTGACTATGGCGCCGTCATCGCGCATGGCGATCCCGCCAGCGTGCAAGCCGACCCTGCGGTCCAAGCCGCGTATCTGGGTGCCACTGAAGAAGCTCCCGCTCCTGAGCAATCCTCCCCCGTGTTCGTGGGCGCACCAAGCCGCGCAGCTCGTCCGGCCACCGCAGGTGACAGCAGCAAGATGATCGCCTTCCCCCGTCAGCCCTCGCCGTCGACGGCGAGCACGCCGATGCTGTCGATCACCGATGTCAGCGCCGCCTACGGACGCATCGAGGTGGTGCACAAGGTGTCGTTCGAGGTTCCCGAAGGATCGGTCTACGCGTTGCTCGGTCCCAATGGGGCGGGCAAGTCCACGTTGCTCAAGGTGGCGAGCGGCCGCATGCCGGCCACGACGGGCAGCGTGATGTTCGACGGCGAGGAGATCCGCAAGCCGATGCCCGACCGCCTGGCCCGTCGCGGCCTGTGCGCGGTGCCCGAGGGCCGTGCTGTCTTCCCCAACCTGACCGTCGCCGAGAACCTGCTCATGTACAGCTATCGCAGCAGGGCGACCAAGGTCGCCGACCTCGAGGAACAGAGCTATGCCCGGTTCCCTGTCCTCGGCGAACGCCGTCGACAGCTGGCGGGAAGGCTCTCGGGGGGCGAGCAGCAGATGCTGGCCCTGGCCCGGGCACTGTTTACGAACCCGCGCATGTTGTTACTGGACGAGATCTCCATGGGGCTCGCCCCGCTCGTCGTCGCCGAGCTCTACGAGCTCGTGGCGCAGGCCGTGGCCCAAGAGGGCATCACGATCCTGCTCGTGGAGCAGTTCGCCCAGACGGCGTTGGCCATCGCCGATCGAGCCGGAGTCATGGTCAACGGTCGACTGGTGCGAACGGGATCACCGGCCGACGTCGGCGAGCATCTGTTGGAAACGTACATGGGCGAGGTGGGCTGAGCCCTACCCCTTGTCGGCGACGAGCTCCTCGCTGTACTTCCACAACCGTCGGGCCGCCTCATCGTCCTGGGCAACCTTCGAAGGCTTCCGAGCCTGGTTCTTCACGAAGTACTGGCCCGTCACACCGGCGACGTCAGGCGATGACGCCAGGTAGATCGACGTGCGTGCTCCTTGCTCGGCGCTGAGGATGAAGGGTTTGATGACCTTGAGCCCGAAGGCGAGCACGCCCGAGGAGTCGCCGTCGCGACCGTATCCCGTGGCAACTGTGCCCGGGTGCAGGCAGTTCACCGTGACCCCGGTGCCCTCGAGGCGTCGTGCCAGCTCGGTCGTGAAATAGATGTTGGCGAGTTTCGACTTGGAATAGACCTGCATTCCGCTGTAGCCGCGGGTCGACTGCAGGTCGGCGAAGTCGAGGCCCTTTCCGGCCCCTTTGTGCGCCGTCGAGGCCACGTTCACGATGCGCGCCGGAGCGCTGTCCTTGATTCGTTGGAGCAGGAGCTCGGTGAGGACGAAATGGCCCAGGTGGTTGACGCCCAGGGTCGCCTCGAAGCCGTCCTCGGTCTCGCGCCGGTCTGACAGCACGATGCCCGCGTTGTTCACCAGGACGTCGATACGGTCGCACCTCTCCAAGATGGCGGCTGCTCCTTGTTTGATCGAGGCGATGCTGGCGAGGTCGAAGACCACGAGATCCACGTCGCCGTGGCCCGACCGGGCTCGGAGGTCGGCCAAAGCGGCATCGCCGCGACCGCGATCGCGAGCGGTGATCAGGGTCTTCGCCCCGGCCTTGGCCAGGGCGACAGCGGTCTCGAGGCCGATCCCCGAATTCCCACCCGTGACGATCACGGTCTTGCCCGTCATGTCGGCGACGTCCATCGATCCCATCCTCCAATGTCGTGCCGGGAAGCCGGCCCCTGCCCGCGACGGGCGCTCTTAGGTTGCCACCGGGATCGTCGGGCTGCTTGGGGGGATCTCCGGGACCCCGACCGTCGTTGCCCCCGACCCCCCCGACCCCTGTACGGTGGCGGGCCGTGCCGATGCCAACCGACGTCGGGGTGGTCGACTGCATGATCGGGTTCCCGAGTGCGCGCGCCGCCCGCCGCTTCGACTTCCTCAAGCCGCAACTGCGCGACGAGGAGAGCGCGTCATCGCAGTCTCCGATCGCCTATATGTTCAAAGCCGACCCCAATGCCATCACCGAGGATGACGATCCTGTCGCGGTGACCCTGGCGGAGATGGACCGCTTCGGGGTCGCCATCGGGCTCGTGGGGCTGGCGGGATCGGTCGTGGACCGTGCTCTTTCCGAGCACCCTGACCGATTCAAGGCGAACCTCGAGGCACTGGACCCCAACGACATCACCGGGGCGGTGCGGCGCATCCGTCAGGCACATGCCGAGCACGACATCAAGGCCGTGACCACATTCCCGGCGGGGTGCAACCCCCAGGTGCCCGTGAGCGACCGGCGCTATTACCCGGTCTACCAAGCGTGCATCGACCTCGATCTCCCCATCGTGGTCAACGCCGGGATCGCGGGCCCCCGGGTGCCCTCTGCGTGTCAGGACGTGATGCATTTCGACCAGGTTTGCTACGACTTCCCCGAGTTGCGGATCGTCATGCGCCACGGGGCCGAGCCCTGGGAGGACCTGGCGGTCAAGCTGATGCTCAAGTGGCCCGGCCTCCACTACATGACGAGCGCGTTCGCGCCCAAGTACTACCCGAAGGCGATCATCGACTACGCCAACACGCGAGGGGCGGACAAGGTCCTGTATGCCGGCTACTACCCGATGGCTCTCACTTTGGAGAGGATCTTCTCGGAGTTGGCCGACGTCCCACTGCGCGACCACGTGTGGCCGAAATTTCTGCGCGAGAACGCCATGCGGGTGTTCAAGCTCGACCAATGACCGGCGCTTCCTGCGGCCCGGGCTCGGGCTCGCTCAGTCCGAGATGCCCCTGAAGTAGTTCCCCGGGCGCGACTCCCATCCCGCCAGGTCGAGCTCGCCCGGTGTCGGGGCACGCCCGGTGAGCCAGGCCAGGAGCCTGCGCCTCTCGGTGGCCTCGGCGAGACGACCAGGGACCGTTGCCAAGGTGAGCTGCAGTTCCCGACGGACGTACTCCTCGGGCCAGTCGTCGGGGTCGTACCCCGTTCCGAGGTCGACGTGGTGAATCTCGACCTCGCGCCAGCGGAAGTAGGGCATGGCCCGGCACGGCCACGGTCGACCATGAGAGAGCCCGTTGCCGTCCCAGGCCACAGGGGTCATCGCCATCCACGCTGCCTCGAGCCCGGTGATCGACCGCATTGTGTCGTCCAGAAGTTCTGCCGCGCTGCGTCCGGAGCCGGCCTCGATCGCACCCGCACGCTCATCGCGACCGCCGGCGTACTGCTCGACGGCCTCGCCATTGAGCGCCGCGGTGAGCATCCGGGTATGGGAGTCGGCATTGCGGGCCAGGTGGGTCATGACGTGTCCCACCGTCCAGCCCTCCAGTCGGCTCGCGCCTCGTACGGCTGCATCGTCGAGGTCGGAGAGGGTGCTCACCAACGTGTCGTGCGCGGCGCGGCACCCGCTCAGGACGGCGTCGAGCTCGGCCTGGACCTCCCCTGCGGTGTGGGCCTGGTCGCCGGCCATCAGGGCCCTCTTCCCTCGCTCTCCGTGCTCTCTTGTGCGAATTCGACGATGACCTCAGCCGGTCCCGGCCGCATGACGAGCTCCACGACGCCCCCCGCGTCGCGCAGGTCCGATTCTGCTTGGCCGAGCAAGGCGAGACGTTCCGGGTCGTCGACGACGGTCAGCTTCGCCACCGGGGCTCGCATGGACACTTGACGAGTGGTCTTGGCTCTCCGCACCTCTCCGAGCACAGAGGCGGCCATGTCGAGCACGGCGATGTCACCTTGGTGTTGCGCCGGAGCGAGCTCCCCGGCATCGGGCCACGGGGAGCGGTGGATCGAGCCCTCGTGGAACCACGACCACACCTCTTCGGTGACGAAGGGCACGAAGGGAGCGAGGAGACGCAGTTGCACCGACAAGGCGATCGCCAGCGCGGCGCGTGCCGACGCCGGCCCGGAGGCGGTCGAGTCCTCGTAGGCGCGTGTCTTCACCAGCTCGAGGTAGTCGTCGCAGAACGACCAGAAGAAGGCTTCCGTTCGCTCGAGGGCGCGTGCGTAGTCGTATGAGTCGAGAGCCGTCGTGGCTTCGACGACGACATCGGCGAGTCGGTGCAACATGGCGAGATCAAGCGGCACGGTCACCGCACTGCTCTGGTCGGCCGCCTGCGTACGGCGTCTCGTCAGTGCGAAACGCGAAGCGTTCAGGACCTTGATGGCGAGGCGCCGACCCACCTTCATCTGGCCCTCGTCCACCGCCGTATCCACCCCGGGCCGGCCGCTCGCCGCCCAGTACCGCACCCCGTCGGCGCCGTGGGACTCGAGAAGGGGCAGTGGGGTCACAACGTTGCCCCGCGACTTCGACATCTTCTTGCGCTCGGGGTCGAGGACCCATCCCGAGATCGCGGTGTCGGTCCACGGCAGGCAGCCGTGTTCGAGCTCGGTCCGCACGATCGTGCTGAACAGCCAGGTCCGGATGATCTCGTGCGCCTGGGGGCGTAGATCCATGGGGAACACCCTCGAGAAGAGGTCGGGGTCGTCTTCCCGACGGCCTGCGATCTGAGGGGTGAGCGAGGACGTGGCCCAGGTGTCCATGACGTCGGGATCACCGACGAACCCGCCCGGCTCCCCCCGTTGGTCCTCGCGATACCCCTCGGGGACATCGCTCGACGGGTCGACCGGCAGGCGATCATCGGAAGCCAGAAGAGGGTGGTCGTGGTCGATGGAGCCGTCGTCGTTCACGGGGTACCACACCGGGAACGACACTCCGAAGAAGCGCTGCCGGCTGATATTCCAGTCACCGTTCAACCCTTCCACCCACGCCTCGTACCGGTGACGCATGTGGGGTGGATGCCAGTGCAGCTCGCGACCTCTCTCGAGCAGGCGTTCGCGCATGACGAGCGTTCTCACGTACCACTGACGACTCGAGACGATCTCGAGAGGCCGGTCACCACGTTCGTAGAACTTGACCGGGTGTCGGATGGGCTTGGGCTCGCCGATGAGCGCGCCCGCCTCGCCCAGCATCTCCACGATGCGGGCCCGGGCCTGAGAGACGGTGCGCCCTTCGATCTCGCCATAGGCCCGTGCCGCCGCGGCGGCGTCCTCGGAGGCCCACCCCTCGTCGCCCCACGGCACGGCACGCAGGCGTCCGTTGCGGCCCACGATGGTCCGGGTGGGCAGAGACAGCTCGCGCCACCACGTCACGTCCGTGCTGTCGCCGAAGGTGCAGATCATGGCGACGCCCGAGCCCTTCTCGGGATCGGCGAGTTCGTGGGCGAGCACGGGCACCCGGACTCCGAACAGCGGGGTGATCACCTCATGGCCGACGAGCGTTCGATAGCGGTCGTCTTCGGGGTGCGCGACGAGTGCCACGCACGCGGCGAGCAGCTCGGGGCGCGTGGTCTCGATGTCGACCGCACCGTCGGTCGCGGCCTGTGCGAATCGGAGCCGAAGGTACGCACCGGCGAGGTCGCGGTCCTCCATCTCGGCCTGAGACACCGCGGTCTGAAAGTCCACGTCCCACTGGGTGGGCGCTTCTGTCGAGTACACGTTCCCGGTCCGGAGCATTCTGAGAAAGGCGTGTTGCGAGGTTCGACGCGAGGTGGCGTCGATGGTGGCGTAGTTCTGGCTCCAGTCCACCGACAGGCCGAGCGTGCGCCACAGATGTTCGAAGGCCTTCTCGTCCTCGACGACGAGCCGATCGCACAACTCGATGAAATTCGGTCTCGAGATCGAGACGGTGTCCTTTCCGGGCTTCTCGGGCGGTGAGAAGGACGGGTCGTAGCGCAGACTCGGATCGCACCGGACGCCGTAGTAGTTCTGCACGCGGCGTTCGGTGGGGAGACCGTTGTCGTCCCAACCCATCGGATAGAAGACGTCGTAGCCCCGCATGCGCCGAAAGCGTGCGATGGCGTCGGTGTGGGTGTACGAGAACATGTGGCCGATGTGCAGTGAGCCCGACACGGTCGGGGGTGGCGTGTCGATGGCGAAGACCCGCGCGCGCGGTGCTGACCGGTCGAATCGATAGGTGCCCGCCTCCTCCCACCTGGTCGACCATTTGGCCTCGAGGCCCTCGAGAGACGGCTTGTCGGGTACCTCGGGGGACCGCGGCGCCTC
Source organism: Acidimicrobiales bacterium (assembly GCA_017882995.1). Classification (GTDB taxonomy): domain Bacteria; phylum Actinomycetota; class Acidimicrobiia; order Acidimicrobiales; family UBA8190; genus Chersky-840. The sequence continues at coordinate 4,742 of JADGOL010000157.1, read as the reverse complement.
GAGCTCGGGCCGGTGTATCTCGGTGGTCGCGCTGACGTTCCCGGTGGTCTCCACGGTGCGGTTACCGTACTCCGAGTGCTGCGCCTTCACGACACTGCGACGGGCACCGTCCGACCCCTCGAACTGCGCGAGGAAGGCCGCGCGTCGATCTACGTCTGCGGTCCCACGGTCTACGACGTCCCGCATCTCGGGCACGGCCGCTTCTCCCTCGTCTTCGACGTGCTCCGGCGATTCCTCGAGTTCCGAGGGCTCGAGGTTCGCTATGTGTCGAACATCACCGACATCGACGACCACATCATCACCAAGGCGGCTGAGGAGGGGCGCAGCGAGGCCGAAGTCGCCGCCGAGTACGAGGCGGTGTGGTGGGACGCCATGGACGCCCTCGGGGTCAAGCGGCCCACCGAGACCCCCCACGCCACGGCGTTCGTGCCCGACATGGTGCGGTTGATCGGATCGCTCGTCGATCGGGGCGTCGCCTACGAGACCACCGACGGCGTCTACCTCTCGGTCGACCGGATCGACGGCTACGGGCTGCTGGCGCGCCAGGACCTGGACTCGCTGCGCTCGGGGGCGCGGGTCGATCCCGGGGAGGAAAAGCGCTCACCCCTGGACTTCGTGCTGTGGAAGAAGGCCCGGCCCGGTGGGCCCACCTGGGAGTCGCCCTGGGGCCCGGGGCGTCCGGGATGGCATACCGAGTGTGTGGTGATGTCACTCGACCTCCTCGGCGAGGACTTCGACATCCACGGAGGGGGGCTGGACCTCGCCTTCCCGCATCACGAGAACGAGCGCGCCCAGGCCGTCGGGCTCGAGCGCGCCTTCGCCCGTCACTGGGTCCACAACGGGTGGGTCATGGTCGGAGGCGAGAAGATGTCGAAGTCGCTGGGGAACTTCACTTCCCTTACCGATCTGCTCGAGCGAGCCGATGCCCGGGCCTACCGCCTGTTGGTGCTGCGCGCCCATTACCGCTCTCCCATCGAGGTGACCCCGTCCACCATCGACCAGGCCGAACAGGGACTCGCCCGCCTCGACGACATGGCGCGACGGTTCGATGTGGTAGCGCCCGCGACCGGTGTCACCGCCGCACAGGCCCCCGGGGTCGGAGCCGACGCGGGCGCGGTGACGTCGTTCGTCGAGCACATGGACGACGATCTCGACACCCCCGGAGCCTTGGCCGAGATCTTCGACCTGGCGCGCCAGGCCCATTCGGCCGCCGACGATGCGAAGCCCGACGAGGGTCGACGCCTGGCGGTGACGGCCGCGGTGCTGTGCAACGTGCTCGGGTTGTCACTGGCCGGCGCGGGGCCCTCGTTGGACGCCGACGTGGCCGCCCTGGTGTCCGAGCGCGACGCGGCTCGCGCTGGCGGGGACTATCCCCGGGCCGACGCCATCCGAGGACAGCTCGAGGCCCTTGGCTGGGTCGTGGAGGACGGGCCCGAAGGCACGCGCCTGCACCGTTGACCTGACCCCGCCGGGGCCCTGCCCACAAGCCGGCCGAGCCCGGTGAAAACCCCCCAGGTCGGACGCGGTCGCTGCTACCTTTTGCGCGTGGGGGGATGCAGGAGGACAGAGGGGAGAACGAGGTGGCATCGGGAACGGTCAAGTGGTTCAACTCGGAAAAGGGGTACGGCTTCATTGCGCAGCCGGACGGGGAGGACGTCTTCGTTCACCACTCCGCCATCCAGATGAACGGCTACCGCAGCCTCGAGGAGGGGCAGTCGGTCGAGTTCGAGCTGAACGAGGGTCCGAAGGGCCTCCAAGCCGTCGAGGTGCGGCCCGCCACCGCCTGACAGGCCGCGGCACCGTCGGGTGGGCGAGGCTCACCACCCGACTTGACGTTGCTCGAGCGCTGGCCTCTGCTGTGACCATGTCGGAGGCCCGGGCGTCAGGGCGCGCCTCGCTCCCCGGTATGCGCGCCGTGGGTCGTGGCCTTCCGCCGGGGTTCGGCGTGTTGTGGACCACGGTGGCCGTGGACCTTCTCGGATTCGGCATCGTCGTCCCCCTCCTGCCTCTGTACGCGCGTCACCTGGGCGCCGGACCCGCGTCGGTCGGACTCCTTCTGGCCGCGTTCTCCGCCGCGCAGTTCGTGAGTGCGCCGCTGCTCGGGCGCCTGTCGGACCGGATCGGCCGCAAGCCGCTGCTGATCGTGTCGCTGGCGGGGACCGCCGCCGCCAGCCTCCTCACCGGGCTGGCGGGCTCGTTGTGGCTTCTCGTGGTGGCCCGCCTCCTCGACGGAGCGTCGGGCGGCAGCGTGGCCGTGGCCCAAGCGTCGGCGACCGACATGGTCGGCCCCGACGACCGCATGCGCGTCTTCGGGCTCCTCGGTGCCGCCTACGGGGTCGGGTTCGTCATCGGCCCTGCCATCGGGGGCCTGGCGGCTCTGGGTGGGGCGCGCGTCCCGTTCTACGTCGCGGCCGGCATCGCCGGGCTCAACGCCGTCGTGGCGATCAGGCGGCTGCCCGAGACCCGCCCCGAGCGGGGACCGGAAACAGACAGCGAGGGCCGAGCCGTTCCCCGCGACTCCATGGGCACGATCCTTCGGAGGATCGCGGCTCCGGCCGTCGTCACCGTGATGCTCATCGCGTCGTTCAGCGCATTCGAAGCGACCTTCGCCTTGTTCGGCCAGCGCCGTCTCGGCTTCGGCTTGGCCGCCATCGGGGCCGTCTTCGCCATGGTGGGCGTGGTGGCGGTGGTAGTGCAGGGAGGTCTCGTGCGCCCCCTGGCGGCGCGCATCGGGGACCTCGGATGTCTGCGTGCGGGACTGGTCGCCGAGTCCTTCGGGCTCCTCCTCGTGCCGACGGTGCACGCCCGCGTAGGTCTGGTCCTTCCCCTCCTCCTGATCATCGCCGGCCAGAGCCTGAGCACCCCGGCACTCAACGCCCTCGTCGTGGCTCGGGCCGGTCCCGAGGGGCGCGGCGCCGCCCTCGGCGCCCAGCAAGGGCTCTCGGCGTTGGCCAGGATCGTCGGACCCGCGGTCGGGGGGCTGTCCTACCAGCTGCTGGGTGTGGGCTCCCCGTTCCTGGAGGGGGCAGTGGCCATCGCGGGGGCGCTGGTGTTCTCCCTGGTCATGCGGTCGGGCATGACAAAATCGACCCGAATGGTTGTCGAAGCCGCCGCCCATAGGTTACCGTTGAGTAACAACGGATAGGCGAGGCCGCCCCCGTGCCCCAGGCACGGGACGCGCTCACGCGACAACCGTGCCGACCAGGCCCACGGCCCCGGACGGCGCTTGGACGGAGGGGAAGAAATGTCCGAGTTCTCGCTCGATCTCAGCGAAGACCAGCTGCAGATCCAGAAGTGGGTCCATGACTTCGCCGAGGACGTCATTCGGCCTGCCGCCCACGAATGGGACGAGCGGGAAGAGACCCCGTGGCCGATCATCGAGGAGGCCGCCCGGATCGGCTTGTACTCCTTCGACTTCATGACCCAGTGCTTCTTCGACCCGGGCGGGTTGATGATGCCGATCGCCAACGAGGAGCTGGCGTGGGGTGATGCGGGCATCGGGCTGGCGATCTTCGGGAGCGCTCTGGGACTCGCCGGCATCGTCGCCAACGGGACGCCCGAGCAGCTCGGGGAGTGGGGGCCCCAGTGCTTCGGCACTCCCGAGAAGATCCAGATGGCCGCGTTCGCGGTGTCCGAACCGGACGCCGGTTCCGACGTCAGCTCGCTGCGCACCCGGGCCGTCTACGACCAGGCCAAGGACGAGTGGGTCATCAACGGGACCAAGACCTGGATCACCAACGGCGGCATCGCCGACATCCACGTGGTGGTGGCGGCGGTGGACCCCGAGCTCGGCTCGCGTGGCCAGGCGAGCTTCATCGTGCCACCGGGGACGCCGGGCCTGTCGGCCGGTCAGAAGTTCAAGAAGATGGGCATCCGGGCGTCGCACACCGGCGAAGTCATCCTCGATGACGTGCGCGTTCCTGGGCATTGCCTGCTCGGGGGCAAAGAGAAGCTCGACGCCAAGATGGCCCGGGCCCGCGAGGGGAAGAAGTCCAACTCGCAAGCCGCCATGGCCACGTTCGAGGCGACTCGCCCGTCGGTGGGTGCGCAAGCGCTCGGCATCTCCCGAGCCGCCTATGAATACGCCCTCGACTACGCCAAGGAGCGCAAGGCGTTCGGTCGGCTCATCATCGAGAACCAGGGCATCGCCTTCAAGCTGGCGGACATGAAGATGCGCATCGACGCGTCGCGACTCCTCGTGTGGCGCGCCGCGTGGATGGGACGTACCGGTAAGCCGTTCGTGGCCGGCGAAGGGTCGATGTCCAAGCTCTACGCGGGCGAGACGGCGGTGTGGGTCACCGAGCAGGCCATCCAGATCATGGGCGGCTACGGCTACATCCGTGAGCACCCGGTCGAGCGCTGGCACCGGGACTCGAAGATCTACACCATCTTCGAGGGAACTTCCGAGATCCAGCGGCTCATCATCGCCCGGGCCGTCTCGGGCATCCACATCAAGTAGGTTCCCACCACACCCCGCACCGGGCCGGCGCGCCTCGACGGGGCGCGACCATCCGGTCGTCGATCTCACGGGCTCGATCAATGACGCCGCACGTCCTGTTCCTCTGTACCGGAAACGCGGCCCGCTCGGTCATGGCGGGGGCAATGCTCGAGTCCACTGGCATCACGGTGCAGGTGACCACGGCGGGCACCCATGTCGTCGAGCACCAACCCGTCAGCATCCGCACGCGCCACGCGCTCGGCGCCGTCGGCTTGAGTGCTTCGGTGCACCGCAGCCGTCAGAT
>JADGOL010000156.1 GCA_017882995.1 Acidimicrobiales bacterium | reverse complement strand
CCTCCTGCTTCGGCAAGGTGGGGTTCGCCCCGTAGACCGACGACGAGGAGGCGACCACGACGTGGGCGTTGCCCGCCCGGCGGGCCGCCTCGAGCACGCGCGCCGTGCCCGTGGCGTTGGCGTCGTGCGAGGCCATGGGGTCGTCGAGCGAGCGCGGGACCGACGGTCGCGCGGCGAGGTGCACGACCGCCGCGGCCCCCCGGCAGGCCTCGTCGAGCGCGTCGACGTCGAGGATCGAGCCGACCAGCAGGTCGACATCGGGAACACCGTCGAGGTTGGCCTTGATGCCGGTGGACAGGTCGTCGAGGGCGACGATCTCGTCGATGCCGTCGGTGGCCCGCAGCTTGCGGCACAGGTTGGCGCCGATGAAGCCGGCACCCCCGGTGACGACGACCTTCATCAGTTCGACGGCGCGGTGGTGGGCGACAACCCGCCGGTCTGGGACAACACGGGCGGGGGTGTCGTGATCACCGGCGTGTGGGACTGGTTCGGTGGCCCGGCGATCGCGAGGCCGAGCACCACGCTGGCCGCGACGAGGAGGATGACAGGGAGGCGTCGACGCAACATCGCAGGGGAACTCTACCGGCTCCGCGGCTAGCGGAAGACGCCGCGTCCGCTCGGGGGCTCGGACTCTGCGGGCGGCTCGGGACGGGTCTCGGCCGCACCGTTCTTCTTGGCCCCGTTGGTGGTGGGCTCCACGACCACCTCGACCGGCGGGTTGGGGTCGACGTTGGGCCGGCTCGAGTCGGTGTAGCCGTACCCGTACCCGTAGCCGTACCCGTAGCCCCCGGTGTAGCCGTAGCTGGTGGCGCGCCCGGTGCCGTTGAGCACGAGGCCGACCAGCGGGACCTTCACCTGGCGCAGCACGTCGAGGGTGCGGCGGAGGTCCTTGGAGCTGGTGACGCCGGCCCGGGCCACGACGAGCGTGCCGTCGACCATGCGCCCGATGATGGAGGCGTCGGTGACGGGGAGCACGGGCGGAGCGTCGACGAGAACCACGTCGGAGGCGAGGCGCAGGGCCTCGAAGATCTTCTGGACCCGGCGGCCCGAGAGCAGCTCGGACGGGTTGCCCGGGCGGGGGCCCGACGCCAGCAGGTAGAGGTTCTCCTGGCCGGGAACCGCCTGGACAGCCTCCGACAGCGGCACGTCGCCGACGAGGGCCGACGAGAAGCCGATCTCGTTCGACAACCCGAAGTAGGTGTGCAGCTTCGGCCGGCGGAAGTCGGAGCAGACGATGGTGGTGCGCACGCCGGCCTGGGCCAGGGCCACGCCGAGGTTGGCGATGGTGGTGGACTTGCCCTCACCCTGCGACGGGCTGGTGACCTGCAGGACGCGCAGCGACTGGTCGAGGCAGAGCAGCCGGACCGACGTGCGGAGGCTGCGGTACGCCTCCGCCCCGGGCGAGTTGGTGTGGTCGCGGGCCGCCACGTAGAGGGGCTCCTGGCGCGGGACCGTCTCGAAGGGGATGATCCCGAGCGTGGGCAGCCCGTCGGAGACGGCCTCGATGTCGTGGTTCGACTTCACCGAGTCGTCGAGGCGCTCGAGGATGAACGCCGCGGTGAGGCCGAGGGCGAGACCCGCGGTGGCGCCGACGATGGCGGAGTTGAGCGGCTTCGGGGCGACCGGGGTGCTGGGCTTGCCGGCGAGGGCCACGATGGACCCCGACGACTGCACCGTGGCCTGGGCGCGAGAGAGGTTGTCGAGCTGGTTCTGGTAGTTCGACGCCTGCGACAGGTTGAAGTTGATGGTCTCCTGCAGGCCCTGGTTGGCGGTCGAGGTGGCCGACCCGGTCTGCTGCTTGCGCAGGTTCGCGACGGTGGCCTGCAGGCCCTTGATCTTGAGGGCGAGCGACAGGATCCCGCCGGCGTAGACCGCCTGGTTCTGCTGGCGGCTCACGATGTTGTAGGCCGCCGCGTACGCGTTGGCCATGAGCTGGGCGTTGATGGGCTGGTCGGAGGTGGCCGTGAACCGCAGCAGGTAGCTGTTGGCGATCGGGGTCACCGCGATGCCGGAGGCCACGCCGAACTTCTGGATGACGACGTTGGTCGTCTGCGGGCTCGAGGCCACCTGCGCCTCGTCGGACATGAAGCGGTCGGGGTCGGTCGGCACCACGCCCTGCGAGCCGTCGAGGATGTTGCTGGCCTGGTTCGGGTTGAACGTGACCTTGACCAGCACACTGGCCTGGTAGGTGGGGGTCTGCAGCATGGCGGACCCGAGCGCGGTGGCAGTGACCACGAGGACGGAGAGGACGATGATCCACTTCCGACGCCGGACCACCATGAGGTAGTCGCGCAGCGAGAGGTCACCCACAGCGGCAGACACGTCGTGCACACTAGTCACTGCCCGGCTCGATGACCGCACGCGGGCCCCGGCGGCGCGCGCGTTCCCCGGCGACTGCGGATCGGCGGACTGCTAGGGTTCCGGCCCGTCGACGCGCCCGAAAGGGTCGCTGCTCGACACCCGTGGCGACGACCTATTGGCCTGCGGAGGGGAAGGGGTAGAAACCGATGCTCGGACCCGTCAACGGGCGACGCGGCGTCGTTCAGGCGATGCTCGACCTGCTCGCGTGGATGGTCGCGCTCAGCTT
>JADGOL010000155.1 GCA_017882995.1 Acidimicrobiales bacterium | reverse complement strand
GTCGTCAACGCGCTCAGCGCTGCGGCCATCGGTGACCTCGCTGCGGGCCTCGGCATCGCACTGCACGAGCTCGCTCCCCAGGCCGCGTCGCTCGAAGAGGCCTTCATGGAGCTCACCCAGGACAGCGTCGAGTTTCGCGCCGAGCGGTCCAGCGTCACGCCCCCGGCCACGGTCACCGAGTTGCGCACGTGACGGTCGCCGCCGCTCCTGCCCTGCGCAGACTGCCGCCGGGGCGCTACCGCTTCTCGGGCGTGGTGCGCTCGGAATGGACGAAGCTTCGCTCGGTGCGCTCCACATTGTGGTGCTTGGTCGCCACCGTCGTGCTCGGTATCGGCATCGGCATCCTCGCCACCTCCAGCCAGGCATCGCACTGGCGCCACGCCGATTTCATCGACAAGGCCCTGTTCGATCCCACCAGCATCAGCCTCACCGGCCTCCTGTTCGGACAGCTCGCCATGGGCGTGCTCGGTGGGCTCACCGTGAGCGCGGAATACGGTTCGGGTTCCATCCGCGCCTCCTTCGCGGCAGTCCCAAGGCGGCCCGTGATCTTGGCCGCCAAGGCGATCGTCTTCGGCGTGGTCGCCCTGGTCGTGACCGAGGCGGTGTCGTTCACGGCATTCTTCGTGGGCCAGGCGATCCTGTCGGGCTCCACCCCCACCGCCACCCTGGCGCAACACGAGGTACTGCGCGCAGTGATCGGTGGGGGCCTGTTCCTGACCGTCCTCGGGCTCATGGCACTCGGCCTGGCCGCCATCATCCGTCACACCGCCGGCACCATCACCACGTTCGTGGGGATCTTGTTGATCCTGCCCCTGGTCGTCTCGGCCTTCCCCGCCTCCATCGGCCATCCCATCGGCCGGTACCTCCCCGCCACCATCGGCTCGGCCATGACCAGCACGACCTCGGAGGGCGCCCACGACCAGTTCCTCCCGGCGTTCCCGTTCTGGCACGGCTTCGCCATCCTGTGCGCGTACGCGGTGGGGACACTCGTCATCGGCGGTGTGCTGATGATCCGACGCGACCCCTGATCCGGTCCGATAGCCGAAGTTGACCGACGCGATCAGAGCAGTCGGCGTTCCGTCGCCCACCGGGTCAGCTGGTGACGACTGGACAACTGCAGCTTGCGGAGCACCGCGGAGACATGGCTTTCGACGGTCTTGACCGAGATGGACAGCTCGCGCGCCACCTCTTTGTACGCATAGCCGCGGGCGATGAGCCGAAGGACCTCGCGCTCGCGCGGCGTCAGCTGGTCGAGCTCAGGGTCGAACGACGGGACCGCGCCGCCGGCGGCACCAGGGTCAGCGGCGAAGGCGTCGAGCACGAAGCCGGCCAATCGGGGTGAGAAGACCGCGTCACCGTCGGCCACGCGCTCGACGGCGTCGGTGAGCTCGGGGCCCGAGATGGTCTTCGTGACGTAGCCACGGGCGCCCGCCCTGATGACTCCGATGACATCTTCGGCGGCGTCCGACACCGACAGCGCGAGGAATCGGACCTCGGGATGGGTTCGCCCGATGGCCTCGATCACAGCCTGGCCCCCACCGTCGGGCATGTGGACGTCGACGAGCACGACATCGGGGACTCGCTCGGCGATGAGCTCGATGGCCGCTCCCACCTCATCGGCGTCCCCGACGACCTCGACCGCGTCGCCCAGCTCGGCCCGCACGCCGGAGAGGAAGAGGTGATGATCGTCGACGAGGAACACCCGCACCTTCGCCCGCGGCCCGGACCCCGTGACCTCACTCACGACCGCCTCCCGTCCTGGGCATGACCAGCTCGACTTCTGTTCCCTGGCCCGGGGCGCTGCGGATGACCGCCGTCCCGCCGTGACGGTTCATCCGGGCCCGGATGGACTCGGCGATACCCTGCCGATCGGGCGCCACCGCGTCCGGGTCGAAACCCCGGCCGCGGTCGCGCACGAACACCGAGACCTGCGACGGCTCGACCTCTACGAAGAGCGACACGCTGGGGGCCCCCGACCACTTCGCCGCGTTCACCGTCGCCTCACGGCCCGCCCCCAGTAGGGCGCGGAGCTCGGTGGTCAGCTCGCAGTCACCCACGGTCACCGACTCCACCGCCACCCGATGACTGGCCTCGACGTCGCCTTCGATCACCGACACGGCTTGGGCGATCGTCGACACCTCACCGTTGAACGAACCCGGCGCCCGGCCCTCGAACAACCAGGCGCGCAACTCGCGCTCTTGGGCCCGGGCCAGGCGAGTCACCTCGCCTTGGTCACCCGCGGCGCGTTGGATGAGCGCCAGGGTCTGGAGCACGGAGTCGTGGACGGTGGCCGCCATGTTGGCGCGTTCTTCGCTGCGGACCCGCTCGCGCCGTTCGACGGCCAGGTCACGGGCCAGGCGCAGCCACCACGGGCCGAACACCACGAGGACACCGACGATGACCACGTTGGCGGCGATCACCGTCCGCAGCGTCGCGAAGGTGGGATGGCTCGACGCCACCAGGACACCGAGCCCGACCACGACGATGAGCGCCCCCACCACGACGCGCGCCACGGTGGCGCGTCGGGTGCGGTACTCGGGCGACCCGATGAGCGGGGCCCGCCCCATGAGCTCGCTCAGATGGGCCCGTTCCGCCTCGTCGGCACCGCGCCACACGAGCACGAGCCCGCCCACCGCAATTGATGCCGGCCAGATCAAGCCGGCGGTGAAGCTGAGGCCCGCAGCGCCGAGCACGAGGAGCACGGCGACGAGGGCGGTGACAAAGGCGAGCGCCACCGCGACGGTACGGCGGTCCGCCAGGGCACGGCGGCCGATCGATGTCGTCGACCCCTCGCCGGGGATCAGGAGCCAGGCCACGACATATGCCGCCAGGCCGGTCCCCGCCCCGACGGCCACCAAGATGAACGCGATCCGGAAGAGGTTGGCGTCGATCCCGAATCGGGCCGACAGGCCACCCGCCACACCCCCGGCCATCCGGTTCGTGGGACTGCGTCGAAGGGGACCGGGGCCGCGCATCGCACGCCACCACGCCCGCCGGTGTCGGGGGGCGGACGGGGGTCCGGCCCGGTCACCGGACGGGGGCAGCGGAACTGGGAGTGGAGGGGGCGGTGGCAGCCGACCGC